>JAFDFZ010000023.1 GCA_019309565.1 Deltaproteobacteria bacterium
CTTGAGAGTCCAAAGTTCTCATGATTATAACCAGGCTTAAATTGGTTATGTCTCTTGCCATTCATACGTACATAATTATCGAAAACAATTTTGATATATTGTCCTGATTTGAAATAAATTGACAAAATGTGAAAACGTACATAAAAACATTTGACATACATC
The DNA here is from genome assembly GCA_019309565.1 of Deltaproteobacteria bacterium. GTDB lineage: Bacteria > Desulfobacterota > Desulfobacteria > Desulfobacterales > SURF-15 > JAFDFZ01. The sequence goes on from JAFDFZ010000023.1 coordinate 163, forward strand.
ATTATGGTGTGTATCCTTCTATTATAATTTCAAATGAAAGGAGGATGCGCACATGGATCCATTTGAATCTTATTTACAATATCAAAAGGAGGTTGCAGAATCAAAACTCAAAATTATCAATCGTTTCCAAAAAGGCATCAAACCAAAGTTAAAACGTACGTCTAAAATAGAAATAGCAAAAAACGTACTGAATATCGCGGGCAGGCCCTTGCACGTTTCGGAAATTATCCAGTTGGCCAAAAGAGACTTTGAGGTAGAAATGGACCGTGATTCCATCGTTTCCGCTATTTTAAAAAAGGTTAAAGCAGGCAAATCGTTTATCAGAACATCCCCCAATACCTTTGCTTTAAAAGAGGATGACTCAAATGAAAGGGGGAGCCATGATAAATGAGATTAGCCGAATATTGGTAAAATTCAGGCCCTGCTTCAGTCGAACAACGGCCTTTAACTGGTTTGTCATCGTGATTGTCGGCTTTATCGTCCGGCTTGACCATTATGGGGTCAGCTCCTTTGTGCGATGGCTTTGCATAAAACCGTCAATTTATACGGCCCTGCTTTCATTTTTCAGGGCGTCGTCATGGCAGTTGAAAGATATCATGCACCGCTGGTGGCAAATCGTTATGTCCGGTTGCCCGTTGCTTCATATCGATGGGCGTCTTTTACTTGCCGGCGATGGCATCAAGATCAACAAGGAAGCCGAAAAGATGCCTGTGGTTAAAAGGCTTCATCAGGAATCGGACAACTCCGGCAAAGCGCCGTATATCTATGGGCACCATCACGGCGTGATCGGAATATTAGCCGGATGGGCAAAAAAAAATCTTTTGTATCCCCCTTTGTGCCGAGCTGCATGAAGGGGTAGAAACGGTCCGGCGGTTCCAGAACAAAGCTGAGCCCGTTGTCAATAATAAGCCAACGGTCAGCATCACCAGCCTGATGGCTGCTATGGCTGCCGAACTGGTGTCGGTTGTGGGTAAAAAGTGTATCATCGTATTGGATGCCTATTTTGCCGTTGGACCTGTGTTTTTAATATTAGGTCAGATTCTGGACGACAGTGGCGACTGTTTACTTCATATCGTCACACGGGCCAAAAGCAATGTTGTTGGCTACAAGGAGCCGCCACCTAAAACCGGTCTTCCCGGAAGACCACGGCAATACGGGGCCAAAGTAAAGCTTATGGATCTATTTGAGACCATGGACGAGTGTTTTGAACAAATAGCGATTGAAATTTATGGTCAAACTGAAACGGTCTCCGTTCTATGCCAGGATTTGATATGGAAACCGATTAAAGAAAAGATCCGCTTTGTTCTCGTCCGTGACGGCTCAGATTGCTTCATTTTAATGTGTTCTGATTTGACCCTGTCACCTCATGATATCATACAGGCTTACAGTTATCGGTTTAAGATCGAAGTCAGCTTCAAGGTGTTAAAACACCTGATCGGTGCATTTTTCTATCGCTTTTGGACCAGTGCCTGGCCGCGCATTGGCAAGCGAAATACGAGTAATTTATCTGCAATCGGTGATCCGCGTTCTCGTAGATTAATCAGGCAGGCAACAGACGCCATAGAAGCTTTTGTAAACTTTGGCTGCATTGCCACCGGCATTCTACAAATCATTTCTCTGAATTTCCATGAGACGATTTGGAAGAAATACCTTGGATGGCTGCGAACGGTGACCTCGACGATTCCTTCAGAAGAAGTTGTCAAATCAGTCATCCAGGAAGAATACTACCATAATTTTCACGTTTTCAAGAATAGCGCGATTTATCGAATAATTATGTCAAAGAGCAGAAAGGCAACGGAATATGCGTTGCCTTTGGCCGCATGACGGCACAAAACTTTAGACTGTTGAGTAGATCATTCCGTGATATGAATCCAGAGCATTTGCGCAAAATTTTGGAATAGTGGAAACAAAAATGAGGACTCTTTCCAAATGTGAAATGATCCGTGAAAGCTCTGAAATTGATATAGTTTCAGCGACCAACAATAAATACAATACAAAAATCCGCGACAGGAAGATGGATATTAAAGAACTTGTAGAGAAAAAAACGATGTTAGGGTTAACCGAATATGAGAATGTGAACTACCTGCTTGGCATCAAGCGGATTATTGGAATGGAGCGTTTGCCTGAGTGCCAGAAGCTGATAGAAGGATAAGGAGACTTTTAAATGGGAACGGAAATAGAAAGAAAATTTCTGGTAAAGGACGAGTCTTTTCGTTCTCTTGCCAAAGGAGCAAGATATCGCCAGGGATATTTGAACAGCGCCAAGGAGAGAGTCGTTCGAGTGCGCACGATAGACGACGAAGGGTTCTTGACAATTAAAGGCATCACCGTGAGAGCTACCCGGATCGAGTACGAATATAAGATACCTGTTGAAGAAGCTGAGGTTATGCTAAGCGAGCTTTGTGAAAAACCGCTTATTGAAAAAAACAGGTATAAAATCATCTATGAAGGACTCACCTGGGAAGTCGATGAATTCTTCGGTGACAATCAGGGCCTGATCCTTGCCGAGGTGGAACTGAAAAGCGAAGACCAGAAATTTAAAAAACCTGAATGGATTGGCGAAGAGGTGACAGGAGATCCGAAATATTTCAACTCAAACCTCATTAAAAATCCCTATAAGTACTGGTAGCGTAAAAAGAGAATATCAAAAAACATATCAAGGGCTTGAACGGTTCTTGATCAACCATGGGCTGGCGTCCATTCCGCTGGTTCCGGTCTCAAGCTCACGGGCCATCGTTGGTGCTGTAATCGGAATCGGAATCCTTAAGGGAGGAAGAGGCATCAGGTGGCGAACCGTAAGCGGCATTGCCAGCGGCTGGTTTTTTACACCTGTAATAGCGGCGCTATTAAGTTTTATCTCCCTGTTTTTTCTCCAAAACGTATTCCAGCAAAATGCATGTATACCGCCCGGTAGCATACGACCAGACTTCCGAGGCCATGGAAAGAATACAAAAAGGCCGGGATATCGACAAGCGGTCTTGAGAATCTTTTCGGCAAGATCTTCTCTTCTGCGGTTCGGTTTAACAAGCCATTATCCGAGCGAATGCCTCTCACCCCAACCCCAAAAGAAAGAGATGTTATATTTAAAGCATCGAAACTCGATAAGCTTAAAACAACCCGCTCTGCCATTGCCAGAATAGATTCCAGATGGATTACAGATAAACAGAAGAAAGCTTTTGAAAAGCTTACTGGCCGCACCAACACCCACGGATGGATGTCTTATGAGGCGCTGGCTGAAACATCCCGGCGTGGAAGCCCAGGACAAACGACCATCGATTTAATCAGAAATTGCGGGCTCAGCTATCGCATATATCCAGATATTTTAAGATGCCGGAAGAACAGTGACACTGCACATACCGCAACTGCGAGCCCTGTTCAATCCCCTTAAGGGGGTGCGCAAAGCGTAATACAAAAGGGCTCGCTGTTGCGGTTCAAACTGAGTGAGCGCATTTCCGGAAGCCTGTCTCAGCGAAGGGCGTACCCCTCCATGCAGCATTCCTTAAGCAAGGCGGCAGCCTCTGGTTAAGGCTGGCTTTGTGGTCCTCCCAAAAGAAAGTGATCATTCCATTTTTTCACCTTAAGCAAAAATGTATATAACGACAGTTATGTTGATACCTACTCGTTACCGTGTTATCAATTTAAAAATTTTACTTATCGGATAGTTAAATTGACTGAGCCGGCTCAGAAGATAACAGCGGAGATTGACCATGGCCAATATAAGAGCCCGTGTGGAGAGATGGTTCGAAGGATTCGCCCGGTTTACGTATCGAAACCGCATCAAAACCATTGTTGTTATGCTGGCAGTTTCAGCGGGCTTGATTCTGCAGATCCGTAACATCACCGTGGATACATCGATGGAAGGCTTTCTTCATGACAAAGATCCCGCGCTGCTTGCCTACAATGCCTTCAGAGACCAGTTCGGCCGGGATGAAGTCATCATCCTTGCCATTAACCCGCCCAATGTATTTGAGCTTGATTTTTTAAAGAAACTTAAAGCCCTTCACGAGGAACTTGAAGAGCATGTGCCTTACGTGGACGACATGACAAGCCTTATCAATGCCAGGAATACACGGGGTGGGGTCGATGAGCTTATCGTCGAAGATTTGCTGGAACAGTGGCCGAAAACAGCGGATGATCTTAAAGTTCTCAAGAAACGGGTTCTTTCCAACTCCCTTTACAGAAACCTTCTCATATCAGAAGACGGAACGTTTACCACCATAATAATTCGAACCCACAGCCATTCGTCTCTGGGCGCTGAGTCCGACCTAATGAAAGGATTCGAGGACACACAGCCGGTCGATCAATCCCCGATGCCGGCAAAAAGAGCCTACCTGAGCGATGAGGAAAACAGCAAGGTGGTTCAAGCCGTCTATAAGATCGTACGAAAATACGAAGGAGCCGATTTCCCGATCGAAGTGGCGGGTTCTCCTGCGGTAACCTATTTCTTGAAGCAGGCCATGATGAGGGATATGCGGAAATTCATGGCGCTTTCCGTGCTGGTGGCGGCGGCAGTGCTGTTTATCATGTTTAGGAGGATAACCGGAGTGGTGCTTCCGATTTTCGTGGTCGGTCTTTCTCTTCTGTCAACCCTTGGGCTCATGGCCCTGTTTAAGAAACCTGTTATGCTTCCAACCCAAATCCTGCCGTCGTTTCTGCTGGCAGTAGGCGTGGGGACATCCGTTCACATCCTCGCCATTTTTTATCACCGGTTTCGCAAAAACGGAGACAAGAAACAGTCCATCTCCCATGCCATGGGGCATTCGGGTCTTGCCATTGTCATGACCAATGTTACCACCGCATGTGGTTTGCTGTCCTTTTCAACAGCGGAGATAGCGCCCATCGCCGATCTTGGGATTTTTTCCGGTATCGGGGTGTTGCTGGCATTCGTTTACACGGTGATGCTGCTGCCGGCCCTGCTGGCGCTAATTCCATTACGGCAAAAAGCCCATAAAGCCACAGCCAAAAATCCAGGAACCATTATGGATCGATTCCTGGGGTGGGTTAGCCGGTTTTCAACCACCTATCCGAGGCGCATAATACTTGCCAGTGTATTGATCATGTTACTTTCGCTTTTTTTAATTTACCGCATCCAATTCTCCCATAACCCGGTTGGGTGGTTTCCGGAGGACAATCCAATACGCAGAGCCACGGAAAAGATCGACAGGGAACTTAAAGGTTCTATCAGTCTTGAAGTGGTGATCGACACCGGAAAGGAAAACGGGCTTTACGAGCCGGAGATCCTAAACCGCATTGAAAAAGCCGTTTCTTATGTGGAATCGCTTGAATTTTCCGACATCTTCGCCGGAAAGGCATGGTCGCTTACCGCCATATTGAAGGAAATCAACCAGGCGCTCAACGAAAACCGACCGGAGTTTTATGCCATACCACAGAATCGGGATTTGATCGCACAAGAATTTCTGCTTTTTGAAAATACGGGCTCAGATGACCTTGAAGATGTGGTGGACAGTCAATTCTCCATGGCAAGGTTTACCATTAAGGTCCCTTTTAAAGATGCTGTACGTTACGAACAATTTTTCAAGACAGTGGAATCCTATTTCAAAAAGCATTTCCCCGAAGCTCGAATCACTCTTACCGGGATGATGGCGTTGCTGTTTCGAACCGTTTACAATGTGATGCTCAGCATGGCCAAAAGCTATGCCATCGCTTTGGTGGTGATTTCGGTATTGATGATTCTTTTGATCGGCAGGGTTCGGATAGGCCTGTTGAGCATGGTTCCGAACATTGCACCGATTCTGATGATGCTTGGCATCACAGGAGCGCTGTCGCTGCCAATGGACCTTTTTACCATGATGGTGGCCAGTGTCGCCATCGGCCTGGCTGTGGATGATACCATCCATTTCATGCATAATTTCAGGCGATACTATGAAATCGGGGGCGATCCTAAAGACGCTGTTCAGCAAACCCTTGAGACCACCGGCCGCGCCATGCTGGTGACATCGATCGTGCTCTCTTTAGGTTTTTTTGTTTTTACATTCGCTTCCATGCGCAATATAGTCAATTTCGGCCTGTTGACCGCCTTTACGATTATAATGGCTCTTTTGGCGGATTACCTTGTGGCACCGGCGTTGATGGTGCTTGTCAACAGGCCGAAAATGAGAGAACCCAAAACATAAGAAAATAAGGGGTCGGAGTATTTTTCCCTGAATCTTGCATGAAAATTAAAGACTTCCCGAGCAATTAAGTAACCGGAGGCTTGAAATGAATCATATTAAAAACAACATCCTTGGGTCAATCGTAATCAGTATATTTATCCTGCAGATGTCCGCTTTGCCTGTGTTTGCCGATAATGCCATGGCCAGGAAAATCATGGAGAAAGTGGATGCCCGAGACGACGGAGATAACCAGATAGCGGATATGGAAATGATTCTTATCGATAAAAAAGGCAGACAGAGGGTACGAAAAATAAGGACTTTTACAAAAGATAAAGGTGAGGATACCTATCGGCTCATGTTCTTCATCCATCCGGCAGATGTAAAAGACACCGCCTTTCTTACCTATGATTACGACGACCCGGATCGCGATGACGACCAGTGGCTCTATTTGCCTGCTCTGCATAAAACCAAGCGCATCGCCTCTTCGGATAAAAGCAGAAGCTTCATGGGCTCTGATCTGACATACTCGGATATGACTTCAAGAGAGCTTGAAGATTATGATTTCTTTTTTAAAAAAGAGATGGAAGTAAAGGGAGAAAAGACCTGGCTTATCGAATCGATCCCCCGCAGCAAAAAGGTAATCAAGGAGACCGGATACACCAAATCTCTGCTGTGGGTTCGACAGGACAACTTTTTTGTTATCCGGGCCATCAACTGGGTAAAAGACGGAGGATATCTCAAGTACACGGATGTGCGCAGGCTTGAGGTTATTGATGGCATCTGGGTGGGAACCCATATGGTGATTACCACCAAAAAAGGAAACCATATGGTTCACAGAACCATTCTGAACTGGCGCAACGTGAGATTTAACCAGAATCTAGACTACGATCTGTTCACGGTTCGAAGAATGGAAAAGGGACTTTGAACGACCCGTGCGTTCCTCAACCGCCTGTTTTTATATCACTCTGGCAGCCACCCTTCTGCTGGCGGCAGGAACAGTCGCTCTGTGCTTTGCCGAACATGAGTCCCCCCTCGGTAAACGGCCCGAGGGGTTTGAAACGGTAGATGCCAAATCCGAAACAGAAGAGAGAAAAGCGAAAACAGATGAACTGGAATCCATCATTGAGGGTTTCGATGAGGAGCCAGAGCCGGTAAAAAAGACAGGAGAAGAAAAAAAACCGTCTCGCTTCAGCCTCGATGGATATGTCAAACACGGATTATCATATAATTTCTCCCACCAAAGCCCCGAACCGGGGGAGACCGACTGGCGGGGACTTTCCCGGTTTCGACCGGAGATCAAGCTGAAGCTTAAGGCTAAGTTTTCTGATTCCATACGTGCACAGGTTTCGGGAAAAGCCTATTATGATGCGGTATTTGTAATCAGAGGCCGCGATGGGTATACAGAAGAAGTGCTGAACAATCGGGAGAAAGATGCGGAGCTCGCAGAATCCTATATACTGGGAAAGTTAACCGACAATCTTGATTTCCGTTCAGGCCGCCAGATCATAGTCTGGGGAAAATCAGATAATATCCGTATAACCGATGTGCTCAATCCTCTGGATATCCGGGAGCCTGGGCTTGTGGATATCGAGGACTTAAGGCTTCCGGTTTTCGCCACAAAACTGGACTATTATTGGGGTGACTGGAGTCTTTCCGGAATATTTCTTCATGAAATCCGGTTCAACAAAACACCGGCCTTTGGAAGCGACTTTTTCCCCGGAAACAAACCACAACCGCCTGAGGCTATTCCGGCTGATTCTTTGGGCAATACCGAATATGCCGCAGCGGTAAGCGGCATTTTAACCGGATGGGACATCGCTTTCTACTTCGCCGATGTATATGACGATCTGCCCTATCAGGAACTCAAACCCAATGGGGAAAAAGAACTCAAACACGCCCGGCTGAAGATGCTTGGAACCGCTTTTAACATCGCTCTTGGAAATTGGCTGTTAAAGGCGGAGACCGCTTTTCTTGATGGTTTCAGGTTTTTCAACACACCTGATGAAAGCTACTGCCGTTTAGACGCATTGGCTGGATTTGAATACACCGGCTTTAATGAGACAACCGTAAGCTTTGAGATGGCAAACCGCCATCTTTTTGATTTTGATAAATCGCTTAAGCAACCTCCGGACAGGGCAACGGAAGATGAATTTCAGACTGCATTCCGATTAACCCGCCAGTTTTTGAACGATACACTGACCCTGACTTTCCTTGCCCAGACGTTCGATCTGTCAGGAGAGGGCGGAGCTTTTCAGCGGCTCTCCGCCCGATACGATTGGTCTGATTCCATTGAACTTTCCGGGGGATTGATTTTTTACAGTGCAGGGCATCTTCGGCAGTTTCACGGTATCGGAGATAAAGATCGGATTTTCCTTGAAATCAAGTACAGTTTTTAGCCGATTTCCTTCAATATTGGCCATCTAACACTCCCATATTCATATATTTCCGGCAAACCAGGGCAGGCAGCAAAATATGTAATAATGGCCCGAGTTATCGAGCAGGGTAATAGCAGCTAGCTTACCTGAAAGACACCTCCGCACAAGGCTGCCGACATCTTTCTCTCGAAAAGGTACCAGTTCTAAGTAACTTATGACTTTAGATTGAAGGAAAACCAATCGTTTCTAACACACTGAATTTAAATGTTTTCATTCAAAAATGAATATTTTTAATAATGATGGAAAAATACTCTATGTATGTCAACAGGTTATAATTCTATTATCAAGGGAAATGAGAAAATGATGTCACATCTTGCGTAGTGAATAAATGTTGTAGTATCTAATCCGTAAATCAGAATCTTTTTGCATTCTGGTTCTTGTGTAACTTCAAATATAGCTTATCGCCGAATAGATCATGCCAAACAAGTGCACTTTTTCTTTGTTGCTCAGAATGCATATTCTCATATGGTAAACATATCGTTTGAATTTAAAAATTCGGTGGACATCAAATTATCATTTCCGATCAAAAGCCTCTTTATTTAGTTGGAAATTGATGCCACGGGGATCCACTTCGAAATCATTAGCGATCAATTCTATTTCAAAGTCAAAACGCACCAGTGCTTTATGGCGTGGGAAAAAAGCGGCAAACAACCGGTGAGGTATGTGAATCTACTTACCAGCCTATAGCATACGACTCGCGCCTGGGGTCTGCTCCTGCATGGATTGTTCCTGTTTGACGATCAAACATAACCACACAGACGGCGCCAGCCAGCATGGTCCAGTCTTCCCAGTTGATAATTTCACGACCCAGCTTCTTTAAATACGGCCCTACCCTTTTCCCCAATCTTGATTCTATACAGAGCCGTCCAGGATAGTAAGGATGCGGAGAAAACCATCCGGGAAAATTATAACTGCCGAAACGCGGTGATTCTACTGCTTGCTGGACGTTCATGCCAAACTCAGCCACGTTTAAAAACACCTGCAGCATGGTTTGGGTTTGTTGATCAGCGCCCGGTGTGCCCAACGCCATAAAGGGTTTGCCGTTTTTCAAGACCAGCGCTGGAGCGGGGGTTATGGTAGGTCGTTTGCCTGGAGCGAGACAGGCGGCATGCCCTGGGTCCAAACGGAATTGGGTCATGCGTCTACCCAAAATAATACCGTAATCAGGCACCATGGGGGAACCGAATCCACCGTCGCTCGGGGTGAGCGAGAATATATTGCCTTGAGCGTCTGCCGCGCATACGTATGTAGTATCTGCCAGGGAAGGTTTTTTGTCTTCCACTAGCACCAGCGGGATTCGTTGATCTTCGGCCACAGCCAGCATTTGAACAGGGTCGCCATGAGGAGGCAACTCTTGAAATGCTTTGCCAGGCGAAAGTAGATCGCGCCTGGCGGCCGCATATTCTTTAGTCCAAAGACCATAAGGCACTTCGACAAAATCGGGATCGCCATAAAACCTTTCCCGGTCGGCCATACCCAGGTCTATGACGGATGAAATCAAATGGACATAATCCGCAGAATTATGGCCCAAAGGATTTAGGTCAAAACCCTCCAGCAGATTAAGAAACTGAATAAGCAACGGACCCTGGGTCCAGGTAGAAGTGGTGTAAAAAGCATACTCTTTATATTTCGCCACCAAAGGCTCTTCCCATTTTCCATGAAAAGATGCAAGGTCCTCATAAGTAATAAGACCGCCCTTATCTTGATGCAGCTTAGCAATAGCTTCGGCAATTTCTCCCTGATAAAATTCATCCCTAACTGCTTCCAATGCCTGCTCTCTCGATTTACCGGCCTGACGCGCTTTTTTTTCAGCCTCAATCATAATATCAATTGACTTGGCTGCGTCTTTTTGGGCAAACAGCTCGCCTAGAGAGGGTATGCCTCCTGTTTGGAAAAATATAGAACTGTTATATGGGTATTTTCTGATATTTTCTTCATTTTGAGAGATGATTTTGATCATCTGGCCATGGGCGGGAAATCCGTCCCAGGCCAGTTGACGCGCAGCAGCGCTGATTTCGGTAAACGACATAGTGCCCAGACGCTGAAGGATGGCTATCCAGGTGTCCACGCTTGCCGGTATTAGCTGGCTGTAGATACTAAAGCGGGGGATTTTTTTAAGGCCCTGGGAGGCAAAGAATTCTATATTGGCTTTGGCGGGAGCCACACCAACCCCGCTGTAAGCATAGACAGCGTCATATTTAGCGCTATAGCCTATGAAGGGGGCCACTCCTACAAAACCCGCATAATCTGGCATTAAAATGCTAAGGCACATGGCCGCAGCCACGCCTGCATCAAAAGCGTTTCCGCCCTTTCGCAATATCTCAGATCCAGCTAGTGAGGCCAAGCCATGGCCTGATGAGACGACTCCTTGCCTGGCCATAAAACAAGGGCGCATGGTCTTGGCGTTGTTTGGAAAGCTAATCGGCATATTTCTCCTCCATTTATTCGCCCTCACAGGGGCCTTGGGTGTTTTCTTTTTTCCGCGCAGCAATTCTAACGATTACGCAAGCCATAAAGATCGCCAGCCCGATCAAAGACGAAAGATAATGAGGCACTACCAGCAATATGGCCAGCACCAACAGAAGCACTCTGAGAGCGTTGCTAATGATTCCATAAAGATAGCCTTCCAGGGCGGAAGCTAAACTCACCACCCCGACGACAGCGGTGAAGCTATTTAAAAGTATTTGCCATCCTGGTCCCTGCATTAGCAAGGAAGGGGAGTATACAAACATGTAAGGTATGATAAATGCCACTAATCCGAACCGGACGGCACTAAAGCCCACTTGAAAAGGAGGCGCCTCGGCCACAGCGGCCGCTGCAAAACCGGCTAGCATTACTGGCGGGGTTATGGTGCCGGTAAGCGAGAAATAAAATATAAACATATGCACGCCCATCTCCGAGGCACCGAGATCTACCAAAGCCTTAGCACAGACGACCGCCAGTAGAGTGTAGCTTGCCACTGTAACAAGGCCCATGCCCAGGATCATGGCCGCAATTTGTACCAAGAACAAGGCCAATAAAAGGCTGCCGCCGGAAAGCTGGATAATAAGATAACCTAACTTGTGCCCCAGCCCCGACAAATTCAGCATGGCTATCACTATGCCAGCGGCCGCGCAGGCCGAAGTAACTTGTAACATCATCCTGGCTCCTGCATAGATTGCTTTAAGTGCCTGCGAGAGAGAGGTGCGAGTTTTCTTTCTCAGGTTAGCGCATATGAGCAGGGCTATTAAGCCATAGAAGGCAGCTAACATAGGCGTATAGCGCTCATAGAGCAAATAGACCAAAATACCAAGTGGAATCAACACGTGAAACGAATCGCTTAAGGCCCCCAAAAAGGGGGGCAGCTCTGATTTAGGCATGCCGCGCATACCGAGCTTTATGGAGCGGTTGTGCACCATTGCAAATAAGCCGGTGTAGAAAAGCACAGCGGGAATAATCGCAGCCAAGATTACGTCAAAGAATTCTACGCCTAAAAACTGAGCAATGACAAACCCGGTTGCTCCCATGATAGGCGGAGTGAAGGAACCACCCATGGAGGCGCAAGCCTCGATTGCGCCCGCTACATGCCGGGGATATCCAGAGGCAATCATAAGAGGAATGGTAATGGATCCGGTGGAGGTAACATTGGCCACTGTGCTGCCGGAAATGGTCCCCATCATGCTGCTTCCCACCACGGCCATTTTGGCTGGCCCCCCGACCTGTCTCCCCGAGAGGGACATGGCCAGCCCCATAAGCGACCTTACCGCGCCCGAGGCTTGCAGAAACGCGGCAAAGTATATAAATAGTATAATGAAAGTGGCGGCAACACCCAAGGGGATTCCAAAGATTCCTTCGGTGCCAACCACGCACATATTGATTATTCGCTCAAACGAATAGCCCCGGTGGGATACGGCACCTGGCAGATAGCTGCCAAAATAGGCGTAAAACATGGCGGTGACTGCTATTATCACAAGAGGCAAGCCAATGGCTCGGCGGGTGAACTCCAAGACTAAGATCACGGTCAAAGTGCTTATGAACATGTCAAGCGCAGTGAGGTCTTCATCATAAAACCGCACCCAGTTTTGTATGATATAGGTCATGCATACAACGCCAGCCACGGCCAGAAAGGCATTGAAAATAGCCTCGGGAACTGATTTTTCTTTAAAAATTCCGGAAGACTTTAAAAAAGGGAAGAGAAAGAGCATAAAGAGCAGGTGCATAGGCCGTTGCACCATAGTGGTAAAAACTCCAGCAGCCCCCGTATAAATAGAAAAAGCGAAAAACACAAAGGCGCCTGTTGCAAAGATGATTTTAGGTATTTTATTCCAATCCGGAAACCCTGTAATTACAACATCCTTAACGCCGGATGGCACCCTGTCAACTAGATTTTCCATTTTTATGCCTGTCTCCTGTGGCAATGTGTAATCGAAAATAATAAATACGCAAGAGTTCAGCGTCGTTTTCACAGAGCAATTATACTTCATTACTGCTCAGCAAAAAGCTTAAAGCAGCTTTTTACTGAGCAGAAAATCAGTTAGTGACCATATTGAATTACTTCAATATAACTTTTTTATAATACGCCTTTTTCTTTATAATATTGCTTTGCGCCTGGATGGATGGGGATGGGAAGACCCTTGGGTGCCCGCGTAAGCGTTATCACCTTGAAATCTTTACGCACATTATGAATGATGTCAATTTGTTCAAAAACAGCCTTGGTAAAATTGTACATCATCTCGTTGGAAAGGTAGTTACCGCAAATCACAACATGATTAATGGCCAACACAGCAACAGACTCAGGCATAATCATATTGGGGTAGTAGCTTTTGCCAAAGTCCCAACTATAGAAGAACGGTGCTTTTTTAATGATGGCAGCCATGGCTTTTTTATCAGGAGGAATGAATCTTACTTTTCTAGACATGGAAAGCTCTGATATGGCTGCCAGTGGTGGGGCTGCGATTATACTTAAGGCGTCGACATGTTTGTCCTTCATTAGGTTAACTGCCTCTTTGAGGCCGACCATTTCAGGTTTGAAATCACCATAGCTTAGGCCGTGAGCTTTAAGAAGTAGGGTCCTGTTCATAATGTCGTTGGTGCCGCGAGGTTTGCCGACTACAACTTTCTTGCCTTTTAAGTCAGCTATGGTTTTAATTCCGCTTGATTCTAAAGCTATAACGTTCCAGATGGCAAAATGGGCGGCAAACCAACTGTTTATAGCCTGCTTTGCCTTAAAGGGCTTTTGTCCTGTATAACCGTTATAGGCGACATTAGCAATCGCAAGGCCCAACTCTCTCTCCCTTCTATCGATGGCTCGCACATTGCCTATTGATGTGCGCGGTTCAGGAACGGGAGTAACATTGTACTGAGGGAGTTTATCATTTATACAGCGGGCGATTCCAGTGGCTAAGAGCATATACCCGCCTACTGGTGAGGCTGTTCCAAAAGTGATTTCTCGTTTTTTAGCATGCGCCAATGTGGGCACGCCCAGCAAGCTGCCACCAAGGCAAAAGCCACCACCTAACAAAGCCGAGTCTTTAATAAAATCTCTTCTGGTAATAATCTTTTTGGATTCACGTTTCATGTTTACCTCCTTTTTGGCAATTCAAGTTCCTTGATAAAGTGAATTGACATAAGTTGTAAAGCATAATAAAAAAACATTTTCAATAAGGACCAAAAGCAACCCTTTATATAACCCCTTTATATATTTGGAGATATCGGGGAGTTTTCTCGCAAAGCTTTTAAGATAGCGAAATGAATTATCAGCAAGTCAAGCGTGCATTGTTTAGCTTGAAACAGCAAGTGTTCCCCGCAGCTTATTGAAGGGAGAGTTCGCCCTGTTGAATTTCGCTCCGAGAACCACCGAAGGTGGATTCAACCGGGCGATTGAATCTAAAATTAGATCGTGTCATTAACAGAGGAAGATTCCCTGCAGTTTGCTCCAGGGTCTTCAATGCATTAGCGCTCATTAAGAAAGAGCATAAGGTATCAGGAATCTTATCGTGACGTTCCAATGTTGTAAAAGAGTGTTTTTTCAAGGGAATTCCCTGCTCTTTCTTTACGAGTCCTTTTGCATGAGTTTGCATCCCGCAGTAAAGCGAGACTGATGAGTCATGGAACGATAAATTTTGAAAAATACCCCGAATCCCCACATACTTATAGTTGGGCTTATTTTAGAGATGGTCTAAATCTAAGTGATACCCTTGTGTATTGAAAGAAAAATCAAGCTGCTTTTTTAAATTCAATCTTGGAAAGCGATTCAGCTATTTTATCATAAAATTCTTCGGTTTTCTTGTTTTTGCTCATTTGCAATACTTTGACATCTTCCTTATATCACCGGCCACAATATTATGCAAATCCCCTTCTCTCTATCACTATACTTAGCGGTGTCTTCTATTGTCGACAAAATTTCATCCGACTATATCATATTTCGGTTATGACGCTTAAAGGCGCGATGAAAGGTCTTTTTTCCACCTGTTCATGTTTCTTCAAATTTTTTGTTGACTTTCCATAGATTAACTGATTGGAGGAAACAACCTTGATCGTATTATCTTTGATTTTGCCAGCCGAAACAGCATAGTTGTATATAAACACCCGAAGCCGTAACGAATAGAGCGCCATAGATTAATGGATGAGGCTTGTGGAAAATACCTTGTAGGGCAGCTAACTTCAGCCACGGTACAGCCGAACCAGATGATCTGGCACAGCATCTGATTGTCGAATACAAAATCATCGGAGTTTGCTTCAATCGGCAGTTTTTCAAGCAACTGCCGGGAAAACGCCCTGTAACCCGTATGATACTCGGAGAGCTTTGCCCCAAGAAAGATATTCTCAACAAATGTGAGAAATCTATTGGAGACATATTTCCAGAACGGCATACCGCCTTTTAGAGCATAACCTCCTAAAATTCTTGAGCCCAGCACGCAACTATAAAGACCGTTTCCTATCATGGAAGCCATGGCGGGTATGAGTTTCGGGGTGTACTGGTAGTCGGGATGCACCATAATTATAATATCTGCGCCTTCTTCAAGTGCAAGCCGGTAGCAGGTTTTTTGATTGGCCCCATAGCCAAGGTTCTTTGCATGCACATGGACCTTTGTGTTTGGAAGCGTTTTAGCAATCGCTGCTGTTTCATCACAGCTTCCATCATCGACCACGATTACAAGATCCACAATTTCCTGAGCCATCACTTCATCATAGGTTTCTCTGAGTGTCGCTGCCGCATTGTAGGCGGGCATAACAACAATGACCTTTTTGCCTTTATACATATTCAATCCCTTGACGATATATCGTTGTAGACTGATTTCTTATCAAGCACTGCGGCGATCTGCAAATTATGAAATGCTTCTTTATAATCAGGATTTAACCGCAACGCTGTTGAAAGACGAAAATGATTTCTAAGCGCCTAAAAGGCTTTTATCAGCTCCCTAAAATACCGGGAGCCTCTGATGTTATCCAGGTTGGCATCCGATCTAAGAAGGTTTTTGTCGCTAAACCCTTTTTTGATCGATTCTTTAAGCCATTTGACAGCCTCTTCCGTCTTTTTTTGCCTTGCATATATACATGCGATTTTATAATAGACATCAGCATCGTCCGGCAGTATGCCGATCACCTTGTGAAAAAGAGAAAGTGCTTTTTCATAGTTACCCAGCATGGCAAAGGTGATGGCAAGGTTTTTTAATGCCGGAACAAAATCGGGGCGCAGTGAAAGAGCATTGCGGTATTGAGCAATGGCTTGAGCAAAGTCCCCCTTCTTTTTATAAAGATCCCCCAGCCGATAGTACAGTTCAGGGTTTTTCGGCTCTGATTCCAGCATCCTGGACACAGAGGCAATGTCTATACGGCCCCTCGTCTTTGCAGCCAGGGCCTTTTTTAAATTACTCCTCAATATGGCAAGGTCAGGTTTTATTCGCAATGCCTCATGGAAATGATCAATCGCCTCTATAATTCTACCCTGCTGCATGAAAGCGCTTCCCAGGTTGTTGTGCACGACGAAATTATTGCGGGTTATCTGCAATGTATGTTTAAAAAGTGTTAAACTGTCAGACCAGTAACTAAGCTGACTCCGGGATGTTATCATGAGAATTACCATAAGAATCCCTGAAAAGGTGAACACCGCTGAGCTGGCATATTTCCTCTGAGCAATAATATGGGAGGTCCCCCAGGCAATTATCATGAAAAGACCGATCATAGGAACATAGGCATAGCGGTCGGCCATGGCCTGAACTCCCACCTGCACTATCCCTATCACAGGAAATAGTGTACCCAGATACCACAGCCAGCCGACAACAAGATACGGATGCCTTCTGGAGGCTGCGATCACAAGAATGAATATCACTACCAGGCACAAGGCTGCTCCTGTTACCTGCCACCCGTGGACCGCTCTGGTATGTGGGTATAAAACAGCGAGTCGATGGGGCCAGATCATCTTTCCAATATAAGCGACATATGAGACTATCGCATTGGCCAGCCTGACTTTGACTGAAAGAACATCAACGGAACTTACCGCCCCTCCCGCCTGCTGTACCTGGTAGGTTACTATACTGGATGCTGCAGAAAACATGAAAAGCACTATTTTTTCCCGTAACAGATAACCGATGCCAGAGCCTTTAAGAAGACTCTTGAAATTAGAGAATCCATCAATCCTATATCGGCCAAGGGGCCAGTAGTCCAAAAGAAGCAGAACAAACGGCAGGGTAACCAGCATCGGCTTTGCCATCAATCCCAGAAGAAAAAAAAGGTGCAGGATAAAATATCTACAAACACCCGGGCGCTCAACATAACGGATATATCCCCACAGGGTGAGCATCATAAAAAAAGTACTAAGCACATTCTTTCGCTCTGCTACCCAGGCCACCGACTCCACATTAAGCGGATGAAATGCAAACAGTGCAGCCGTAAAGCCGCTTGCCCACAATGCTCCCGTCATCCTGAAGAGCACATAGAAAAGTAAAACGGCATTAGTCATATGGAAAAGGACACTTGTCATGTGGTGTCCTCCGGGATACAGTCCGTATACTCGGGCATCCAGCATGTGGGAGAACCAGGTGAGGGGGTGCCAGTTTCTGGATCTGGTAGTTGTAAACGCCCATCTAAACCCCAGCTCTGTCAAACCCATACGAACATAGGGATTCTCAACTACATAATCATGATCATCTAAGTGGACAAATTCATAATCCGCTACAGGATAGTAAACCAGTATGGTTGCAAAGATCAAAAACAGGCAGAAAAACAGGGCCGTGTAAGCTGAAATAAACGATTTTAGATTCATTTGCCACCTCGCAGCAGGCCGGATCATTTACCTTTTACAAGTGTCTTGTAATAAGGGGTGTTTCTGATATTTTCCATGTTGTTGTCGATCTTAAGAAGATTAAAGTTGTCAAACCCCCTGTCAACTGCTCTTTTAAGCCACATGGTCGATTCGGCAACCTTGTTTTGTCTTGAAAACAGACCTGCTATTTTATAGTAACTATCCGGATTGTCCGGCTGCACCGAGATGATCTGACGAAATAGAAAAAAGGCTTTACCATATTCCCCCTGCATCGCAAATATCGTGGCAAGGGCGTCCAATGCAGGAACATGATCGGGTTGAATGGAAAGCGCCCTTTGATAATGATCCTTTGCAAGAGTTAAATTTCTGCTCCTTTGATAAAGATTTCCCAGCTTGTAATGCAAACCGGCGTCAAGCGGCTTTGCATCAAGCGCCTGCTTAAGTGTTGCTATTTCTGCAGCGATCTTATCCAGTTGCGCATGTGCCTTTTCCATATTGCTTCCGGCGCTGGGGTGATCGGAGTCCAGATACAATGCCATCTTGAAATGGACGATAGCCTCGGCCGCTCTTCCCTGTTGTGTCAATGCAACTCCCAGGTTGTTGTGTGCATAAGCAAAGTGACCGTCTAATTGCAATGCCTTGGCGAAAAGAAAAATAGCCTCCTGAATCTGCCCTTTGCGGTAAAATGCGATCCCCAGGTTGTTGCATATATCGGGGTCAGAGGGATCAAGCCGGTAAGCTTGCGAATAATGCTCTATGGCCTCATCCAGTCTGCCTTGCTTTAACAAGGCGTTTGCCAGATTGTAATGCGCGCCGGAATAGTTCGGATTGATTTGCAAGGCGGCCAAATAATTTTTGATCGCTTCATCCAATTTACCCTGCCTTGCCAGGGCCGCTCCCAGATTGTTGTATGCCTTCTTGTATTTTGGCTTTATCCGGATAACCTCATTGTAATGATGGATGGCTTCACTAAACCTGCCCTGATCCATCAGCGCGATTCCAAGATTGTTATGGGCTGTATAGTTATCAGAAGTAACCTTAAGGGCACGGGTAAACAGGGTGATGCTGCTTTCCCAGTATCCTACCTGCCGAACTGTCAGAGCCGTAAGTATCAGTATTATGCCTGCTGCCGGAAGCGCAATGAGCCTTTTTCTAAAACGCCATTTTTCTTCAATAAGCTCTGGCACTCCCCAGGCAAGGATAATGAATATGCCGATAAACGGAATATATGTATAGCGGTCTGCCATAGCTTGCGATCCCACCTGTACAATACCGATAACAGGAATCAGGGTTCCCATGTACCATAGCCATCCGACTGTAAAATAAGGATACCTATGTCTTGCCTTAACAGCCAGGTAAGATATTGACAGAAGCAATAAAAACGCTGCTGTGACCTGCCAGCCCGGGATCCTGTGGGGGTGAGGATACAGCACTGCAAGATCAACCGGCCATATCATCTTTCCGATATATCTAATGTATGAAACCAGAGCGTTTGCGATCCTGTCATTCAGCGCAAGTGCCTCTAAAGATCGCAGGGCACCACCCCTTTTCTGGGCAACCAAAGTTACGATGCTTGAGGCTATCGACAACAGTAAAAGGGGTATTTTTTCCAAAAAAATAGAAAAACTGATGCGTGATTTGCGGAAATCGTATTCACATGCGGTTATCTGAAATCTCCCAAAGGGCCAATAATCTAACAACAGCAGAACAAAAGGCAAAGTTACCAGCATGGGCTTGGCCATCAATCCCAGAATAAACAACAGTATTACCACCAGATATCTAACAGTGCCGGGTTGTTTCGTATATCGAACATAAGCCCATAGGGCAAGCATCCAGAAAAAGGTGCTTAAAACATCTTTTCGTTCTGAAATCCATGCCACCGATTCCACATGCATTGGATGAATGGCAAATAGGGCGGCCACAAATCCGCTTTGCCATGGGGCTGCGGTCATTGTTCTTAGGATCCAGAACAGCAGCAGGGTGTTTGCTATGTGAAAGAAAAGATTTGTCAGATGGTGTGCTCCGGCATCTAAACCGTAAAGCTCACAGTCAAGCATGTGAGATAACCACGTAAGAGGATGCCAGTTGCCTGCGCGGGTAGCTGTAAATGCCCATTTCATGCCTGCTGAAGTTAAGCCGGCCTTTACATACCGGTTCTCACTGACATATGCGCCGTCATCATAATTGATAAAATCATTGTACTTCAATTGTAAGAAAGCCGCTGAGGTAACAAGCACAAGCAAAAGACAGATCAACAGCTCAACCCGAATTTTAAAAACGTGCTCCTTATAATCTAATGTCATGGTAATATTTCTTAAACAGGCTCACATCCAGGCTGATGTTCACCTACCGCCTTAGCTGATTTGCCTTGTCTGATATTCTAGATGTTTAGTAAACCCCGTTAGAGAACGATGTTCTCTAACGACTATAGATGGTGGCATTAAATCACCATCTATAAGGAATTATCTATACAACCGACAGGAGTCGGTGGCTTTCTCTAACGGGGTAAACATCATATCGAAAATTTGCTGTCGTTTTTAAATTACATGCTGTTAGTAAGTTAAAAGCTTATTCAGGTTATGTTCAGGGTGGTCAGGCATACAAAGATATGCTGCCATTTTTCTCCTGTTGATTGTTGCTGAAGTTTACGGGTTTGAAACCGCCAAAAGGAACCTGGCGTGGCGGAATGAACTTACGCTCTGGCTGGATACAGTAAAAAAATCGCCCGGCAGCTTTATGGTACGAACCAATTTATCTATAGCCCTCCATGCTGCCGGGCGTTCAAATGAAGCACTGAAACAAGCACACGAGGCAATTGCCCTCAATCCTCATCATGACACCCCGCATTTTGTCCTGGGGGTTATCATGTATGAAACGGGCCTGGTAGAACAATCCCGGTATGCTCTTGAAAAAACCCTTCAAATAAACCCCGGCCATTCGGATGCCATACATCTTTTGGGCAAGATTAAAATTTGCCAGGAAAGGAAAAGAATCTCAGCAGAGATCTCAATTCTTTCCCTGGCAGATAAAAAACGGATAATATCAATTAAAAAGTAATGTCCCCATCTTCATCGATGGTATATGTCTTATCCCCAGAGGTATGAGTAGCTGTCATCTCAAGACCTGACTGGGTGCCTGTGACAACAGTTAAAGTGACATTGGATGTGGATTTAAACCCGTATGCAGTCAGAATCGAAGTTGTTACGGTTCCGTCTGGATAATCTGAAAAATAAGCCTGGGCAGCAGTATAGGCGTTTTTTATGTCCGCATTAGCAGCAGAATCATAGCCTCTTTTTCTATAACTGATAAAGTTGGGGATGGCTATGGCAGCCAGAATACCGATGATTGCGATTACAATCATCAGCTCAATCAATGTAAAACCTTTCTCCTTGTTGCCTCTAAGTTTTTGTAACATGCAAAATCCTCCTTTAAAAAAAATAATTACAGGTTTTTTCCAAATTTCCTGCTCGCTTGTTCTGTTTTTCATTCGAAACGATGATGAAAATCCTTCAAGCTTAAAAATTTTTGGAGCAAAAAATGTGCCATGTATGAATTTATGATAAAAATATTTAATACGTTAATGTTTTATTGGGAAATATCTTTTTAATCGGGCATAATTCATTTATTGAAAGTCGATGTCGCAAGAAACGAATGACAAATTTTGTCATTACATGACAAAATTTGTCCCTATTTTTAGCTTTCGATCTCAAGCTTGCTCAGCCTGTGTCGCATCGAACGAAAGCTGATACCGAGCAGTTCAGAAGCTTTCTGCTTGTTTCCATTGGTGCACTCAAGTGCCTTCTTAATGTAGGCTCTTTCGATATCTTCTAAAATAGCATCAAGTGCCACGCCCTTTGCAACCTCGTTAAGGTCGAACCTTCTATCCTGAAAACCTTCTATCCACCTCCTCTTGTGCAGGGATAACGCAAGGCTGTCCGGAAGCAGAATGTTGGTATTGGCAAGGGCAACACTTCGCTCCAGGAGGTTTTCCAGCTCCCGCACATTGCCCGGGAAATCATATTTATTCAGCATATCAATGGCATAAGAGGATATCTTTGTGACCTCCTTGCCCATTTCTTTGGAATATTTTTCCAGAAAATGCTGTGCCAGCGCCCGCAAATCACTCTTGCGTTCTCTTAGCGGAGGCACTTTGATTTCGATGACGTTTAGGCGGTAGAAGAGATCCTCCCTGAAATTCCCGGCGATGACTTCGGCTTCAAGTTTCTTGTTTGTGGCTGAAATAATCCTGATATCAACACCGATTTCTTCGTTTCCACCTACAGGTTTGAACACCTTGTCCTGAACCACACGCAGAAGCTTTACCTGGATACGGGGGCTTAACTCTCCGATTTCATCCAGAAACACGGTGCCTCTATGGGCGATTTCGAAAAGCCCCTTTTTCTCCTGTGTGGCTCCGGTAAACGAGCCTTTTTTGTGTCCGAACAGCTCGCTTTCCATCAGCGTCTCGGGAATCCCCCCGCAGTTTATTACAACAAAGGGATGGTTTCTCCGTTCGCTTTCCTCGTGAATAGCCCTTGCAATCAATTCTTTTCCGGTACCGCTCTCTCCGGTAATAAGAATATTCGTTCGCGTCCTGGCCACCTGGCGAACCATATTATAGATATGCATCATACCAGGGCTTTTGCCCACAATTTTTCCAAAAAACAAATTTTTCTTCAGCTCATCGTTAAGCGCCTTCTTTTCGTGCTCAAGGGTTCTTAATTTCAATGCTTTGGCAACGGTTTGTTTAAGCTCGTCTTTATCGAACGGTTTGGGGACATAATCATAAGCACCCTCATTCATTGCCTCCACTGCGGTTTCGGTGGTTGCGTAAGCTGAAATCATGATGACAATGACAAGCGGATTTCGTTGTTTGGCCGCTCTTAGCACATCAAGTCCTGTAATATCCCCAAGCCGAATATCACACAGCAGCAAATCGAAATCGGTTTTGTCAAGCATTTTGATGGCTTTCCTGCCGTTTTCGGCGCACTCCACCTTGTATCCTTCTCTGCTGAACAGCATGTCGAGAAACTCTCGCATGCTCAGCTCGTCATCTACTACCAGGATATGAGGCGTTGACCCTATCATTGAAGATCTTCAAACACCACCTTTCCCTTCACCATGGTAAGTACTGCCTTTCCCTTGACATGCCAGCGGTCAAAGGGTGTATTGCGGCTCAGCGATTTGAATCGTTTCGCATCGATGACATGATCCTGATCTGTGTCGATGATGGTAATATTGGCAATGGCTCCGATGCGGATGCAATTTTCCCGATGGATGATTCGACCCGGATTCTTGGACATCTTTTCTATGAGAGCTGTCAGACTCAGCACCCCCTTTTCCACAAGCTTCAGGCTCAAGGCAAGAGATGTTTCAAGGCCGATAATTCCGTTCTCGGCCATATCAAACTCCGTGTCTTTTTCGATGGATGTCTGGGGTGCATGGTCTGTGGCGATGACATCGATGGTTCCATCGGATAGAGCTTCAAGGATGGCATCCCGATCTCTGGCTGAGCGCAGAGGGGGATTCATTTTTGCATTTGTGTTGTAAGCTTCTACGGCTTCCTCTGTAAGCAAAAAATAATGGGGGGCGGTCTCTGCCGTCACCGGCAGCCCTCTTGCTTTGGCTTCGCTGATAACTCGCACCGACTCGGCCGTGCTCACATGAGCGATATGAAGCGGGCTTTCGGTCAACTCACATAACGCGATATCCCGCATTGTGATAATACTTTCCGCCGCATTGGGAATACCGGCAAGCCCAAGCCGGGTGGCGACAACACCCTCATTCATAACGCCTGACCCGGAAAGGTATAGATCTTCACAGTGCGAGATGATCGGCAATTGAAAAAGTTTTGCATATTCAAGTGCCCGGCGAAGCAGTTCACTGTTTACCACGGGCCCCCCGTCATCAGAAAGGGCAACCGCACCGGCTTCCTTCAGGTCACCAAATTCGCAAAGGCTCTCTCCCCTGCGGTTAATACTGACAGCCGCAATGGGATACACCTGAGCGGTTGCCGCCATTTCGGCTTTTCTTAAAATAAACCGTGTCACCTGGCTGTTATCGTTTACCGGATGCGTGTTAGGCATGGTGCAGACAGCCGTAAAACCTCCGGCAGCAGCAGCAAGGCAGCCGGATTCAATGGTTTCTTTATATTCGAACCCGGGCTCTCTTAAATGAACATGCATATCAATAAGACCTGGAGCGACTACCTTTCCAGAGGCATCGATGATTCGGTCTATGGGCCTGGAAGGATCCGGTTCATCCACGCTTGCCCCCTGTCTTGATCCATCTGGTGGTACCGCAGTGATGGCAGCAATCTTTTCATCCTCTATGAGGATATCCATAAGCCCGTCCAGATTGCCGGGATCGATCACCCTTCCGTTCTTAATCAGTGTCCGCATTTCGAGCGCCTCCCAACACCAAATATAGTAGTGCCATGCGAACCGCGACACCATTGGTCACCTGATCCAAAATGATGGAATAAGGACCGTCTGCAACCTCTGGTGCGATTTCCACGCCTCGATTCATGGGCCCAGGATGCATAATCAAAACATCCTCTTTTGCGTGTTTTAATCGTTTCATGTTAAGGCCATACAGTACTGAATATTCTCTTAAAGTAGGAAATAAAAACCGCTGCTGCCGTTCTTTTTGAATCCGCAGCATCATAATGACATCTGCATCCTTTACGGCCTCATCGATATGGTAGGTAACAGATACCCCGAGGTTTTCGATACCCATGGGAATCATGGTTGGAGGGCCTGCCACGATAACGTTGGCACCCATTTTGGAAAACCCGATGCAATTTGATCTAGCGACCCTGCTGTGGGTAATATCTCCGATAATGGCAATCTGCAGCCCGGAAATCCTGCCTTTGTGTTCTCTTACCGTCATAATGTCCAAAAGCGCCTGTGTCGGATGGGCATGCATCCCATCCCCCGCATTTATAATCGAAGCGCTTACCAAGGGGGACAGCAAATGCGGCGCTCCGGAGCAGCTGTGCCGAATCACGATCACATCAGGGGCCATCGCCTCAAGGTTTCGGGCGGTATCGATCAGAGTCTCTCCCTTTACAATACTGCTGGTGGATGCGGAAATCGAATGGGTATCGGCACTAAGGCGTTTTGCCGCTATATCGAAAGAGGTCCGGGTTCGAGTGCTCGGTTCATGAAAAAACAGAATTACCGTTTTTCCTCTCAGGGTGGGAACCTTTTTTATGGGGCGGGTGGATATTTCCTTCATTCTGTCAGCGGTGTCGAGAATCAACTCTATTTCATCGACTGTAAGTGATGCCATATCCAGGATATCTTTTTTCTTAAATTGCATGGCCAAGCCTCTTTAATGAATCAGCTTCCCAATTCTTTTCCATCGTACCCCGAAGTTTTCCCTGTCCCAGGACCAATATATAATAAATGCTTTTCCCTTTACATCCTTGAGATCAACAAACCCCCAGAATCGGCTGTCATAGCTATGATCGCGATTATCCCCCAAAACAAAAAGAGAATTCGGCGGTACGGTCACAGGCCCGAAATTGTCCCGGGGCTGTATCAGCCCTGGTATGACCTGTGAGTCTGTATGGACCCCATAAGGGTGATTTTCAGGTTTTCCGTTTATGAAGACCTGTTTGTCTTTGATTTCAACCACATCGCCCTCAACGCCAACCACTCGTTTGATAAAATCCTTTTTGGGGTCCTCGGGAAATCGAAAGACAATGATGTCGCCGCGCTTTGGTTTCTTTACGGGTATGAGCGTGGTACTGATAAACGGCAGTTTGACTCCATAAATGAATTTGTTGACCAGAATGTGATCGCCGACCAAAAGGGTTTGCTTCATTGAACCGGAAGGAATCTTGAATGCCTGTACCACAAAGGTGCGAATGAAAAGCGCAATGACGATAGCCAGAACAATCGCTTCGATATTTTCACGAAAGCGGCTTTTTCCCTTGGTCAAAGACTGTTTTCGGGATCGGTTCATTACTTTCAAGTTTTTCAATTACCTTTCTAGGGGTCGCATGCTCAAATCTAACCGTTGAATGCTGATGCGATCAAAAACCCTATCCTGAGAATAAGATTGCTGAAGATGCCGGCTATGACATCATCCAAAACAACGCCGGCCCCTCCCTTTACATTGCGTTCAAGTTTCCGGATGGGAAACGGCTTCAGCACATCAAGCGCTCTGAAAACGAAAAATCCTGATGCAACGGTTAAAAAATCAAACGGCAGTCCCAACATGGTCACGGCAAATCCTGCAATCTCATCGATCACTATACAGCCGGGATCTGTTCGATCCAAGATTCTTTCCGCTTTATCCGCCATCCAGATTGCAACGATAATAAGCATCGCTGCGAAAACAACCGAGATGAGAGGCTGAAATCGAGATAAAACATAACAGATGGGGATCCCCACCACAGATCCAAGCGTGCCCGGTGCAAACGGGATGTACCCGACAAACCCACCCGATGAAACAAACAGGACCATTCCCTGTGCGAATCGCATGGCCCGTGTCTATAACTCACCGGTTTTTTTGTCAAGGACTTGTTCCTTCCAGGGATTATCCCGTCTTGCTTCAAATAAGATCGTATCATAAACCACCCGTAACGGAATATTCTTCTCCATTGCAATTGCCTTACAGGCCTCATACTCAGGTACAAAACGAACCTCGCCATCAGGATCTACCACCTTTTTGACCCGAGCAGGCCCGAGGCTTGTAAATATTTGAATCGACTCGCGAGGCAATATATTCCTTCCAACATCATAAAATCTTACCCCCAGAGATGTGCTCTCCGATAAGATTCTTTTTATGATACTGTTTTTTCGCTCCTTCCGGCACAACACATTTATCATGGTTGCAGGTCGATTCTTTTTCATAAAAACCGGTGTCCAATAAACGTCCAATGCCCCGTCTGCAAACAATCGATCCATCAAGAACCCGTAAAATTCCGGATTCATATCATCGATGCAGGTTTCGATCATGATCATCTGTTGTTCCTCAACCCCTGTAAAACTCACAGGAGGCGTACCGATCATGATCCGAAGAACATTGGGCCGATCCTCAAGCACATGGGTTCCGGCACCATATCCGATTTTCTCGACAATGATATCCGGTATCGATCCGTAAGAGGCGGCCAAGGTGGTAATGATGGCTGCGCCTGTCGGAGTGACGAGTTCGTGGGGAATCTCGGTGCCGCAAACAGGAACCCCTTTTAATATTTCAACGGTGGCCGGTGCCGGCACCGGCAGTCTTCCGTGCTGACAGCGCACAAACCCTTTACCCATTGGAATTTTCGATGCTATGACGGTTTCGACTCCCAGATATTCTAGGCAAAGACAGACTCCCACAATATCTACAATCGCATCGATGCCCCCCACTTCATGAAAATGCACCGTCTCCTTCAAACTGCCGTGAATGTGCGATTCTGCATCTGCGATCCGATCAAACATCGCAACACTTCGCTTCTTTACGGCTTGTGATAACGGGCTGCCTTGAATCAAAGAAACAATATCGGTAAAATGCCTCGACTTGGCACTGTCTCTTACATCAACACGCACTTGTTTGGCGCAGATCCCATGCCGGATCACCGTTTCGACGGATATATCAAATTCTTGTGATATCAGTTGACAGAGCTCCTTTTTCAGCCAATCAAGGGAAATTCCAAGATCAAGAAACGCCCCGAGGGTCATATCGCCGCTGATGCCGGAAAAACAATCAAAATAGGCTATCATGTTTCCGCCTTGAGCTTTTTCTCATTTATTGACAAAATTATATTCAACATGTAAATTTTATAACAGCTCATGCGGAAGTGCGCAGCTCACTGGTGGGGCTCCCGGACTTCAAATCCGGTGTGGGGCGCTAAAACCGTCCCGGGTGGGTTCGATTCCCATGCACTTCCGCCATAATCCTTCAATTTTTCCTCCACTGCCATTATGTTCCTTAAGATACCTGCTGTTCCAACTACGCCTTCTGTTCGTAAGCTGTAGGCCAATACAGTAAGAAAATAATTTCGCCTGAGAAGAAATCAGATGCAGGCGTTTCGGTGTAGTATTATGAAATTCTTACAAAGAATCAACCCCGTTGTTGAATAACAACTCTCCTCTGTAACCTGTAAACTGGATTTTATAATATTTAAGCGACATTTTGCCATGTGATTTTTGGATTTTACCATATGCAAATTCCACATTGATAGAAATACCAGCGACAGATCACTGCAGTTCATGGCAAAATGACAAAGTTGCATTATTGTTTTATGCAACTACGGGGTCAACCAGAAATCGGTATCAGATTCCCTTTTTTTCCTCTTTGCATTACCCTGCCCGGATGTGATAAATAGACCCCGTAGTTGCATTAATGACACATTGAAATGGGCTTTTTGCATGATTTATCGGCCTGACCACCTAACCTTTTGAGTGGTTTTGCACCAACAACGGCGTAGAGCTTACAATCGCTAAGCCACTTAACGGATAGAAAGGCATAAAATAAAAATGGAACGCAGCGTTGACGTTACAATCATTGGAGCAGGCACCGCCGGGTTAGACGCCGTCTCTGAAGTTAGCAAGATTACGGACAATTTCGTTTTAATCAACGGCGGCGCTCTTGGAACCACATGTGCCCGTGTAGGATGCATGCCCTCGAAGGTCTTAATCCAGGTTGCGGACGATTTTCATCACCGTTGCGCCTTTACCGAAGAGGGTATCGGCGGGGCGGATGGATTGACCGCAGATGTGGGTGGTGCGCTTTCCTATGTCCGCTCGCTTCGTGATCGTTTCGTGGACGGTGTGATCGAAGAGCTGATCCTTCCTTTGAAGGATCGGTTCATTGAGGGATATGCGGAATTTATCGATCCGACCCTGTTGAAAGTAGAAAATATGACAATCCGCACGAAAAAAACCATCATCGCCACCGGATCAAGACCGGTAATTCCGGACAAGTGGAAGGGTTTTAAAGATCGAATCCTCACAACGGATACGATCTTTGAACAGACTCAGCTGCCCCGGGACATGGCGGTTGTCGGTCTGGGGGTGATAGGGTTAGAACTTGGCCAGGCACTTTCACGGATGGGACTTAACGTTTCGGGATTCGATCTACTGGAGCACATTGGCGGCCTCAAGGACCCGGAAGTAAACCGTGTCGCCGTTGAGATTATCGGAAAAGAATTGCCCATGTATCTTGGAAGACCGGTGGAAATCAAGGACCATGAGGGTCGGCTTCGAGTCATTTCCGGCTCACAAAGTTTCGTGGTTGACAAAGTCCTGCTAAGCGTCGGCAGGGTGCCCAATATCGAGCGGCTTCACCTGGAACGTCTCGGAGTTGAGCTGGGGAAGAACGGGCTGCCGCAGTTTGACCCGCTGACCATGCAGGTCGGCAATCTACCGGTATTCATGGCCGGAGATGTCAACCATTATCGTCCGGTACTGCACGAGGCTTCACATGAGGGGCTTGTGGCAGGTTACAATGCCGTTCATACACCCATAATCGGATTTCAGCGCAGAACACCGCTTATGATCACCTTTTCGGACCCCAATATTTGTATTGCCGGCGCCTCGTGGGCATCGCTGGAAAAAACAAATCCTGCGGTGGGCACCGCACGGTTTTCCGGCGGACGCGTTAAAATCCTGCATAGCCCGGGCGGAGTGGTTCGAGTCTATGCCGATGCGTCTGGCGGCCGCATACTCGGTGCGGAGATGGCCGCACCACGCGGTGAACACCTGGCTCATCTTCTTGCCTGGAGCATCCAGCAGCAACTTACTGTATTTGATCTTCTCTCCACGCCCTATTATCACCCGGTGCTTGAAGAGACTCTTGAACTGGCATTGAGCGATCTTGCCGATAAGGTTAAAGGAGACAGCAACCCGCTTCGTGGGCTGAGGGTCGTGCACTGATCTGCCAGGCTCACCGATTCGCTCAAACAGCCCCCTTTAAAAGACGACCATAGCGGCTTGTGACTCGAATTTCACCGAGAATTGCAGTGTGCCCCCATTTTCTGTTGACCCGTGATCTTTATTTTGGCATATTTATATTTTAAGGAGCAATTTCTCACGCTATTCGCCCAAGCCCGTTTTGTTGCCAGCTATGAAAAAACCAGAGAAGAAATTGAGGGTTTACCAGGAGTTTACCAAAACCCGTCAGACCACACACTGGGATCTGGATTACATGACAACCGAACAGATTGATGCATTGCTGGCCTCGGCAAGGAATCGCAATCTGTCCAAGAAAAGAAGCCGTACCGTTAAAATTGTCGTTGGCTTGATCCTGGCCGCTCTGATTGCTCTGGGAATATTGCTTTCAAGAGATTCACCCCCGCAGAAACGATTGCCTGTCTTTTTCTCTCAATAATAACCGATTTCAACAATTCTCGGTGAACCATAAAATAGAAATCCTCTTTTCACCGGGAATTGCGGAAATCGATTTACCTCTGCTTGACTTTGGATAACAATTCGACTACAGAAAGAAATTATAGCAACTCTAAAGTGGGGTTCCTTAAGCAGGGATGCTTCAGGCAGCCCCTTTTTGATGGGTACAATATGGCGCAGGGCCGGGCACAGCAAATATATCCCAGCCGCTTCAGAGCAAAGGTGGGGTATCGATTGCATCTTAATATAAGACCCTGTTTGCCCCGTTGTTGCAAAATGGATTAAGGGTGCAGTCATCAGGTACTGATAAATCATGCGTCCGGGCAGTTTTACTGTGTGACTTATGCAACCGCGGGGTTTAATGTATTGAGGAGGAATTCAAATTGGCGGTCAATATCATTATGCCCAAATGGGGCCATACCATGACTGAAGGCAAAATCACTCGTTGGCTTAAGAAGGAAGGCGATTCCGTAGAAAAGGGTGAAGAACTGTTCGAAGTTGAAACGGAAAAAATAACAAACATTGTGGAGGCTACGGCAAGCGGAATCCTGTTTCAAATCCTGGTGCCAGCCGGCAACACGGCCCCTGTAGGAGAGGTTGTTGCCATTTTGGCCGAGCCAGGAGAAGAGTTGAAAAGGGCGGATGTTAAAGCAGCAGCCCCACAACTGGCCCCTGAAGCGGAATCTGCAACCGCAGAGCCTGCGGTTGCCGCAGCAGAAAGCGTGTCGGTAGAATTTGTTCGAGCCACACCGGCAGCGCGTCGCCTGGCAAAGCAACTCGGTATCGATTTACACCTCGTTGAGGGTACAGGCCCAGATGGAAGAGTTACCGAATCCGATGTTACGGCCTATAAAGAGGAAAAACCCCCTGCTCTGAAGGCGACTCCGCTGGCTGCGGAGATGGCACGACAGTTCGGAATTGACCTATCCACGATCTCGGGCAGCGGAGAGGGTGGAAAAATTGTTGCGGAAGATGTGGAAAGAGCGGCTGCACAAAAAGCGGCGGTTGAGCCCAGCCATGTCATCCCCTTTGCCGGCATGCGCAAATCCATTGCCGAAAATATGCATGCCAGCCTGATGAATACAGCCCAGCTGACCGCATTTACGGAAGTGGATGTAACAGAAATGATAAAATTCAGGGATCTGATGCGAAAGGAGTATGAGAAGGATGAAGAGACCAGGATTTCTTTCAACGATATTTTTGTTCTGGCAACATCAAGAGCATTGAAACGATTTCCAATCATGAACTCCACTCTTCAAGAAAATGAAATCGTTCTTCACCCTTCTGTTCATATAGGAATCGCCGTTGCCCTGCCCGAGGGGCTCATGGTCCCTGTTTTGAAGGATGCGGATAAGAAAGGGCTTCTTCAAATCGCCCGAGAGACAAGAGAGCTGATCCGCAAAGCGCGGCAAGGGTCAATATCAGTAGACGAGGTCAGCGGTGGAACATTTACGGTAACGAATCTAAGCATGTTTAATGTGGATGGTTTCACTCCGATTCTTCGCCCCCCCGAGACCGGCATTTTAGGATTCTGCCGGATCAAAAAGCAGCCGCTCATTTACAATGACGAAATTGCCATTCGATCCGTGATGAATATATGCCTGACCTTTGATCATCGCGTGGTGGATGGAGCACCGGCAAGTGAATTTCTGCAAACAGTGGCGAGATATTTGGAACAACCGGCTTTGATCTTGGCGTAATTAGACACAAAATATATAAGGGATTAGGGAATTTTCCTTTCTCTTTTTTATGAGCCCTTATGGGTGAGTTCGCACGACTAAGTCGCTGATGGCTCATGAAGTGATGAATCAGTAAAATCCTCTGGGCCTTTAAATATGCATATGTAAAAAAAGCTTTTCAGGTTCGAAAAATGGAGAAACACCATGTATGATGTCGTAATCCTTGGCGGTGGTTCCGGTGGTTATGCTTCGGCCATTCGTGCATCTCAATTAGGTGGAACCGTAGCATTGATAGAGGCCGACGAAATAGGAGGAACCTGTGTCAACAGGGGATGCATCCCCAGCAAAATCTTGCTGCATGCAGCGGATCTTCTTCATCGAATCAAAAGGTCTGATATATTCGGCATCAGGGTGACGTTGCAAGAGGTGAACCTGGCGGCCGTTATGGACAGAATCCATGGAGTGACCGGTGACATAAGGATGGGAATGGAAGGCCTGCTCGGCTACAACCGGGTAAAAGTAATCAGGGGAAGAGCCGTATTGAAAACCCCCAATACCGTGAGTGTTGGCGATTCCATCATCAAGGCAAAAAGCATTATCGTCGCAACCGGAAGTCGGCCGGATATTCCCGCCATTTCCGGTCTGGAAGATGTTGCTTCAACCACAGATGAGATAATTGATATGAAAGAGCTGCCCGGATCGGTACTCATTTGGGGAGCGGGTCCAGTGGAGCTTGAAATGGCCACCCTCTTAAATCGATTTGGCTCAAAGGTGACCATTGCAATGGAGGATGCAAGGATTCTTCCGCAAGAAGATCGAGACACGAGCCAGCGCGTTGCACAAGTGTTACGGTCGGAAGGAATAAATATCCAATCTCGAAGCCAACTGGTGGAAGTCAAAAAAACAAAAAAGGGCTGCACATGCCGGCTGGCCGGAAACAAAGAATACACCGTTGAGACGGAGAAAATACTTGTTGCCACCCGCAAACCCAATACCGCTCACATGGGGCTTGAACAGGCTGGAGTTCGCATGGAAAGTGACGGCAGCATCCATGTAAACAAGCATCTAGAGACAACCGCCAACGGTATCTATGCGGTGGGCGATGCTGCAGGCGGCTGGATGCTTAGCCATGCGGCTTCTGCCATGGGTATTATCGCTGCTGAAAATGCCATGGGGAAATCATCCAAATTTTCCTTCGACACGGTACCCAGAGGAATATGGACCGATCCGGAAGTGGGGGCTGTGGGGCTCACAGAAGAAGAGGCCGAAAAGCGGGGCTATGAGGTTGAAATAGGCGATTTTCCATACACCATCAACGGTTTGGCCATGGCGCAGGATCATCTTACAGGTGCGGTCAAAGTGGTTTCGGAAGCCAAATATGGGAAAATACTCGGCGTTCATGTTGTGGGAAAAGGCGCAACAGAGCTTGTGGGAGAAGCTGTTCTGGCTATGGAGCTTGAAGCCACCGTGCGCGAGTTTGCAAGGAGCATTCGGGTGCATCCTACATTCTCTGAAACACTGGTGGAGGCGTTTAGAGATGCGGCAAACTGGGCATTGTATCTGCAGAACCGATAGACGGCAGATGTGCATTATTGTTTTAAGTAACTATGGTTTTTCCGAGACTTAACTCGGAAAAAGTGGCCACTTTTAGGGCAGTTGAAATAAAAATTCAATTTTAAGTGATCTAAAGTGCCTAAAGTTGAGGCGTCGCTTCGCTCTTTCATTTTAAAAATGGACGAAATTCCTTAACTTTAGTTCACTTAAGTC
This sequence comes from Deltaproteobacteria bacterium, assembly GCA_019309565.1. Taxonomy (GTDB): domain Bacteria; phylum Desulfobacterota; class Desulfobacteria; order Desulfobacterales; family SURF-15; genus JAFDFZ01. The sequence continues at coordinate 33,745 of JAFDFZ010000023.1, forward strand.
ACTTCAAAATTTAGTTCACTATTTTGTCCCTACTAACAGCATGTAATTAAACAACGACAACAAATCTTGTCTATAGGATGTGTCTAAGAATTTACGGGGTTAATACAGGTACAAAACAGGGAGGATGACGGGCATGACGATCCCCAGGAAAAAAATGATAGAAATGTATACAACCATGTTAAAGATTCGATTGTTTGAAACAAGGGTTTCCGAACTGTTCGCCGCCAACAAGATTCCCGGCGTAGTTCATCTTTACATTGGGGAAGAAGCCGTGGCGGCCGGGGTTTGTGCAACATTGCGCAAAACCGACTACATCACCAGCACACACCGCGGCCACGGGCATCTTCTGGCAAAGGGCGGTGAGATCAAATTGATGATAGCTGAGCTTTTCGGGAAAAAGACAGGTTACTGCAAGGGAAAGGGCGGCTCCATGCATATTGCAGATATCGATCTGGGAATTCTTGGAGCCAACGGTATTGTCGGAGGGGGGCCCCCGCTTGCAACCGGTGCCGGGCTGGCTGCCAAGTACAAGGGAACCGACACCGTGGCAGTTTGTTTCTTTGGAGATGGTGCTTCCAACCAGGGTACCACACACGAAGCGATGAATCTTGCAGCCTGCTGGAAACTTCCGGTTATCTTTGTAAATGAGAACAATATGTATGGGCTGTCAGCCTGTACATTGAACACCATGTGTGTTGCAGATGTGGCGGACAGGGCCGCTGCATACGGTATGCCGGGTGTTGTGGTGGATGGAAACGATGTGATCGCTGTATATGAAGCAGCCTCTGAAGCCGTAAAACGAGCCCGACAGGGCCAGGGCCCGACACTGGTCGAATGCAAGACCTATCGCCATCGCGGTCACACGGAAGGAGATCCAGGAACGGCATACCGCAGCAAGGAAGAAATAGAAGAATGGAAAAAGAAAGATCCCATTCCGCGGTTTGAAAAGAAGTTGCTTCAAATGAAGGTATTGAGCCGAAAAAAAATGGACGACATCCGGGGTTCCCTTGAAAAGGAACTGGATGAGGGCCAGGAGTTTGCCGAAGAAAGCCCTTATCCGGACCCAAGTGATGTCACCGTGGATGTCTATACAGCAAGTTAGGGTTTTAGCTGCGGTTGGAAATGCGGAAGCAAAGAGATGAATCTTTGGGGTAAAAAACACAAACCATTAAAGAGATTTTCATAAAGCCAGCATAACTGGTACAGGAGAACATATACAATGCCGGAAATGAGATTTTTAGAAGCACTGAGAGATGCCCTTCGACTGGAGATGGAAAGGGATCCCAATGTCTATATCATTGGAGAAGATGTGGGAATATATGGGAATGTTTTCGGGGTGACCAAAGGATTGATAGACCTGTTCGGCCCTGATCGCGTTCGCGATACCCCCATCACGGAAAGCGCCATCGTCGGGGCTGCGGTGGGATCAGCGGCATGCGGACTGCGGCCGGTGGCAGAAGTGATGTATGTGGATTTCATCGGTGTTGCCCTGGATCAACTCTATAACCAGGCCGCCAAAATGAGATATATGTTTGGAGGAAAGATCAAGATACCGCTTGTGCTCAGAAGTGCCTGTGGGGCCGGAAGGGGAGGTGCTGCTCAGCACTCCCAGTCCCTGGAGTCATGGTTTATGCATGTACCGGGACTCAAAGTGGTGATGCCCAGCACCCCGGCGGATGCAAAGGGCTTGCTGATCTCTTCGATTCGGGACGACAATCCCGTGGTCTTTCTCGAACACAAGTTACTCTATCCCACGAAAGGAGAAGTACCCCAAGGGGAATACACGATTCCTCTGGGGCTGGCTGCCATCAAACGCCCTGGAAAAGACGTTACGGTGGTCGCTACGGCTCGAATGGTACATTATGCTTTGAATGCCGCTGAGAAGCTATCTTCAGAGGGCATCCAGATCGAACTGGTGGATCCTCGAACCCTATCTCCGCTTGACGAAGAAACCATACTGGAATCTGTAAGAAAAACCCATCGACTTGTCATTGTCCATGAAGAGGTGAAGTTTGCAGGCTCGGGAGCCGAAATTGCGGCCATGGTTGCGGAAAAAGCAATCGATTATCTGGACGCACCTATACTGCGGGTGGCTGCTCCGTTCAGTCCGGTACCTTTCTCGCCGAGCCTTGAAAACGAATTTATCCCGAGCGAAGAAAAAATCATCAATGCTGTAAGAACGGCGATGCGCGGATAATCCTGGAAACGGCTATGTCTTTGGTGGGGATCATTGCAAATCCAGCCTCTGGTAAGGATATTCGTCGATTGGTCGCTTACGGCAGCGTATTCGACAATGAAGAGAAAGTCCGCATGATTCGACGGATTCTTCTGGGCCTATCAGCCGTTGGTGTCAACGAGGTGTGCTATATGCCCGATACCTATGGAATCGTTAATCGGGCACTATCAGAAGTAGAAATCCCTATCCGCTGCTATCCAACCCCCTTTAATATTAAAGGCGATCAAGACGATTCGATCCGGGCGGCAGGTTTTATGGCGCAACGCAAAGCGGATTGCATTATCACCTTAGGGGGAGATGGTACCAACCGTGTTGTGGTAAAAGGCAGCGTATCAGTACCAATCCTGCCCGTTTCAACGGGAACAAACAACGTTTTTCCCGCCATGATCGAAGGAACCATAGCCGGTATGGCCGCAGCGCTGATTGCCGAAAAGATGGTGCCCCTGCCGGAGGCTTCCTACCGCTCAACCATACTGGAAGTTGTATTGGACGGGCAGCCAGCCGACTTATCCCTGGTGGATGTAGCCGTTTATGATGATCCGTTTATCGGTTCACGTGCAATCTGGAAAATTGAAAAGGTCCGGCAAATCTTTTTAAACCGGGCTGAACCCAACAGCATCGGTTTATCTTCCATTGGCGGCCTGCTGCACCCGGTTTCCGCTGAATCCCCCCAAGGACTTGTCCTTGAACTCGGCAAAGGTGAAGGGACGGTAACCGCACCGGTAGCCCCGGGGTTAATCCAAACTGTATCCATCAAGAAGAAATCTGTCCTAACAGTTGGAGAAGAAACCGATGTCACGTTCTCGCCCGCTGTTATTGCTTTAGACGGCGAGCGGGAGCTTGAAATTCAAAAGGGACGGCAGGTTTCGATACGTCTTAAATCACAGGGCCCCATCGTGGTGGATGTTCATCGAACGATGGGTTTTGCGGCAAAAAATAACATACTGACCAGCAATCCCCGGTGAAATACAGGCAACAAGCCGGGTGATTGCTGCATTTTAACCGATTTTGTCCATCGAAACGAAAATAAAGGAGGATCACCATGAATATAATTCTAATCGTACTGGACAGCTTGAGACTTGATCATGTGGGCTGCTATGGAAATTCGTGGATTCAAACACCCAATCTCGATTCGTTTGCAAAAGAAAGCGCCTTGTTTGAAAGGGCCGCTCCTGAAAGTCTGCCCACCATCCAGGTAAGACGAGCGATTCTTACAGGAAACCGCCTCTTTCCTTTCAGGGACTGGAAGGCTCACTTAGGAGACAACGTTATTGCCCCGGGATGGGCTCCCCTTCGGGATGAGGATGTCACCCTCGCCGAAATTTTTCAGGATGCTGGTTACACAACCGCGTTTATCACAGATGTCTATCATATGTTCAAACCATCTATGAATTTTCATCGGGGTTTTGACGAATGGCGGTTCATCCGCGGCCAGGAGTACGACCGGTACCGAATCGCTCCGCCTCCGCCGAACATAGATGTGGATCACTATATCAGCCCTAAACTCAAGGGAACCTATGCCTATGCAAAGGTGGTGCAGTATCTTTCCAATACGTGTCACCGCAAAGGCGAGGAAGACTATTTTGCCCCTATGGTGTTCAGAGACGCTATGCGGTGGGTAGAAGAGAATCATGATCACGCTGAAAAATTTTTTCTCTGGATAGACTGTTTTGACCCTCACGAACCATGGGACCCCCCGCAGGAATACCGCGATATGTACAACCCCGGGTACACCGGAAGAGAATATATCGTAGGACAGGCGGGTGACCCGCTTAAATATATGTCAGAAGAAGAACTGAAGCACACCCGCGCGCTCTATGCGGGCGAGGTGACCATGGTAGACAGATGGTTTGGCAAATTCATCGATAAGGTCAAGGAACTTGGGCTTTTCGATACCTCCATGATCGTTGTGGTATCCGATCACGGCCATCCGCTGGGAGAACATGGAATATTACATAAGATCGCCTACGCCATGTACCCCACTCTTCTCGACATTCCGCTTCTGATTCATCATCCAAAAAGTGAGGGCAGCGGGAAAAGGGTAAAAGAGTTCGTCTACCATCACGACCTTTTTGCCACCATGTTGAACTTTGCCGGTGTCAAACCGCCAGAGAAGGTGGACGGAGAGGATATTTGGCCCTTGGTAACAGGTGAAGGCGGCCCTAAAAGAGAGTATGTAACCTGTGGAATGGAAAAGTATGTATGGGTTAAAGATGACCGCTATGTATACATATCTGAAACAGACGGCAGTAACCCGCGGCTGTTCGATCTTCGCTCAGATCCGGGCAACTACACGAACATTGCCGCAGATAATCCCCAGGTAGTGAAGGAAATGTACGAAAAAGCGGTCGAAAGTGCGGGGGGGCCTCTGCCGGTTTTCGATTACCTGCCAAGCTACATGGCCAGTGCAACTTTTTCAACGGCGATGACCCGTAGAAAAGAGAAAAGGTAGTAACGATGGATGCCATGGTGGATCTGAACCAATCTTGAATAATCGTAACAAGAAACAGGCCCCTTTGTGCTGTGCCGGGGCCTGTTTCCAGCAGCAATACTGTTTTACTTCAACAGCAGATTATCAGAGAAGGTCTTTCGTTTGCCTTTTGCAATTTCTGATGCCTCCAATACAATCTGCTCGCCCCGCTTGGCATCCCCTCTGCCGATGGTCTTATAAAATTTCGGCCAGTTTCTTTTCGCCAGCACTGCAAACTCTTCTTCGTTTGCCGGTTCGTTGAACTTGATTCCAGGCTTGGATTTTAGGGTCAGCAACTGTCGCGGTTGTTGAATGTTTTCCATCCACCATCGTAGATATTTTGTCACCGAGTCGCCTGCCTTGGTGATGATCTGCTGGTGTTCTTTGGATAGCTTCTGGTAGAAAGGTTCAGCAATTAATACACAATGCTGCAATAGATTGTAATGCATTGGAGTGATATATTTGCACGGTTCGTACAATTTGGCTGAAACGATATCATCGATCGGATTGCCGCCGCCATGAACCACACCCTGGGTTAATGCGTTGAACAGCTCGTGCCAGGCCATGGGCTGGGGATTAACCCCCCAGGCTTCGTAGTTGCCGACAAGAATATCGTCTTTGGGAACTCTCCATACCAGGCCTTTCATGTCCGACGGATGGTAGATGGGACGTTTTGAATTGAAAAACGCACGAAATCCCATTGCTTCCCATCCGATAAGACGCACATTCGCCTCCTTGATGGTCCAGTTTCTGGCATGTTTCCATGCTGCATCGTGAATACGGTAAGCCTCCTCTAAGCTGCTCACCACATAAGGAAGGTTGAAGAATCCAAGGGATCGTACTCTTGGTGTCAGATTGTTGATGGCGATCCATTGCATTTCCAGAGTCCCCAGTTGCAGTGCCTGGGTCATCTGCTGCTCCCCGCCCAGTTGCGCCTTGCCATAGATCTCCACTTTAATCTCACCCTGGGACCACAGTTCCACTACTTCCTTGAACTTTTCCGCATATTCGTCGGCAGGATTCGGCTTTGACATGCCGGCATGGCCGAATTTTATGACCACCGGCCCCGCTGACACCGATTGGATTCCAACGGAAAAGACCGCAAAGGTCACTGCAAAAAATACGATAAATAATCGTTTCATTTCTCTACCTCCTTTTTAAAATGATATAAGTAGAATCCATTAGTTGCCTGGAATGAATCGCTTTTATTATCACCCCCTTTCCCTTAAAAAAGGACTCTCACATCGCTCCCATCCCCAATAGATGAGGCAACCAGATGGAAATCTGTGGAAAATAGGCGATAACCAAAAGGCATAGCACGATGGCTATGATATGAGGAATCACATGAAGACTCAGACGCTCCAGAGGAACATCGGCCAACTGCATGGCCACAAAAAGATTAACCCCAAGGGGAGGGGTTAGAAAAGCAATCTCATTGGTAACCACAAAAATAATACCGAAGTGAATCGGATCCATGCCCAGTTTTGTGATCACCGGTAAAAGAACCGGTGTCAGAATCATGATGGTAGACAATGTCTCCATGAACATTCCCAGAATAAATAGAAATCCAATGATGATCAATGTGACCACAAACCAGTTTTGGCTGACGCTTGAAAGCAAATCGGTCAACATCAAAGGAACCCTGTACATGGTCATCAGTTTGCCGAATACAAGAGAGGTTCCAATGAGCATGGCCAGGGGGCCGAAGGTTTCCGATGTGATTTTCAGGCAGTCGTAAAAAAGTGAAAGGCTAAGCTTTCTGTACACTATTCCCCCCACAACCAGCGCATACACAACTGCAATGATGGAAGCTTCCACCGGGGTGAAAATTCCTCCGTAGATTCCACCCAGAATCACAAACGGTGCAGCCAGGGCGAACTTGGATTGCCAGATAGTCTTAAGAAAATCGACCCATTCGAACCTTTCAGCAGTGCCACCAAAATTAAACCGGCGGGCCACATAATACGCCACAAAACAGTGTGCAAACCCGATGATAAACCCCGGGAAAAAACCCGCAATGAAAAGACCCGAAATGGACACGTTGGCGATAACACCATAGATGATCATGGGATTGCTGGGAGGAATCAGGATTCCAAGCGTACCCCCGGAGGAAGATACCGCACCGGCATAATCAGCGCCATAGCCGCGTCTTTTCATTGCGGGTATCATCAGAGAACCCACTGCCGCAACCGTACCTGGACCAGATCCGCTTACAGCAGAGAAAAACATGCAGGATAAGATTGTAGCAACCCCCAGCCCCCCCTTCATTCTGCCGACCACTTTTTGAACCACCACAATAATGTCCTCTGTCAAACCCGTTTTTTCCATGATCGTCCCCGCAAGGATAAAGCACGGTATTGCCAGAAGCGGAAATTGATCCATTCCTTCGTAAATCGTCTGCGGGATAATGACCAGGGGAACATTGGTTCGCAACAAAGCCAGAAGGGATACAACACCCAGCGAAATGAACACGGGAATTCCCATAATAAGGCAAGCGGGAAGACCGATAAGCAAGATTTCAACGGGAGACACCTCTTTTCCTCCTAGTAGTTGTAGCCTTTTTCTTTACCGGTAAACTGCCTGTAATAGCCGACGATGATTCGTACCGTCATCAACACAAAGCTGATGGGGATGACCAGGAACATGTAAGCCATGTTCAGATTCAAAGAAGGACTGAAATAGATGAACTTAAAGGCGTTTCTCACCATCAAAACGCTGTGATAGGCCACCACAATGTTAAAGACAACCCAGATAACATCAGCAGCAACAATGACATAAAGCCGCATCTTTTTGGGAAGAAGCAATATCGGTGCTGTTACCCGGATATGGCTCCGCTGCCGTGCAGCCAGGCTGGAGGCCAAAAACATCATCCACAAAAAAGCAAATCTTGATAGTTCCTCCGCCCATGTAATGGAGCCTTGCAGCAGATAACGGGTAAAAACCTGTGCAAACAAGATGGAAACCATCATTACCATAGCCACAGCGCTGACATAGTCCTCGAAATTATTCCAGATGTTTTTAATCAATGCGATGGATTTCATGGATTTGTTTCCTTACATCTCCGCCTGCATCGCAGACAAGCGCTTTTAAGTTTGTGGTTCCAGAATCCAGTCCGATTAAATCATAAAGCCCTATCTTTCAGGTTAACTTAAAAGGCAAGCGAAAATTTTGTCAAGAGAAAACACGCGCCGAGAGCTTGCCGGTGTGTATGAAACATGTTAATAAATTTTTGTTTTCTATTACCGTCTCATATAAAATGCATTTGTAATTTTACAGGAGGTTTGGATCGATGCGACAAAAACCAATCGTTGCCATTACCATGGGGGAGGCATCCGGAATAGGGCCGGAAATATTAGTGAAGGTACTGGCTGAAAAGAAGATCCATGAAATATGTCGTCCCCTTGCCGTCGGGGATGGTAAAATTTTACAGCGAGCCGCGGAACTATTTAAAGCAAACATAGAGTTCAATAAAATCCTCTCGCCTCGGGATGCCATATGGGATGAATCTGTCATCAATTTAATCGACCATGATCGGATTGACCTTTCGGAATTGCAACCGGGCAGACCCAATGCCACCACGGGTCAGGCCATGCTGGAGGACACCAAACTGCTTGTTGAATACTTCACACAAGGCAGCATCCATGCCGGGGTCGGCGGACCCCACAGCAAGAAAGCCGCCGAGCTGGCGGGGTATAACTTTGTGGGGTACCCATATTATATCGCGGATCTTATCGGAGCCCCAAATCCATTCATGATGCTGGTTGCCGGCAAATTACGAATTGCAAACACAACGCTTCATGTATCGCTAAAAGAGGCGTGTGACATGATCACCAAACAACTTGTACTTGAGGTTATCGAGGCTGTAAACGATGCTGTCGGCCTTTTTGGTATCGATAATCCTCGAATTGCGGTCACTGGGCTCAATCCACATGCCGGGGAGGAGGGCATGTTCGGCACAGAGGAAACCGATCAGATTCAACCGGCCATCGAGGAAGCCAACACTAAAGGCATTGAAGCCTTCGGCCCTTTTCCTGCCGATTCCCTGTTCTACCAATGCAACACAAACCCCAGATACGACGCTTACGTTTGCATGTATCACGACCAGGCACATATTCCGGTTAAAGTGGAATCCTTTCTAAAGGCCTCGGCGGTGGCCATCGGCATACCCTATATTTTCGCAACTGTGGACCATGGCTGTGCACCGGACATTGCCTGGCAGGGGGTGGCCGATCATGGCGTGATCCGCACCACAATAGAGCTGGTTTCACAAATGGCGAAAAACAAATTTAGCCTCAGTTAACCTCATTGCGTAAAAGGAGGTGGTCCAATGCAAGAGATCAAATTGGATTACGGTGATTCATACATGGGGATTAATCTGCCGGATTCAGCTGTGGTGGTACGCTATGGCAAAACATACACCGATCCGCCTCAGGTTGATCCTTATGAAGTCACCCGGCAGGCTCTTGAAGCTCCTCTGGGGTTTGCACCCTTACGGGAATTGGGCGGGGCTGACAAAAAAGTGGTAATCGCCTTCCCCGATCGCGTAAAAGGCGGTGTTCACAGCCAATGCCATCGCAAAGTTGTGATTCCCATGATCATCGAGCATCTGCTTAAGGGGGGGACAAAGCTCGAAAATATCACGCTCCTCTGTGCAATTGGATTGCACCGGAAAAATACGCTTGAAGAATGGTACTGGTATTTAGGCAAGGAGATAGTCGACCGATTCTGGCCGGATCGCATGGTCAACCACGATGCAGAAGCAGACGATCTTTGCAACCTGGGCTTGGATGAAATGGGAAATGTGGTTCAGTGCAATCGGCTTATGGCCGAAGCGGACCTTCCCATCGTTATCGGCCATTGCGCCGGCAATCCGTACGGCGGTTACAGCGGCGGCTACAAGATGATCGTCACAGGCCTTTCCGGCTGGCAGTCCATCGCTTCACATCATACACCGGCAACCATGCACCGCAAGGACTGGATGGGCGCATCAACGAATTCCCACATGAGACATCAGTTTAAATCCATAGGTCGTGCCATGGAAAAGGGTATCGGGAAGAAATTTTTCGCCGTGGATGCGGTTTTAGGGCAGAAGTCCCAGGTTCTTGATGTAAAGGCGGGGGAGCTTCAAGCCGTCGAAGAGGCCACCTGGCCGCTGGCCGACAGGCGAACCCATGTTTGTTTGGATATGAAGCAGCCTGCGGATATCCTTGTCATGGGTTTGCCCCGAAATTTTCATTACGGGCCCGGCATGGGATCGAACCCAATTTTGATGGGTCTTGCCATCGCAGGCCAGCTTTCTCGATGCTGGCACGCCTTTCGGCAAGGAGGGGTGATAATCGCGGCTTGCATCTGCGACGGCTGGTTTAACCCTAGCTGGTTTCCCTCATATGAAGAAACATACCAAGAATTGCAAAAATTTTGCACGGCTGAAGAATTTCTTAAATCAGATGATGCTAAAAGAATCGTGGCCGATTACGAGTATCGATTTCAGTATTCCAACGGTTATGCTTATCATCCATTCCATGCCATGTCCATGATCAGCGGAGCCGGTGCAGCGCTTCTGTGGGCTTCAGCTGTATTCATCCCGGGGGCTCAAATGCCTGCCTATGCCAGGGGCATGGGATTCGTTCCCACAAGAACATTTGAAGAAGCCATGGAACGAGCCCAAAAAATCGTTGGGAAAAACCCCAAAATTCTCTGCACGCCCGAATGTTTTTCCGGTGGTGTGCCCGTTCATCTTCACATAAGGTAAAAAGCACTGGCCAAGAGGATCAAGTTTTCGCTGCTGGAATAAACTTTACCCGCTTTCCAAATCGAAGCTTTGATGAAAAGGGGCGTTTGCAGCTGTGCGCGCCTGAAACTCCTTCATAAATGCCGATGAAAAGGAGATGAAGTGCGAGTCCGGACCCCTTGGAGCCAGGTTATGATTTTGTCAATTCACGGTAGGCCGCTTCTATCTCTTTAAAGCGTGTTTCGGCAAGCTTTTTAAACTCGTCGCCCAGATGTTCCACCTTGTCGGGATGGTACTTATTGGCCAGCTGCCGATAAGCCTTCTTTATTTCCTCCTGGGTGGCGTCCCTTGGCACTCCGAGCACTTCATAGGGGTCCTTTAAACCCGGCTCTGCCTTAAAACGGTTGTTTGATCCGGTGCTGCTCCCATCGGTAAACCGCCGGTTGTTCTGGCTTTTGTAATATTGCCGGCTTCTGTCATAAAAGCCTCGGTTCCCGAGGTTGCCCTTTGGGGCAGCATAAAAAAACCTCCACAACAACCACAACAAGATCAGGTCATCCAGCCAGCCCCATCCAAGGGCAAAATCCGGCATGAAATCATAAGGCGACAGGGCATAGAGTAAGACCAATATGGTAAGAATTAACTTCATTACTAAATATCTTTTTAAGCAAACACATGAGGTTTCTTGAATCGAAAAAAGCCCATTCCCCGTGATGGGTTGTCCGGTCAGCGGGATTTCAAACCCTTAAAGATCACCCCAAGGTCGATGTCGATTAGGCTTTGATTTAGATTAACAGGATTTCTTTAAAGATTCAAGCGGCCGGTGCCTTGGTAAATAACAAACTACATTCTTGACAATGTGAAATCGCTCTGTTAAGCATTGTTTGGACCACACGTCCTGTCTATAACATTACCAATATATTCTATTGGTTATATCATTGGTGGAACAATATCCAAACCATTTCCAGGGCGGGGGTCAATTTCAGGGCTGCTACATTTGAACGGGAAAACTTCCACCAATCGATTGACCTTTAACCATTTATCCGAATAGAGACTGGAATGAAGATCCTTGAAAGATTGGAATTTCTTGTTGCAAAGACCAACAGAGCGATGCTGAAAGGCGGCGGATTTCTTGCCATGGTGCTGGCCGGTGTGATGACCATAATTATTTTGCTCTCCGTGTTCTGGCGATATGTTCTTCAGAATTCCATATTCTGGTCCGAAGAACTTTCCAAGATGCTCATGGTTTGGATGACCTTTATGGCGGCTCCTGTCGCGTTGCAACGCGGTATTCATATCGGTATCCAAAGCCTGTTAAATGCCACCAAAGGCCGGGTGCACTACATCTTGCTTGTTACCGCACAGCTTATCATCATTGTTTTAATGGCGGTATGCGTAAAGGAAGGGTTTGAACTGGCGTGGTTTGCAAGAAGGCAAAAAGCCTCTTCGTTTGAGCTTTCAATGATCTGGCCGTATCTATCAATGCCGATCGGCAGCTTCATGATTTTTTCTGTTTCTATGGAGAATTTGCTCAAGGCCTTAAAAGGCCTCATACAGCCTGGAACAGATGATTAACAAAAACCCAATAACGCCCTATTGAGGGATAGCCCAACCGGCAGGATAACTTCAAAAGACACAGGGAGGTAAGTAGAAGCGATGCCCGTTTACATGTGGTTTTTTCTTGGATCGATGGCTATTGGGGTTCCTATTGTGTTCTGCCTGGGATTTGCACCACTGGCTACCTTCACCTTGATGGGAAAGCCGATCTTCTATAAAATGATCGTTCAGCGGATGTACGGCGGTGTCAATCAATTCCCGTTGATGGCCATTCCTTTCTTTATTCTTGCCGGCAATGTGATGAACACAAGCGGAATCACCATGAGCCTGGTGAGATTATCCAATGTGCTCGTAGGACACTTGAGAGGAGGGCTTGCCCAGGTGAACATCTTCGTGAGCATCCTGTTTGCTGGCTTAAGCGGTTCTGCTGTGGCAGATACCTCTGCAATTGGCTCGATTCTGATTCCTGCCATGGAAAAAGACGGTTACAGCAGGGAGTTCAGTGCCGCGGTGACCGCTGCTTCTTCGGTGATCGGCCCCATTATTCCGCCAAGCATTATTATGGTGATATACGCTTATGTTATGGGCGTCTCGGTGGGAGGGCTTTTTGCGGCCGGGATCATCCCCGGGCTTATCGTGGGTATCCTTTTGATGACCATAGCATACATCATTTCGACAAAGAGAAATTATCCAAAACGCGGGAAAATGGCCTCTTTAAGAGAAATTGTGCTTGCCTTTAGAAAGGCTTCGCTTCCCCTTCTGACCCCGGTGATCATCATCGGCGGAATTCTCGGAGGCGTGTTCACCCCGACCGAAGCAGCCGGTATTGCTGCGGGTTATGCAATTTTTCTCAGCCTTTTTGTGTTGCGAACCATTTCTTTAAAAGATATTCCCAAAATGCTCTATGAAACAGCCATAACCTCCTCGACTATTCTTCTGATCGTTGGCACGGCAACGGTGTTCGGCTGGCTGGTCAGCACCTCCCAGCTTCCCAACAAGATAGCCGATCTTCTCTTTTCCATCACCGCCAACAAATACATCCTGTTCTTCATCATCAATCTTGTCTTGTTAGTTACAGGAATGTTTATGGATGCCGGGCCGGCTATCATGATCCTGGGCCCGGTGCTTGCCCCCACCATGATAAAGATGGGAATTCATCCCCTTCATTTTGCTATCGTAATGAGTGTCAATCTCACGGTGGGCTTGGCGACCCCCCCGCTTGGGCTGATCCTTTTCGTTGCATCGGGTCTGACGGGCCTTACAATAGAATCCATCTTTAAAGAACTGATACCGTTTTTGCTTATCGAGGTGATAGTAATTTTTTTGATAACATATATCCCGGCACTTTCGATGACTATTCCAAGATTGCTCGGGTTGCTTTATTAAGCAGGCTAAGCAGCAGGGCTTAATTTGAAAACTTCATTTCAACGAAAGGAGGTGAAGGTGCAATATACATAGGTGGAAACACTACAGGGGATGTATAATAATGTTCACCATTAAATGCATAGAATAGGAGGTGTCGTTATGAATAAGAAACGAATGACTTTTCTTGTGAGCGCCATTTTTTTCGCCCTGTGCCTGGTTGTTACCAACAGTGTTCTTGGAGCCAAGTGGACCATGAAAATCGGCCATCTGGGCTCAGTGGAAGACGAAGACCACGTCTCCTCCCTGTTCGTCAAAAACTATGTTGAGGGAAACTCCCGGGGACAAATTGCAGTGGAGGTATATCCTGCTGCTCAGCTTGGGAACTTCAGACAGCAACTTGAAAGCGTGGCACTCGGCACCCAGGAGGTAACCATCACCACCTGTGGAGGAGCTGCCAACCTGTGGCCAGAAATACAGGTAACCGATATTCCGTATATATTTCCCAACGATCGCGTCACAGAGTATGTTTACGACGGCTGGTTCACCGAGAAACTCAGGGAGCACTGCATGAAAACATATCCGACCCTCCGACTGATTCATGTCAGCAACACCGGAGGATGGCGATGCTTTGTTACCAAGAACAAGCTGATCCGAACCCCAAAGGATCTCAAGGGGGTCAAGATGCGGGTCATCGAATCCGACCTGCAGGTGAACCTGGTGCGCGGACTGGGTGGAAATCCAACTGTGGTTCCCTGGGGTGAACTGTATACCGCCTTTAAAACCGGTGTTGTGGAAGGGACTAAAAACGGTATTACGGATGTTGTCAATGCAAAGTTCCATGAGATGCTCAAGTACATCACCCTGGATAACCATGCGTATATGGCGGCCTTCTGGTGGATCAACGATGACTTTATCAACTCCATGCCCCCTGAGATGCAGCGGATTGTGCTGGACGCCTTCTATCATCTGAAAGGCATTACCCGAAACAGGGTTCTGGCTCAGGGTCTGGAAGCGTTTGAAGTGTGGCGGAAAGCAGGCGGCAAGGTTTATGTACCGACACCTTCAGAGAAAGCCGAATTTATCAAAGGAGCGGAGATCGCCCGAAAATGGTACATCGATAAGTATGGAAGAAAGTGGGTCGATTTACTGGAAAAAGCGGTACAAGATGCTGAAAAGAAAGTACAAGAAGATAATGCGATTGTGCTGAAAAAGTTCTAGGGTTAACAAAAGACCCAACAAGATCCATTGCCACGGCAACAAGAACACATCTATCCACGTGATGACAGCAGAAAGGGCGGCGTATCGGAGGATCAAGAATTCATTTTAGTCCTACATACGCCGCTTTCATAAGCTCCTATCCAGAACATTTACAAAAAGAGGCCTTAAAATCAAATCTCATGGCACACCCGATACGAAGTGAGGGGAGTTATGTTCAGCGATCCACAGAGGGAAAGTTATGAAAGCATTCGTCGTACAAAAACCATTGCATTTTGAAATAGAGCAGCGGGAGGTTCCGGAACCGAAATCAACAGAGGTTTTGGTTCGAATTAAGGCAGCGGGTATCTGTGGAAGCGATCTTCATGCCTTTAAAGGGCACCTTCCGGTGGTAACATACCCTAGAGTTTTGGGCCATGAAATAGCAGGAGAGGTGGTGAAAGTGGGCCCTGATGTCAAGCAGCGAATGCCGGGGGAGCGGGTGGTTATCGAACCGGTGGTTGAATGCCAAAGCTGTTACAGCTGCCGTATTCAATATCCCCATAACTGTGTTAACCTTCAATTCCGCGGTATACATATCGACGGCGGACAGCAGGAATATGTGGTGATTCCCGAAAAGAAGGCTTATCCGGTGCCTCAAGATATGGCTTTTTCAACAGCCGCCCTCGCAGAGCCGCTGGGGATCGGCCTGGAATCTGCCAAAACGGCTCGTCTGATACCGGGCGACACCGTGGCCATTCTGGGTGCCGGACCCATCGGACTCGCTTGTTTGATAGCCGTTAAAGCCAATGGCCACAGGGCAATCGTTACGGATGTTTTAGATCCCTGCCTGGAACGGGCAAAAGCCCTGGGAGCAGATGTGGTTGTAAATATCAAAAGGGAAGATATGGTAAATTCCATAATGGAATTTACGGATAATAAAGGAGCCAACGTCATCATGGAATGTGCGGCGGCTGGGACGAATTTTAATCCCATGCTGGAAGCCTCTTCGGTTTGCGGCCGCATTGTTCTGGTTGGGCTAATATTCGATAAGGTGTCATATTCACCTTACATACAGGTTCGAAAACACATCCACCTGCTTGGTACCCGTAACAGCAACATGATCCCACAGGCGATCCGCATGCTGGCCGAAAAAGGAAAGATGATTGAAAACGTGCTTGTTACCCATCGGATTCCTTTTCCGAAAGTAGATCAGGGATATGATATCATGACCAATCCTGCAGAGGATTCCTGTAAAATCATCCTGACCTTTCCATCTTGAGTAAGGCAACACCCGTGTCAACCGATATTCCGCTTTGGCAAGAATAGCTTGATTCATGTAAATTTGGATATGAAATTGGGTTGGAGACGATGAAGCTTGCAGCAACAGCCCGGTGACTTCGATTACACCCCTGCCACACGAGACCATGCGTTCTGCCTTTTTATTGTAAAGACTCTGCAGTCCTCCATAAGCAGGATCTTTGCCCTTGTTGGGTCATAGTCTATAGCGAAGCCCAATTCACTTCGACTAGCTTTAGAGTCTGCGCAGGATTTTTCGGTTCAAAATCTATGAGGCACTTGACCACCTGTTGGTCTATCTTTCCTTCTTGAGCCTCTTGGTTAAGAACTTCAAAGGCATTATCTCTGCTCATCGCCTTGCGGTACGGCCTGTCGGTTATCAATGCATCGTACATATCCGCAACCGCCATTATTCGAGCCACCATTGAAATCTCATCCCCCTTCAATCCATCTGGGTACCCGCTTCCGTCAAGCTTTTCATGATGATGGCGGATGACATCCAGTGCGGGGCCTAAATTTTTTTTCAATGGTGAGCAAATCCTGTAGCCGATATCGGCATGGCTTTTCATTATTTCAAATTCTTTTTCTGTAAGGGGCCCCGGCTTATTTAAAATTTCTTCAGGCACCCCGATTTTACCAATGTCATGAAGCGTTCCGCCAAATCGCAACGCTTCTATCTCCTTTTGAGAAAGGCCCATTTTTCTGCCAAGCAACATCGCAACGTTGGCCACCCGTTCAATATGCCCCTGGGTGTAAGCATCCTTGGCCTCAACGGTGATGGCAAGAGAAAACAACACATTTTCAATGCTGGCCAGATTACTGTTAAGCCGTTTGACGTTGATCAGAGACTTTGTTCTTGCGACCAGCTCAATTCCGTTCACAGGTTTTGTAATAAAATCGTCTCCCCCGGCTTCGATTCCCTTTACCCTGGAGTCTATATCATCCAGTGATGTCACAAAAATAACGGGAATCATGCGGTGTGCGGCATTTCCTTTGATTCGCCTGCACGCCTCAAAACCATCCATGCAGGGCATCATAACATCAAGCAAGACCACATCTACATCCATCTTGGTCAGCAGATGCAACGCTTCATCTCCGTTGTTAGCCTTGACAACATTTACATTTTCGGGCTTGAGCAAGGCTTCCAGGAACCTGGTATTTGTCGGTTCATCATCGACGATGAGTACCACCGGACGATCCTCATCAGTGGAACTTTTCTCTTTACGATAAAAATAAATGCCGTTCTTTCCCCTGACCTTGGCTTCATTTAGGGCGGCGTGCGCCCTTTCAAGAATCCTCTCCCTGCTGGTTGCGTCCTGCGGATATCCGGCAATTCCCACACTCACGGTAATAGGAGGCCCTTGCATTTGCTCCACCATGGATCGAATTCTTTCAAGAGGTTTTATGGCGCCTTCGATACAGGATTCCGAAAAGATAACGGAAAACACATCCCCGGCATATCGGGCAGCCAGATCCGTTTTTCGGATATTTTCCAAAATCACACCGGCGATTTGTTTCAGGGCTCGATCCCCTTGCAGCACCCCGTAACGGTGGTTGTAAAAGAAAAACCAGTCCACATCGATCAGGGCAACCGCAAAACCGGTGCCATATCGCTCGTATCGCTTGATTTCACGATCGAGATAAATCTGAAAAAAGCCGTG
>JAFDFZ010000245.1 GCA_019309565.1 Deltaproteobacteria bacterium
AAATATTTTTCGGATTACAGAACTTAAGAACAGGGTTCTTTTTACTCTGGCGCTTCTGGCCGTGTATCGTTTAGGCGTGCATGTTCCCACGCCGGGTGTGGATACGGAGGTTTTGGCGACGTTCTTTGATCGGGCAAACATCCTCGGACTTCTTGACATGTTCGCCGGCGGGGCTTGGAGAAGATTCTCCGTGTTTGCGCTGGGTATCATGCCTTATATTTCCGCCTCGATTATTCTCGAGCTTTTAACCGTGGTTATACCCCACCTTGAGCGCTTGAAAAAAGAGGGCGAGGCCGGTCGAAAGAAAATTACCCAATATGCCCGGTACGGAACGGTTATTTTATCCGTTATTCAGGGATTCGCCATCGCGGTCGGGCTTGAGAGTATGACCGGGCCGGATGGGTCGCTGGTGGTTTTGGACCCCGGCTGGTACTTCCGGATCATGACCGTAATAACACTGACTTCGGGCACCGCTTTCATCATGTGGCTGGGCGAAAGGATTACCGAAAAAGGTATCGGTAACGGGATCTCGGTTATTATCTTCGCCGGGATTATCGCCCGTTTTCCTGAAGCGCTGGTTAAAATGTTCCAGCTTGTGAGATCCGGGGAAATGGGTCCGATCCTGGTCCTGGCCCTTGCTGTTTTCGCGGCGTTTGTCATCGGAGTCATTGTTTTTGCCGAAAGAGGGCAACGCCGTATTCCGGTACAGTACGCCAAACGTGTCGTTGGCCGCCGGGTGTACGGCGGGCAGAATACCCATCTGCCTTTAAAGATCAATTCATCCGGGGTTATCCCCCCGATATTCGCCTCGTCCATCTTGATGTTTCCGGCTACGATCGCGCAGTTTATCCCGCTGCCATACATGGATAAGGTCTCAAACATCCTTTCCCCGGGGGCGATCTTGTATAACCTCCTGTTTGTGGGCTTTATCTTTTTCTTTTGTTACTTCTATACGGCCGTGACCTTCAACCCAGTGGACGTGGCGGAGAATATCAATAAGCAGGGGGGGTCTATCCCGGGTATCAGGGCTGGCAAGCCGACAGCGCAATATATCGATCGGGTTTTGACCCGGATTACATTTGGAGGCGCTGTTTATGTCTCGGCGATATGTGTTCTGCCGGCCATCTTAATCCAACAGTTTAACGTTCCCTTTTATTTTGGCGGGACCGGGCTTTTAATCGTCGTCGGTGTCGCGTTGGACACGGTTGGGCAGATCGAGACCCATATGTTGACTCGCCACTATGAAGGGTTTTTGAAGAGAGGTATGGCCGGACGAATTCGGCGATAACACAATTTAAAGCATGGAATGAGGGTTGTATAATGAATATTGTATTGCTTGGTCCTCCCGGCGCCGGTAAAGGCACACAAGCTAAGATGCTTGTCGAGAAATATGGTATTCCGCAGATTTCTACAGGTGACATTCTCAGAGCTAACCTTAAAGCGCAGACTGAATTAGGGCTTCAGGCCAAGAAATTCATGGACGCAGGGGAATTGGTTCCTGATGAGGTTGTTATTGGTATCATTGATAACCGATTGAAAGAGGATGACTGTCAAAAAGGCTACATGCTGGACGGCTTTCCCAGGACGGTGGCTCAAGCCGAGGCGCTTGATAAGATATTGTCCGGGCGGGGTTCAGGCATTGACGATGTGATCAGCATTGAGGTTCCCAACGAGGAGCTGCTGGCCCGGTTGACCGGGCGGCGGACTTGCCGTGAATGCGGTCAGGGCTATCACGTTGTGTTCGATCCTCCCCAGAAGGAGGGCGTTTGTGATAAATGCGGCGGGGAGCTGTACCAACGGGATGATGATAATGAAGCAACGGTAACTTCACGATTAGAGGTGTACACCAAACAAACCCAGCCCCTCATTGATTACTACAAGGGCAAAGAGCTTTTGAGGCCTATTAACGGACAGGGGAAGATTCAAGAAATTTTTGATCGTATTGTCAATGTGTTGGGGTAAAAATTTAGAGTACATGTTAAACGGAGATAAACAATGAAGGTCAGGGCCTCGGTAAAAAAAATTTGTAACAAGTGTAAAATTGTCCGACGTAAGAACGTAGTGCGGGTTATTTGTGAGAACCCCAAGCACAAGCAACGGCAAGGTTAGGCAAGCCAGGAGGGAGTAAAATTGGCCAGAATTGCAGGTATCGATTTACCGAAAAATAAACGGGTCGAAGTCGCTTTGACTTATATTTACGGCATCGGAAGGCCCACTTCCCAGAAGATCCTGACCAAAGCTGAAGTGAACTGGGATACAAAAACGGACGATCTGTCTGAAGAAGAGATTACCAAGATCAGAAAGATTATTGATAGCGATGTTAAAGTCGAAGGTGATCTGAGACGGGAAGTGACTACGAACATTAAACGCTTAATGGATTTGGGGGCCTATCGAGGCTTGAGACACCGCAAATCCCTGCCCGTTCATGGTCAAAGAACGCATACTAACGCCAGAACCCGCAAGGGACCTCGCCGATCTGTAGTCGGCCGGAGAAAGAAGTAAAACTCGGGGGAAATTATGGCCAAAGCAAGAAAAAAGGGCCAGAAGAAAAAAGAAAAAAAGAATATTCCAAATGGAGTGGCCCATATTCAATCCACTTTCAATAATACCATTATTACGTTTACTGACATGAATGGCAACGCCGTGGCTTGGTCCAGCTCCGGTGCTCAAGGATTTAAAGGTTCCAGGAAATCCACGCCTTTCGCCGCCCAGCTTGCGGCGCAGGATGCCGGCCGAAAAGCCATGGAGCATGGTATGAGATCGGTGGAAGTCTATATCAAGGGGCCTGGCCCGGGCAGGGAGGCTGCTTTGAGAGCCCTGCAAGTGGTCGGTTTAGCTGTGAGTGTCATCCGGGATGTGACCCCTATACCTCATAATGGTTGTCGGCCGCCCAAGCGCCGCCGAGTTTAAAAATATTTTTAGTTACGGAGGTTTAAGATTTGGCCAGATATACTGGTTCTGTCTGTCGGCTTTGCCGGCGTGAAAGCATTAAACTGT
>JAFDFZ010000092.1 GCA_019309565.1 Deltaproteobacteria bacterium
CGATTTTAAACGCCTCAGTGATACCCTTTGTGGTAAAGACTGGGTGGTATATGCCAGGCCGCCTTTTGGTGGCCCCAAGCAGGTACTCGATTATCTTGGACGCTATACCCACCGGATGGCCATCTCCAATCATCGCATCGTCAATGTTGCGAACAGCAGGGTTACCTTTACCCCGTAGTTACATAAATTATATAGCAAAAAGGCCTGTATACATGATTTTTCAGTACCTGGCGATAGCGCTTTTTAAAATGTTTTCCAACAACGGGGTTTACATACCGGGACCGAAAAGATAACGATACCGTAAAACAGGCTACCCTGTCAGCGGATCGATTCATCGGACGGTTTCTTTTACATGTGCTGCCCAATCAGTTTATGAGAATCCGCCATTTCGGCTCTCTGGCCAATAAGGCAAAAAAACAAAAATTACCCCAATGCCGAAAGGCCATGGAGCTTTGTTCTGATGTTTCAAAGTCTGAAAAAAAATCTCCGCAACAGTTGATGCTGGAGTTGACCGGTATCGATATCACGCTGTGTCAGGATTGCAAAAAGGGAACCCTTAGGATGGTTGAAAAATTGCCAAAACAACCGGATGTTTGTCTGTTTGATCCGTTCAATTAATACGGCATCAGAGGCGAACATCCTAAATCAAAAAAATGAAAGCAGCTTTAGGCACCGCCGGTAAGCCTGTGGGTGGGGCTGTGTCTTTATGACCAATTTTTGTTAAATTAACAGTAGATTACCAGTTTTAAGAGCCGTAAAAGAGATACAATATCCGGAAAATGATGCTATATAATCACAAATGCGCTAAAATCAGTGTCGATAATTTTATGCAATCAGCCATCACTTCAAGTAATCCCTCCTTTACAATCCTCATAGATATTGGTATAGAATACTGGAAGCGGCTCAGTTAAACCAGGTTTTATCCATCATCCCGCTGATTCTCAAACGATTTTGTGCGCAACTCATTCTCGATTCTGCCATTCTCTGCTCTATACATATCAATTAGCGGGACGACGGATAAAACCTTATACGTTAGCCATATCAGGAGGAAGCGCGATGCCCGAACTTCACAGACAGGATCTTCATCAGCCATGCGTGGAAGTACAACGAGGACTACTACCGCCTGATCAAGTACCTCGACGAGGCCCCAAACTTCATCTACGCCAACTACAGCGTCCCCAAGCATGATCCTGCCGAGGGGAGTCTGAAGGAGGCATTGAGGCACCAGATCCGTCCGGTAGAGGTCGTCCTCATTCTGGCGGGAATGTATGTGAACGATAGTGATTGGATTCAATTCGAGATGGACTTTGCGGCTTCCCTCTCGAAGCCTATGGTCGGCATTCGGCCATGGGGAGCACAAAGGGTTCCGCAAGCCGTCCAAGATGCGGTCAAGGAGATGGTGGGCTGGAATACCAGCAGTATCGTAAGTGCGATCAGGCGAAACGCGTGAAGTTCCATGGATCCTACGGAGTTCGATAAGTACCTGACTGAACGCTACCACGATCAAGTCAAATGGTACGGAGAGAAGGCCGCGACCAACAAGCGCCTATACCAGGTATTCCAATGGTCGGTGATAGTTCTTTCCTCAGCTTTACCGGTGCTCATCGCGTCGCTCTCTCCGGAATACAGGTGGACCACCGTTGGCATCGCAATCGGGACCGCCGGTCTGAAGACATTCAAGTTCCAAGAACTCTGGATCAGCTACCGCACCATCGCAGAGACACTAAAGAAGGAAGAACATTTCTATCGTGCTCAGATCGGCGACTACCAAGACGCTGATGATAGAGAAGCCCTCTTCGTCGAACGTGTGGAGTCACTGATCTCTAAGGAGAATACTCTCTGGGTCATCACGCACATGCAGAAGGATGGCGAGGAGAAGCGATCGTGAATGGCTAACAACGGCATGCACCTGACGGCGCTTCGCGCCGCAGGTGATGCCGGAGCCGTTAACCCGTCCAATGTAAAGGAGAAATGAAAATGTCCGACATGGAAGAAATATTATCATCAATTGAATCCCTCCCGAAAGAGGATTTTGCGCGCTTGAGGGAATGGTTTTATGAACGAGATTGGGAAAGGTGGGATAGAGAAATCGAATCTGACTCAAGATCAGGAAAGTTAGATTTTCTGGTCAAGGAAGCCCTTTCTGAAAAGGAAGATGGAAAGCTGAAGGAACTCTAAATGCATCGAACAACCACCAGTTTCTGGAAATTATTTGAGGGTCTTCCACAAAACGTCCAACATACAGCAAGGAGAAATTTTGATTTACTTAAAGCTGATCTATTACATCCTTCGCTTCATTTCAAGAAGGTCGGAAAATTTTGGTCTATCCGGGTTGGTCTCAATCACCGAGCATTGGCAATAAAGGAAGGCCGGGATTTCATCTGGGTCTGGATTGGCTCTCATAGTGATTATGACCGAATGATCAAAGGGATGGGTTAACAATTCGCTGCACTGGACGTCAATTCCGCTACGGCCTTCGGCCTTGCTCCATCGGCGCCAGTGAGCTCCCCGTTGATTGCCTGTCGAAAAAGTAAAATATTGGTAACGTTCAAAAGTTATGTTACGAAAATAATTCTTGAAAAATAAACACGGTCTCCTTCATCGGGTTTTATTCCCATAAAACCTTTTTAGAAGGGAGAGCGTGATGGAACATGAAATTCATACTACAATTCGTTATCAACTTGCAATAGGCAAGGCAAATCTTAACGAGATCGTTTATGAACTACAAAAGCTTCAAAACCCGTTGATGTTAGAGATCCTGAAACAGATTTTGAGAAACTATGATGATTTAATTTCAGAACGGTTAAGCACCGTTCAAAGCAACCCGCCCAGTAAAGCCCGAAAGGGACTTGGACGGCATGTTCGCAAAAACGATCCCAAAAACCGATTCTGTCACGATCGACGGATCCGGAAACGGGGATATCGCAACCACCCCAGGCGGTTTACCAAGGTTTTCGGCAATTTCGATATGCCGCTGCGAGTCGCTGAATGTTGCACGTGTGGTGTTCGATATAGCCCTCTTCTGAGTGCGCTGAAAATTGGCCCCTATGTGCGTAAAGAGACAAACTTTGAGCATGAAGTCATCGAAGCTGTCATTGATACCAATTACCGTCGCCTGATAGAAGGCCGCTCGATCGATATTTCTTTAGGTGGCGTTCACAATATCGTAGTGGGCAGCGACATCGATCAATTTGACCAGCAACCCATCGACTTGTCGGTCGCCGGCTCAAACGCATCGCATATGGCTGGTCGAATGCCGCTGTGACCAAGTTGTCGAAAATGATAATGCTTAAAATGTATTGCATAGATAAATGGGAAAAATACTGGAAACAAAAACTGGGCATTGAGGGTAACTTCAGTATCAAAATCATCAACGCTGAAATTCATCAATGCCATAACTTTTGAACGTTACCAATATTTTAAATCATATCCATCAATATCCAAGCATAGCAAATCGTCTGAATTTCAGGAAATAATACGGAAACCCTCTCAAGAAAGTTTTCCAGATCAAAATTGTCCTTAAGAATTACACAGCGATTTATCCCGCGAACGATAATATGATGCAATACACCGAGGACGTTTATCGAGCTAACCGTGGCATGAATTTTTGATACCATTCAAGGAATTCGCTGTCAATTTATTTAGTATTTTATGGATGTCCGCGCTCTTACGCGGAGCTTTACGGAATAAAGGGGGGGACCGAGACATATCCGGCTCCACCGCCTGCTGTCTTCTTAACACCGACGAGGGCCAGGTGCCCTGCAATGAATTTGGCGCCTTTCCTGGTAAAGTTGAATTCGGGCTTTGGGAGACTCTATCGGATAGGAAGAGAATTTTCTCTAAAGCAGATCGTTACTTGCTCTTAAGCCGATAGCAGTTTACTGCTCACCTATCGGGAGCTACAAGCTGGCAGATAATATCAGCGGCTTTTCTTAACTCCTGCTTGCTGGAATTTATTACCAGATGATACAGGTACGGTTGGTCATAATCCTCTTTCCCGAGCTTTTTATACAGATTCATTCGACGCTGATCTTGTTTGTTGACGACAAGGGCCGCCTCCTTTGGTGAAAGATTATAGTTCTTTTCCATAAACCTTATCCTGTCTTCTTTTTGTGCTACAAGTAGAATATGATAGGCGTCTTTGCGGTTCCTTAGAATATATTGGCTTCCCCTTCCGATAATAACGGTATTACCTTCGTCTGCAATCCGATTGATAATCTGATAAAGCAAATCCACATAAATTTCTTCGTCATAGCCACGTTGATCATTCAGAATCAGGTCAACAAAACTCTTTGGTACCAGCTTGGTGATGTATTTAAGCAGTCTGCCACCGGCTTCCTTTTCTACGGATTCAACACCGCCGGCGGAAGCTTTGGCCTGTTTAGCCAACATTTGGATGATCTCCTCATCAACGAATGCATAGCCCAGTTTTTCGGCAACAAGTTTACCCAGTGTTCGGCCTCCGGCCCCGAACTGCCTGGATATGGTGATAATTGCCATTCCAATCTCCTACGACAGTGTCAATGAATCTAAATAATTTCAAAAAAGACACTACTTTTGTATCATCCGTTTTACAGAGTCTGAAAATTCATCAAATCGACGACAGGATGATAAGATATTGCTTTTTTCAGCGCGGATAAATCAAAAATGGTAAATTGTGTATGGGCTTCGGCTTCCAATACAACTCATTAAACCGCCCATTATTAACACAATCAATGTGTTTTCAAATAACCAAAGCATATTTTGGTGTCAAGGGTAATTTTTTCAGCCGTGATTGCAATTTAAGGCCGTTTGAACATAGCTGAGCGCAGGGACTGGAGCTAGTTTTTTGGGGGTAGGTTTCCGTTTTCGTTTCTCAAACCACGCCGAGACAAGTCAATCAGATAATCAGAATCGACAATAAAATTATCCGCGTCAGCCGATGAGGACTCACCATATCCGTGGCATTGCTTTAAAACTGCAAAGGCTTCACGTAAAAAAAGTAACCGAACCTTATTGCGTTTAGTACCTTATCAGACACAGTATGAGTTTACCTTGTTCTCACCCCCAACGTCGGCTCCCAAGCGCATCTTCATCATACTTAAACAGGGGGTCGACAACTGTTTCTTCCACCTGGACCGATCCATCTGTTGTCTGTTTTAAGATGATGGTCCCTGGCGCGTCGTGAAGATTGCAGCCAGGATAATCTTCTCGATAATGGCCCCCCCGGCTTTCTTTTCTTTTAAGCGCAGCTGTTGCAACCAGTTCTCCCACAACAAGCAGGTTTCTAAGTTCAAGGGCACGAATGAGATCAACCGGCTGTTTGATGGAGAGCCCATTAAGATATTCATCACGCAGTTGACGGATTTCATAGAGCAGTTCCATTAAGCTTTCTTCGGACCTAATTGTAAGCGCTTTGTTCCATGCAGCGTTCTGAAGCCTGTCCATCAATTTATCGGGAGAGGTTTTCCCTTTGGCAAAAGAAATCGCCTTGATATCGTCGATCTTTTCCTGTGCGATACGTTCAATGTCATTGAAAGCGGGGTTCGCTTTTGCCCATCGAACTGCTGATTGGGCTGCTCTTACACCAAAAACAAGGCAGGCAGACAGCATGTTGCCCCCGAGCCGATCCGCCCCGTGCATGCCGGTTGCGGTCTCTCCGGCAGCAAACACCCCGGGGATGGTTGTCATCGACTCGGTATCGATCCTCAGCCCCCCATTTGAACATTGATGTCCCATCGTAATCTCAACCGGCCGCTTGCGCAGATCGATACCCCGGTCTTCTAAAAACCGCTTCTGTAGCTCCGGAAGCAGATCAATAGATCGGGAAACGTCAACGAACACCCCGCCATGTTCAGAGCCCCGGCCAGCCTGTATTTCTTTGACAATAGCAATCCCAAGATAGCGTGAGGCCGCATCCCTGGTGCTAAACGGTGCATGACGATAATTCTCCTCAAGGCACTGGTCCACACTGATTCCGGAAGGAAGGTAGCGGGGTAGAATAAGCTCACCGTCTATATTTCTGATATCCTGCAGAACTTCTTTATGCCATGCATGAAAAAGATTTCTGGATGGATAGACCGTACAGAAAAAGATCTGCATAAATTCCATGTTCATCAACTCGGCTCCTGCTCTGTATCCCATTGCATAGCCATCACCGGTGACACAATCCGGATGCACGTTGTGCTTAAAAAGCAGCGCGTCTCCTCCGGTGGCAAGAACGACAGCAGGGGTTTTGAACAGGAGAATTTCTCCGTTTTCCGCAACACCCACTGCACCAGCACATCTTCCATCTTCTATAAGGAGATCAACGATCATGACATGCTCCATCATCCGCATACCAGAGAAGCGGGCATCGGTTTTAATGGCATTAACAAAGGGATAACCCAGGTGATACGGTCCGTTTCTATCAAACCGAATATTCCACTTTTTCAACTGCCTGTTGATCTTGGGGAAATCCTCAACCAGCGTGGAAACAAGATCCCGCTCGGCCATTCCAAGACCGGCCTGAATGATCATGTGCTGCAACTTTTGGAGATCTTCATCAGCCATCGGCATTCTGGTAAGCCGGGGAGAGCCGGTTTCACTGGCACCACAGCAAGAAGCACCGGCTCCTCTGCGGCCGATGGCACCATAAGAACCTTTTACCACCTGGCATATGTTTGCATCCTTTTCCATTGCGGACTTTGTGGCGGCAGCGGCCGCCAGCCCGCCTCCGATGATAAGTACGTCGCATGAAACAATATTCATAGCGCTCTCCCATAAGGTTATTAGACAAAATTTAAACAATTAAACAAGGTATTGCCAATTTTTAGAAAGAAGCTACAGCGCATGTTTTTAGACAGATCCGATGATGGTTACCTCTATCGTGCGCTGCCGGGGGCGGTTGTCGTGGTTGATCGCAACCACCTGCTGCCATGTTCCACGTTTCAAGCGCCCGCCTCTTACGGGCAGAACCACAGAGGGTCCGAGCATCGCCGACTGCACATGGCTGTGCCCGTTGCCATCATGCCAGGCCTTTTCATGTTCGTAATCTGCCCCTGGAGGCGCAAGCCGAGCGATGGCGCGTTTTAGGTCTTCGATCACGCCCGGTTCAAACTCTATGGTGGTCAACGACCCGGTTGATCCGATCATAAAAGCAGATAAGATACCACTGGTTACACCGGATTGGCTGATAAGAGTTTCCAGAAGACCGGTAACATCCTGAACATCGGGGCCGGTTTTCAATCGGACCGCTATGGATTGGTTAAAAACCGTTACATCGCGCATCCATTGCCTCCTTTCTTATGCCTTAATCCAAGTGTTCATTGATAATATTTAAAACATATTCTATATTTTGTCTAACTCAGGAATATGGTTCCATTTGAGCTGATGGGAACAGTTTGAAATACTCCAATCTTTTCCACTTTATGGGATATCGATCCGAAAATAATTTGCAAGATTTGGCTTACCTGATCAAACAAATTGAATCCGGACTTGCCGAAGCCCTTTTGTCCGATCAGTACAGAATTTGCCGCCAGCTTCGCCGTATAAAGTGCCGCCGTTTAAACCAAAGGATCGCAGAAGAAAAACTCCTTGCACTCAAGCAAAGGCTCGATAGATCCATTGAAAAAAGAGCCTTGCGGATTGCAAAAAGACCCTGTCCTTCCTTCAATGAAGCCCTGCCGATAACTGCAAAGAAAGAGGAAATTATTGAGGCGATTAAGAACCACCAGGTGCTGATCATATCCGGAGAGACCGGCTCTGGTAAGAGTACCCAGATACCGAAGTTTTGCCTTGCAGCGGATCGCGGCATCGACGGGGTAATTGGATGCACGCAACCCAGAAGAATCGCCGCCACAACAGTATCTGAGCGCATCGCAGAGGAGCTGGGCGAAGCTGTCGGCCAATCAGTGGGTTATAAAATTCGGTTTAAAGAAAGAACCAACCCTTTATCTTTTATCAAGCTGATGACAGACGGCATCTTGCTGGCAGAAACACAGTCCGATCCTCATCTAACGCAGTATGATACCATCATCGTTGATGAGGCTCATGAACGAAGCCTTAACATCGATTTTATTTTGGGCATCTTACGCAAGCTGATAAAGATTCGCAAAGAGCTTAAGCTTATCATTACTTCAGCAACCATCGATACGGAGAAATTTTCTGATGCATTTGACAAAGCGCCGGTCATCGAAGTTTCAGGACGAACGTATCCGGTGGAAGTAAGATACCTGGCCGAAGAGGAAAAAGGCGCAGAGTTAACGCATATAGACATGGCTGTTGAAGCGGTCGATACCTTACAGAGGCAGAACAGTTACGGCGATGTGCTTATTTTTATGCCCACCGAGCAGGATATCCGGGAATGCTGCGAAACACTGGAAGGCCGGGATTACAGGGGGGTTACCGTGCTTCCATTATACGCACGGCTGACGGGGGCCGAACAGAAAAAAGTGTTTTCACGTTTCCCGGGTCGAAAGATCATAGTTGCCACCAATGTGGCTGAAACCTCCATTACCATTCCGGGAATTAAATATGTTGTGGACACAGGGCTTGCAAGAATCTCTCAATACTCTCCGACAACCCGTACTACATCGCTTCCGGTATCGGCCATATCCAAAAGCAGCGCAGAACAAAGAAAGGGAAGATGCGGTCGCGTGGAGAACGGGGTTTGCATTCGGCTCTACACGGAAAAAGACTATGAGAGCCGCCCGGTTTTCACCCCCCCCGAAATTCTTCGCTCCAACCTTGCCGAAGTGATTCTACGAATGATTGCATTGAAGCTGGGAAATATTTCACTGTTTCCCTTTATTGACCCGCCGCGGAGCAAAAACATCCAGGATGGCTTCAATTTGCTCGTTGAGCTCGGTGCGATAGAACCGAAGCGCAGCTGTGGAACATCGAGAAATGTCGATACATATTCGTTGACCGAAAGGGGAAGGTTGATGGCAAAGTTACCAATCGACCCCCGTTTGTCTCGAATGCTGATTCAAGCGCAGCAGGAAGACTGCCTCGAGCATATGCTCATTATCGCATCGGCATTAACCATACAGGACCCGCGGGAGCGGCCGGCCGAAAAGGCAACGGAAGCAGATTTGGCTCATAAAGCATTTGAAGATGAAAATTCCGACTTCATCTCTTTGCTGCGGATCTGGAAACAGTATCACGAGGTGTTGAAAATTGAGCAGACCACATCCGCCATCAGACGGTTTTGCAAACAACATTTTCTTTCTTACACCCGGATGCAGGAATGGCGGGATATCCATCGTCAAATCCTTCTTA
This sequence comes from Deltaproteobacteria bacterium, assembly GCA_019309565.1. Lineage (GTDB taxonomy): Bacteria > Desulfobacterota > Desulfobacteria > Desulfobacterales > SURF-15 > JAFDFZ01. The sequence goes on from JAFDFZ010000092.1 coordinate 9,241, forward strand.
TCTTAAAGGAAGCCGGTATTTCCATAAGCGATAGACCGGAAAGCTCCATTGAGGGTATGGACCCAAACAGCGGGCTTTACCGCAGTATTCACCGTTCCATTTTAAGCGGTTTTTTATCGAATGTGGGACAGAAAAAAGAGAAGAATATTTACAAAGCCGCAAAAGGAAGGGAGGTGATGATCTTCCCTGGCTCGGGTCTGTTTAATCGTGGTAAACAATGGATCGTTGCTGCAGAGATGGTTGAGACCTCAAGACTGTTTGCAAGATGTGCGGCCAATATCGATGCTACCTGGATCCTGGACATCGGCTCCGATCAGTGCAGCTATACCTACCATAGCCCGCACTGGAATAGAAGCCGTGGGGAGGTCATCGCCCTTGAACAGGTCAGCCTCTATGCTCTGGTGGTGGTTCCTGAAAGACCGATCAGCTACGGGGCCATCAAACCCGAAGAGGCAACGGATATATTCATCTGTGAGGCTCTTTTGTCAGGGGATATAGAGGAGACATTCGGTTTCCTTAAACATAACCTTGCGCTGATCAGAGAGATACGAGAGATTGAAAACCGCATAAGACGACGGGATCTGCTGGTAGGTGAAGAAAAAATGGTTCGCTTCTATGCACAAAGGCTTTCCTGCGTATACGATGTTACCACCCTCAGGAAAAGAATAGAAGAAGAGGGTTCCGATGAGTTCCTGCGGATGACAAGGGGCTTCCTTCTTCGATACGAACCGGACAAAGATGAGATTGCACGCTTTCCTGACACGATTATGCTGGGCAATCATCCGGTTCAGTGTCATTACAGGTATGAACCAGGACAGGCTGACGACGGAGTCACCATCCGGCTGCCCGCGACCGTGGCATCGGCGATTCCTCCGGATTCTGTAGACTGGCTGGTGCCCGGACTTTTTGAAGAGAAAATTACCGCCATGATAAAAGGGCTTCCAAAACCCTACAGGAAAAGGCTTGTTCCTGCCTCAAAAATCTCTCGTACTATAGCAAAAGAGATGCCGAAGTCTCACAGAGCGCTGGCATCATGTTTAAGTAAGTTTGTGTTTAAACGATTCGGTGTGGATATTCCAGCCTCTTCATGGCCTGCCGAAGAGCTGGAAGATCATCTTCGAATGCGAATCTGCCTTACGGACACAGCCGGAAATGAAATTCGATGCGGCAGGGACAAGACTCTATTAATGGGTGAAGTCTTTGAGCCTAATGATGAAGAGCAGTTTCGTTCAGCGTGTCTGAAATGGGAGAAACCTGACATCAAGAAGTGGGATTTTGAGGATCTTCCTGAAACAGTTCAGGTTGAGGGCAAAGACGGCAGTTGCTGGATTTACTTCCTTGCGCTCGTCAAAGAGAATAACGCAGTTAATCTTCGCCTTTTCCGGCATCGAGAAAAAGCGATGGCAGCCCACAGGAGGGGGGTGGCAGCGCTTTACTCAATTACGCATAAAGGAGAATTTAAATTTCTACGCAAAATGCTGCGTTTGCCGGTGTCGATAAAAACAGCAGCAGATTATTTCGGAGGCAAAAAAGAAGTTGAAAAACAGATATTCGAAAGTGTAGTCTCAGAGCTTTTCTGTAAAAACATTCGATCACAGAACGACTTTGAACGTCACGCAAAATCCGCAACCGCCTCCATGTTCAAAATCGCAAAAGAAAGGATGGAGAGCACTGTTGCGGTACTGCTTCAATACGAACAAACAAGGTCGCTGCTAGCTGAGCTGGAAGCGGTCAACAAAACGAACCGGCTTGCTGCCGATTTTTTAAAGGGCTTGCGCCATGATATATCCCAACTGGCACCTGCCAACTTTTTGGAACTTTACGACTCAACCAGGCTCAAACATCTTTCAAGATACCTTAAAGCCATCGCCATTCGCGCCCGGAAAGGAATCGTTGATTTTGAAAGAGATCGAAGCCGTGCCTTGCAGCTGCAACCTTATAAGGAAGTCCTGGATCGTTTCTTAAAGGAACTTAACAACACCGCTTCAGAAGAAAAATTAAGGATGATCGAAGAGTTCTTCTGGCTTATCGAGGAATACAAGGTATCCCTTTTCGCCCAGGAACTGAAAACAGCCGTGCCGGTTTCAAGAAAACGGCTCGATTCGAAAATCCAGGAAATCAACCGCATGCTCTAGGCAACCCTAAGCCCAACGGCTGCTGCTTTCCGGTGACAGGAGGGCAAAGACAATGGAATGACCTTTGGATGACTTGACAGTTGCGGTATTTTTGACTATTTTGTCGTCAAATTTCTTAGAAAAGTGATGACATAGTATTCATATGTATATACCTCGAATTCTTAAAGCCCCGCAACAAAGTTTTTTCCTCATGGGCCCGCGCGGCTCGGGCAAGAGCACGTGGCTTCGGGTTACGTTTCCAGATACCCACGTAATCGACCTGCTGGCTGAAGAAGAAATATTTTAAGCTTCCTGCTTTTAAGCCGGTAAATTGTAGTATGGGCGTTTGGTATGAAATCAGCTTGGTGAATTTTCAGTCCTGACCGTAAGTTTTACCTGCTTGGTTTCAGGATCGTAGGCAACCTTTATTTTTTGACCCTTCTTGAGATTTTTTTTGGCTTCCAGATACGCCGGCAACAACCTTGCTGCAATTTCGCGCTTTGATTCCATGCTGCCGCTGCCGGATTGCGCCCATTTCCTTTGTGCCCAGGAATAGACTTTCTCCACCAGTGGATGGCTCTGTTCTTCGGTTTTTCTTTTTTCATAGTCTTCAGCGTCGCGTTCAAATAACCGTTTCCAGGAGCGTTCATGGACAAGCAACGAGTGCAGAAGCCCCTCTAGGCGAAGCTGAACTTCCGTATGGGCAAAGCCGAAGTTGATTCTGTATATTTTGTTTTCAAACCTGCGGATCTCTTCGATTAGCTCTTCATGCCGGGGATGTGGATATTTGCTTCGGTTTGAAAGGTAAAGCGTCACCTTACGATCCATTTCACGAATCTGTTGTTGATACGATTTTAATGCCTGCAATACGGTATCTGCATCTATGTCCATGGTTCCTATAAATAAAGGGGATCTTAATTTTCCTTTACCACTGTCCTCTTTCCATATGTTTGAGCAATTTTTTTGTAATATGCGGCCTCTGAGAGTTTCCCCCGTTTAAGGCAGCCTGCTGCATAAATGGAGCATTTTGCAACGAGCATGTCAGCCGCCGCATCATACTGGGAGGCTGACAGGTTTTCGTTGTCCAGCAATTTTTTCAAAGAGTAAATTCTAAAGCGATCAAGGCCTGCAGAAAGGGATAACTGATCCGGATGCCCGCCTCGTTTTACGATCAGCGGGGTTTCAATGAGATGTATGGGATAACGATAACTGACCCTTAACCACAAATCATAATCCTCACAGGCGGGAAGTGTTTCATCAAAGCCTCCCACCTTGTCAAACAGGCTTCTTCGCACCATTACAGCAGATGGGCTTACCAGACAAAGTGCCAGTGAACGCTTAAATATGGTTCCAGATTCTTTCTTATGACGATTTTTCGGATTTACCCGAACTCCGTTGCGAACCCAGATTTCTTCTGTCTGACAGATCAAGGCATCCGGATTGGATTCAAAGAAGCTTACCTGCCTGGAAAGCTTCTGCGGAAGCCACAGATCATCTGAATCCAAAAATGCCACAAACTGTCCCCTTGCAGAGGCAATGCCCCGGTTGCGTGCCGAACTTACCCCTGCGTTCTGCTGTCGGATAATGGCAAGCCTGTCTGAATAAGGTTCCAGTACCTGTCGTGTATTGTCAGTAGAGCCGTCATCGACGATAATCAACTCAAAGTGCTTAAAATCCTGTGCCAGCACCGAATCGATGGCTTCTTTCAGAATCCACCCCCGGTTGAAGGTAGGGATGATCACACTTACCAAAGGATGGGTATTATTTCCAGGCATAATCCCCAATAAGCCCTGTAGCGAAAGTTACGGATTTTGATTGCTATTTTTAGCAACCGCCATTTAAAGAATAAAACAAACGTGGCTTTGATTTCAAGAGGAAGTGAATGAAAATTGGAATATTGTGATTGGCTTTTCGCCAAAAAATTAGATACTGTCAAGCGCAAAACTTCAGTTTTTGATTTTCATACATAACGGAAGTTGTATAACCCAGAATAGAATGTCTTCCTATCTGCAATATCTCAAGGAGGCCTTTTTCATTATCACCAACGACAAGTTTTCCTAACTCGCCCCGATGACGAACCATGAATCCCAAGAAGGTGTATCTGATCGACCACAGGTTTTGGGAGACTGCGAAGACCGTGTGCTGAAAAACTGCCCAGCTTCCCGGCTTTCCAGCCTTTATCCTTTCTCCTGGTTTTTGCTTGACCTGGTTACTTTAAAGGTTTATTATTACATTCAGAATATAAGAAAGTAAGGAAACCTGTCTTATGTTGGCAAAATTGACCTCTAAAAATCAGATCACGATTCCCAAAAAGATAATCGAGCAGATTCCTGGCGTGAAATACTTTGACATGGAGCTTAAAGACGGCACTGTTATACTCAAACCCTTGCAGTTTTACGACACCAGCCTGGAGCGCATTCGTTCGAAGATGAAAAAGCTTGGTTTGAACGAAAACGCCGTCAGTGAAGCTGTAAAATGGGCACGATCAAAGTAATTCGTGCCGTACTGGATACCAACGTGGTTGTGTCCGCCCTGCTATTCGGTGGTGTACCTGGCAACCTGGTGTCTCTTTACAAAACGGGCCGACTTCAGCTGTTGGTGTCCCAACAAATCATCGATGAATATTTGCGTGTGCTGGCCTACCCGAAATTCAGACTATCCGTTGATGAAATCTACTACCTGATTTATGAAGAAATCCTGTCTTCCTGCAAAGTGGTCAACGTCAAAGCCGGCCCGGTTATCATCAAACAGGACCCGGCTGATGACAAGTTCCTCCACTGTGCCGTTGCAGGCAAGGCCCATACAGTCATCTCAGGCGATCAGCACCTGTTGGCCATGCAAAGCTACCGAAATATAAAGATCCTCACACCAGCAGATTTTTTAAAACAATTTCGCATCTAACCTCCATTCTCTTACGTTTCACCATTTTGTATTCAAGATTCAAAACTAATCATCCAAAATTGCTGAATACTATTGCCTTGTGCCTTTCCTTTCTTCTTTAGCCTTTCATATTTGCCAATTGCAAATGCTCTGATATAATTTTTTTATAATAACCATGATGGCCTTACCCGGGTAAAAAGCAGTTGAAAAAGATCTAACCATATGTAAATTGAACAAAAATCATTGAAAAGTTGAATGTTGTGATTGAACTAATTTGTTTTATTGAACCAAAAATCGAATCTCATGACAGGACCTCTCCCAATAAAAACCTCTTTACCAGATGCCGAATCACTATCCGATGTTCCGATTTCAGGTATTTGTTCGGTGCTTTTGGCAATATGGGTAAAATAGGGAGAATTTGCAAAAGCGGTTTTCTTTGGCTGCAAGGCTTTAAATAGATAGGAAAATCTTTCGAGGAAATGGAAAACAGACAACACGCTTGTCTTGTATACCACAGAAATCATGACGATAATTATCAGCACGACGATGCATGTCGCAATCATTCCATTCATACGCCTATTCGGATTGTTTTCGCTATTCTTCATAACCATTGTTTAACCCATGGCTGAATGAAGGTGTTTGTTTGCGATACAATAGATGGTCCTGTGGCTCCATACCACAAGATACGTCATAAAACCGATGCCACCGGCAATGACGACAGCACCTATGACGGCATTCAATTCCATTCGAATTCACTCCTTTTTTCTGGAATTTTTGATTAAGCAGCAACAAGAATTGCAGATTTGATGCCAATAGATAATTGTGTAATTAATATGGAAGGTTACGTAAAAAATGGAGGGTTTTCATATGACGATTTGAATTATTTCTTGCAGATTACAGTATTTTCATATTGAAATTTGCAAGAAATTTTCCTGAATGGCGCATAAGCATTCCCACCTTCATATAAAGACGGGGCTCAAGTTGCAATCACAAAAGCATACATGTTAAGCGCTTAGGGACAGACGTCGAATATCCTCTCGCTCCACCTGTGCAAGGATCGGCATCAATGCCTCATGCTGCTCATCGGGAAGGCGTTTAAGAAAATCGACACGTTCATCCGAGGACATGTGTGTGATTATACAGGCCAGATCTTTGCGGCTCAAAGATTCGGCAAGCTCGGTCTGTTTTTCAACACTTAAGTGACTGAAAATTTTTGCCTGCAGGCGGGGTTGGAGCAGGAGCAACGCTTGGCCCACCTCGTCGGTCGAAAGGGCCTCAAAAAATTCACCTATTACTGTCGGATGCGATCCAACACAAAATTCATGAAGCGTCTGAGCGTCCTTCCTAAGAATCAAATCCCGCAGTTCAGGAGCAAGAAGGGGATTATGCATGGTTCACCTCCTTTTTGCCGCAACGGGCGATGCGGTCGGAGATGAACCGGAGGGCTACC
>JAFDFZ010000246.1 GCA_019309565.1 Deltaproteobacteria bacterium
TAATAGCAATTAAAGAAAACTTCCCCTTGATCATCCTGGTAAATTTTAATAAAGATAAAAACAGATCCATCTCTGCAGTCGGATCAATGTAGATTATCTCCGATGCAATGGATGGATTCAAACAAACATACATCATGATGGCAGACAAAGGAGAGTCCCATGACGGAGTTGACGAAAATCGGATATGCAGGAAAAGTGTTGAGAGTCGATCTCACCGAAGGGAAGACCTGGAGCGAAGAGCTGGATGAAGCAACCGTTAAAAAATGGGTCGGCGGTATCGGTCTGGGAGCTAAATACTTATATGAGGAAGTTCCTCCGGGAGTTCAATGGTCTGATCCACAAAACCGGTTGATATGGACAACCGGCCCACTGGCCGGAACCGATGTCGCCGGGGCTGCCACCATTAATATCATGACAAAAGGCCCCATGACAAACCTGGCGGGGGCATCGCAGGCCAATGGTTTTATGGGAACCTACATGAAATTTTGCGGTTTCGACGGCATTATTTTCCAGGGAAAATCACCGCATCTTGTTTACCTTGTCATTAAAGACGGAAGCGCTGAAATTCGAGACGCCAGACACCTTGCCGGAAAGGATGTCGCAGAAACCGAAGATGCCATTAAGAAAGAGCTGGGAGTAAAAAAACTGGGAGCCAGCGTGTTTGGTATCGGACCTGCCGGTGAAAATCTGGTTCGCTGTGCCTGCATAACCGGAGATGCAGGGCATGTTGCGGCTCACAACGGCCTGGGAGCCGTGATGGGTTCGAAAAACCTAAAAGCCGTAGTGGCGTATCGAGGAAAACGAAATTTCGACGTATTTGATCCCGAACTGCTTAAGAAAAAGGCCAAAGAACAGATAGAATTTGCGATAAACCGCGGTGGAGGAGGGCTTTACAAGTGGGGTACGGGTGGTGGTTTCTCCCGGATTTACGGAGAGGGTTCCTTGCCGGTAAAAAATTACACCACAAACATCTATCCCATACATGAGAAAATGGGAGGGCAGTATTTGAGATCCCACTTTAAGATTCGCTCCCGCCCCTGTTATAAATGCACCCTTGCGCATGTTAAAGAGGTGACGGTCACCGAGGGGCCTTATAAAGGATTTGTGGGTGAAGAACCCGAATACGAACAACTGGCCGCATGGGGCCCCCAGATCGGAAACACGGACCTCGGCGCGGTGGTGATGCTTACCAACGAAGTGGACAAGCTGGGCATGGACTGCAATGAAATGGGCTGGACCGTTGGATGGGCCATGGAATGCTTTGAGAAAGGTGTTTTTACCACCAAGGAGACCGATGGTCTGGATTTGTCCTGGGGCAATGTGGAAGCCGTTAAAGAACTGCTGAATCGAATTGCCAGAAGGCAGGGTTATCTGGGCAATCTGCTTGCAGAAGGTGTGATGCGCGCTTCGCAAAAGGTGGGTGGAGAAGCTGCCAGCTGGGCAGTGTACTCAAAGAAAGGCTCTGCTCCGAGAACCCATGATCACCGTGGAAAAAACAGGTGGTTTGAACTGCTGGATACCTGTTTTACCAACACCAGCACCATAGAGGCGACCTGGGGAGGGGTTCAGCCTGAGCTGGTGGATATGGAGCCGGTTAAGGACGTATTTTCCCACGAGGAAGTTTCAACATTCAATGCAAAATACAATGGGATACGCCAGTTCGACGATTGTCTCGGCACCTGCCGGTTCGCCGCTCCTGCACCGAAGCTGGCCCTGGCATGCTTCAATGCGGTTACCGGCTGGGGCTGGAACCTTCAGGACGCCTTTACCGTCGGCAGGCGGATCATAAACCTGCTCCGGGTGTTCAATTTCCGTCATGGGCTTAAAAAAGAAGATGAAAGACCTTCCGTTCGATATGGATCCATCCCGGTGGATGGTCCTGCCAAGGGTGTAAACATCATGGAGAAATGGGACTGGATGGTTGAAAATTATTATAAACTGATGGGATGGGATACGGCAACCGGGAAACCATTACCGGAAACTCTGGAAAAACTGGATCTGAAAGAGATCGTCGCCGATCTTTAAGGGAAAACAGAAAGGAGTCTTTTATGCCGGGCAATAAGGTTGTTATTCAAAAATTCACCTCTCGCATGCGGGCGGTCTGGGGGGAGCCCCTTTACATTGAGCAGGAGATCTTCAATCAGATGGGAGCGGACCTGGTGGAAGCAGATGTGACGAGCGAAGATGAATACATTGAAATTGCAAAGGACGCAGACGCTATCCTGAGTCATGGAGGCGGAATCAAGATTAGCGCAAATATCATTGAATCTCTTCAAAACTGCAAAATCATCGCTCTCCCTTCGGTGGGCTATGACAGCGTTGATGTATCAGCGGCTACGGCTCGTGGCATATGGGTTACCAACACACCTGATGTATTCATAGAGGAAGTCGCCGATCACACCATGACGCTTTTGCTGGCATCCTGGAGGCGTCTGCTGACCCAGGACAATATGGTGCGCACCAACCGGTGGCTTGAGGCCCGGCCGATGTTAAACCAATTTCCCCGTCTTTACGGGCAGACCCTCGGGTTTATCTCTTTTGGCAACATACCAAAGGCTGTGTCTCGCCGCGCAAAACCATTCGGTTTTAACATGATAGCCCACGACCCTTACATTCATGAACTTGAGATGATCAAATACGATGTTGAGCCTGTTGCACGGCTTTCCGAGCTGCTGTCGCGTTCGGACTTTGTCTCTGCCCATCTTCCTTTATCTAAAGAGACATACAGGATGATATCTGAAGAACAGTTCAAACAGATGAAACCGGGGGCGGTTTTTCTTAATACCGGCCGTGGTAATACGGTAGACGAAGCCGCACTTATAAAGGCTTTGCAGCAAGGATGGATCGCTTTTGCCGCACTGGACGTGTTCGAAAAAGAACCCATAGACCCGGACAACCCGTTGCTTAAAATGGAAAATGTCATCTTAACGGCCCATGCTGCATCGGCTTCAGCCAGAATGCCGGTGGAAGCAAGACGTAAATGGCCAGGAGCCTATCTCTCCAGTCAATAAGATTCAGGCTTAAAGAAGCGTTAAGATGAAGAAACCCTTGCTTTAACTGAATCTACTGCTGCATTCCCTGTGCAAGGACCTCTTTCTGGGTACGGGTCTGCACTCCCATCAGCCATGAGCACAGACATGCTGCCATGAGACAGGCAATACCCAAATAGAAAGCCTGGTGATAGCTGCCCAGCACATCGAACATCCACCCCCCCCACCAG
>JAFDFZ010000093.1 GCA_019309565.1 Deltaproteobacteria bacterium
GGAAACAAAAGAGCTGAACGGCAACAACCTCTTGGAGGTGATAGAGGCTCTTGACTGGGTGCTGGGTGTAAAAGACAGACCCCAGGCACTGATTGCCCATACCCTGAAGGGAAAGGGTATACCTTCTTTAGAGAATTCGAACTGTCATTCTGTGAATATGACAGAGGAATTACAAAGAGAATGTTTTGCGGCTCTGGAAGATTAAGCGTTCTGAAGCTCGATAGTATGAGAATTTTTTTGTTTATGCCATAGAGCTGAGGAGTCGGACCCAGCAGAGGTCAGATTATTTTCGGAAGAAAACAGAGGGTATATCATCGTGAAACCAAATTATTTGCGGGCAACCAGAGATCTTAAAGAAAACATGTACCAGGCTCATTGCCGTTCGCTCATCGAGCTGGCAAAAGAAAATGAAAGAATCGTAATCTGTTACGCCGATTTTCCATCGGCCGAGGCCGGTGAGTTTTTCAAGGAACATTGTCCTGATAGATACATTGATGTCGGCATTGCCGAAGGGCATCTGATTACGGCTGCAGCGGGCTTATCCAACAGTGGTTTCATTCCCTTTACCCACTGCCATACGCTGTTCGCTCTAGGAAGGGGTTATAACCAGATACGGCAAAATGTGGCCTATGATCGTAATAATGTTAAAATCATCCTCTGTAATTCCGGGGTGATCTGGGGTGGGATCGGTCCTTCACACCATTCTGTTGAAGATATTGCTGCGCTTCGCGCCATACCGGGCCTGGTCATTCTCTCACCCGCCGATGCAGTATCAACGGGCAAGACCACGAGGGCAGCCGTGGAATATGAGGGACCGGTGGTGATTCGGCTGCCGTTTATTGGAGAAACATATCCCACCATTTATACCGAAGAGCTCAAGTACGAAATCGGCAAAAGCCTCCTGCTCCGCCACGGAACCGATGTGGCCATCCTGGCTGTGGGATCTCTTGTAAACGATGCGCTTGAGGCATCAGAGATGCTTGAGGATTCGGGTATTTTTGCAAGCGTACTCGATATCCATACCATCAAACCGATTGACGAAGAAGCGATCGTTTCGGCAGCTAAACAAACAGGAGCGGTCGTTACCGTGGAAGATGCCAGCATCATTGGAGGGCTGGGCGGTGCGGTTGCAGAGCTTCTGTCCGATAAGTGGCCTGTTCCCGTGAAACGAATCGGGGTAAATGATTCATTCGGTGAATCCGGAAAATCCAAGGAGCTAAAAGAGCATTACAAACTTACCAGCAGCTCCATATGTGCGGCAGCCAAAGCAGCGATTGCCGCAAAGCAGTCAAGGCTAAATCCAAAATGAAACAGAGATGGATGTTCGTGTTTAAAATCCCTGACCAGAAGGAGTTTTAATTATGACAACCATTGTGGCTATTTATACCGGCCAAGGTTTGGCTGATCCGCTTAAAACCCTGTTTAAAGAGCATTTACCGGAAGTTCGCCTTTTTAACATTTCAGACGACAGCCTCATTCAGCATGTGATTCGAGACGGCAAGGTCACCCAATCTGTAGCCTTGCGCCTGATTCAATATTACAAAATAGCGGTTGATATCGGGGCAGACTACATCCTAAATACCTGTTCTTCTGTGGGAGAAGTGGCCGATGCGGCCCGCAAGTTATTTGACACACCGATTCTTAAAATCGATGAACCAATGGCAAAAGAAGCGGCAGCCTCCTATGAAACAGTGGGTGTTCTGGCCACCTTGCCCACAACCCTAAAACCAACGGTAAACCTGCTGCAATCCCAGGCCGCTCTTATGGGGAAAACGTTGACGGTGATCGAAGGGCTTGCAAAAGGAGCCTACCAGGCCCTGATAGAAAAAAACCCGACCAGGCATGATAAGCTGATCCTTGAAGCAGCACAGGAGCTGGCAGGCCAGGTGGACGCAATCGTTCTTGCACAGGGTTCCATGGCAAGAATGGAAAAAGATCTTAAAGAAAAAACCGGTATTCCCGTGCTTTCAAGCCCACAGCTTTGTATACGGGAAATCAAGTCCATTCTTGCACAAGGCAAGCTTCATCCATAAATGCCCAAGCAGGTCACATGTAAACTGCGTATCTGCTTGAAGCCGGTACACAGTTTACTTATTGTGCTGCAGATATTTATCTTCGCTTCTATCCTGTAAGAACACCATGTCGAAGCGGCTTAAATCCGCAGTCTCAAACCACCGGTAACCCGTCTCTTTGCAGCGGTTGCAGGATTTTCTGGGAATATGTATCGCACAAACCCGGTATCCACGGTCCGATGAAGAGTCGATCTTAAGCGCTCCGCTGCATTCCGCACATAACCTCAGGGCTTCATTTTGCTTTTCAAAGATGTTGTCCGTATCATAGAAAATATTGCGGGAACGTTCTTCAAATTCTTTTTTCCCAAGCACCTCATCTCTGACTTTGAATCGATTACGCCAGTTTTTAAGCGTGATTTCTTCCAGTTTGTGGATGTAATTCGTCACTTCGGGTTTCTGTCGAATCTTATCCGGGTCATAGTCCGGCTCTTGTACCTTGTTGAAATCGATGCCCGCTAAAGCCAGAACGATGCCCAAATTAACATATGGCAAGGCTCCTTCAATGGAATAACCCCCTTCCAGAACCGCAATATCGGGTTTCAGTATGCTGGTCAGTTGGGCATAACCCTGAGCTGAAAAGTTCATGTGGGTGATGGGATCTGTATAGTGGTTGTCCTGTCCTGCGGAGTTGACCACGATGTCGGGCTTAAAATCCTTCAGGATCGGTTTCACAATATGTTTTATGACCCACAGGAATCCTTCTTCCGAAGTATATGGTGGAAGGGGAATATTTACCGTGGTTCCCCGACTCAACGGGCCGCCGTTTTCGCTTGAAAATCCCGACCCCGGGTACAGCGTTCGGCCGTCCTGGTGGATGGAGATAAAAAGGGTGTCAGGATCATGCCAGTATATATCCTGGGTGCCGTCTCCGTGATGACAATCGGTGTCCACGATGGCCACCCTGTCGATCCCATATGCCTGCCGAAGATACTCGATCATGATGGCCTCGATATTGACATTGCAGAACCCTCTTGAGCCGTGAACCACTCGCATGGCATGGTGTCCGGGCGGGCGAACCAGGGCGAAGCCTCTTTCTACTTTTTTGTCCATAACCGCCATGCCAATGGTTTTTGCTCCACCGGCACTGATAAAATGAGATTCGGTCATGACATTCCAAAGGTCAGGTACGCAAAAATGCACTCGCTGCACATCCTGGATGGTAACAAGATCCGGCTTGAATTCCATAATTCCTTCGATATCGAAAAGTCCTTCCTCAAAGACCTGATCCTGGGTGTACAGGAGGCGTTCTTCCCGTTCCGGGTGTGTTGGGCTGATAGCCCAGTCGAACGCCGGGAAAAAGACCAAGCCTGTTTTGAATTGAGCCTTTAGCATTTGTTAATCCTCGATGCCGGTGCGCTGAAGCAGACTTTCGAACCCGTGAATCAGCGCCGGTCTTATCTGAACCTTTATCCGGATGTTTTTTCCTGTGGCGTAAAACCCACGCACCATATTGAATTGTGTATCTTCAATGATATCGGTTTCCAAATATTCTAGATTGGCACCGATCTTAAGCGCCTTTTCCCTTAAGAGCTTAAGCGCCAGTTTTACGGCATCACGCCGATCAAAGCTCTTGCTGACCTTTTGGCGAAACCCCTCTTCAGGTGCATATGCAAATTGTTGTTCTGTGTCGGCAAATAATGTGACTTCACAGGTCGTTCGGGCCAGTGCTGCTCCGATGGCATTGGCCACCTTCCAGTTGGGAACCACACGCACCCTGTTATCGGAGAGGCCATCAAGACGGCCGGCAAAACAGGGAGCCGGTCCTCCCAGAACAAGGATCTCCCCGGGATTGACCCTATACCCCTCATGAAGTTCATGAACCGTATAAACAGGCTTGCTGTTGATTCTGTGCACAAGCGATCCGGCCTCTTCCAATATCCGTTGACATGTGAGATCAAAAACACGACGTGCGGTCTCCTCCAGGGAAAACCCCAACTTGCCGGCAATGGGTTTGAAACCCTTAATGGATTTCTCCCTGTCACCACCCTGCATCTTATTTAATACAAACAGGGCGTCTGTAGGGGTTGGTACCGGCCCTCCGAAGGCCATCGCAGGCCCCCGACGCTGCGGCCCAACCACCAGTGTTCCATTTTGAATCTTCACTTCACTATCCCCGCCGATTCCCACCGAATGTGTTTCCAATGATCGGATCAAAGTTTTATATCCTGCCAGCTCGATTCCAAGCGCATCAAGCAGCGGCACACGATCAATTAGAATCGCCATATCCGTTGTCGTACCACCGATGTCTATTACCAGGCTGTCCATGCCCTTTGCGGCATACCCGATAGATCCCATCACGCTGGCCGCCGGGCCGGAAAGAATGGTGAGTCCCGGGTGATCGATGGAGGATTCAAATTTCATGTTTCCGCCATCGGCTTTCAAAATCCGAATTGGAGAGCACAAGCCTCTGATTTCAAGAGATTTTTCAACGGCTTCAAAAAATTTTTTATGAATCGGATATACCGCGGCATTAAGGTATGTTGTGGCAATACGGCGAGGGAAATTGAGGTTGCCTGAAATCTGGTGCCCGAGAAAAACTTTTTCCACATCGTTCTTCAATATTTCTTTTACTGAAAGCTCATGTTCTGGATTGCGAACGGAAAATTTTCCAACAACACCGGCGAATCTAATACCTTCTGCCTTAAGAAGACTTCCGATTTCCCTTATATGCCGGGATTTGACAGGCTGTATGACACGGCCTCTGTGGTCAATGGAGCCGCTGACCGTATAATAGTGATGATTGGTGCGGTAAAACTCGGGGTCGATTCCGGGCCCTCCCATTATGATCATGCCCACCGGTGGCAGGTTGTTTTGGATGATGGCGTTGGTAGTAAGCGTTGTGCTTAAAACGACTCGATGGATCTTTTCAGGGTCGATTCCCTCCATGACGGATTCAAGCCCTTTAAGCACCGAAGAGAACAGATCCGCAGGATCAGTGGGCACTTTTTTTTCTCTTACAAGGCCCTGTTTTCCCAACAAAACTGCATCTGTGTGAGTTCCGCCTACATCGAGTCCGATAATCATGGCTGTTTCCAAACATTAAGGGAGCCAGCAAATATCCGCTTTTCTCCCTCTCAGGTGGTTTCCCTAAAACCAGTGGCTAGGTTTAGTCTTTCTCATGCCGGTGGTGCAAATCGGGATGATGCGAATGACCGTGTATTATGGGATCATGGGTGTGTATATGTGAATGCGTGCCATCGGCCTCATCCCTTTTCTCGTGCAAATGCTGATGATGCTCATCTGTATGACTGTGTCGATGAACATGTTCAAGCACCGCATGGCGATGAATATGACTGTGTTTTTCCTTAAACAGTATAACGAACATCCCGATCATAAGCAATGCGGCTATTAATTGATAAATGAAAAAGGGCTCTGCCAGGTATAATTGAGATACGATAACTCCAAAAAAAGGGGCCGAAGCGAAGATCATCTGCGATCTTGCCGCCCCCAGCTCCCGAGCCGAATAAATATACAGCACAATGCTGATTCCATATGAAAAAGCTCCAATGATAAGCGCAAAACCACACCTCTCCCAGGACGGCCACACCGGGATTATTCGCCAGGCAATGAGCAGATTAACCGTACCAAAGGTGATGCCTTTCAAAAAAGTACATCTTACAGGATCAATATTGTGGATCGAAGCCGTATGGTTGTTATCGAGCCCCCATGCAATACATGCAAGTGCGATGAACACGCCACCCCAGCCGGGAACCGATGTGCCCTCAAACGTAAGGAGCACACCAGCCAGCACGATACCCAGGTTCGAAATCGCGGTTCTACGGCCGATGTTTTCCTTGAAAAACAAGTATGCAAGCATTGCGGTTGCAGGAGTCTCCAGGTTCAACAACAGCGATGCATTGGTTGCCGGTGTCATTCGAAGCCCAAACAATAAAAGAACCGGCCCCACCATGCCGCCGAAGAAAAGACTTCCCAATAAGTTCCACAAATCAGAGGCGGTAAGTTTGGGAATAGGAGATCGGACATGCAGGTTTACAGTTTTCGGAAGCAAAATCAAAGCAGCCCCCAGATAAAACAAGGCTGCAAGTAAAAACGGGTGAACCTCATTAAGCAATGCCTTGCTGAAAGGAGTCGCTATTCCAAACAAGAAAGCGGATATGAACGCTATGAGCCACGGCATAGGGGATGATGTACTGCCTTGGTGATCGATTTTTTCCTAAGATCGAACCTTTACCCCGTTGTTGCAAAACCACTCAACGGATGCAGTCGTTAGGCGCTTACCAACCTCAGATCGACAATTTGTTGTCGTTATTGAATTACACGATGTTAGTAGGGGCTAATAGTGAACTAAAGTTTGAAGTGAGCTTAAGTGAACTAAAGTTAAGGAATTTGATCTATTTTTAAAATGAAAGAGCGAAGCGATACCTTAACTTTAGGCACTTTAGATCACTTATAATGCATGCGGGCCATTTTGCTATGTGATTTATGCAACTAAGGGGTTCAGTCATTGATTTTCGATGTCAATCCCGTCTCTTCCACAATGAACGGGATGCACCTGACACCAATGCTCATTTTCTTTATCCATAACCGAACTATTGCGATTGCTTTGCCGTCTATGCTTACAATGCTGGGAAGCTCTTCTATATATGAGATGTCCTCGGTTCGAAATTCATAGTAAAAGGTGTTGGTACTCAATGGGTCAACAATCAAAATGACTTTATCGGGATCATAGGGGTGTTTTCGAGGAGCACCGCAGAAGGGTACGTGACTTTTTCTTAACGTGACAAATTCTTTTGGTTTTTCGTACGCTTGAATCTCGAATTTTTTTGCTTCCTGAAGATAATTGGGAATCTGCATATATGGGACCTCCTAAACAAAACCCCTGATCATCTCAATCGATCATAATTGAAACGAAAAGTAAACTCCATACCGGCTAACACCGGTAGCTAGAGCAGCCAATGGAAGAAATCAAACTGAAGTCTTCGCCAAACCCCGTTGTTGGATAACAACTTTTGTCTTAAATCGATAAGCTGTATTTGATCATATGCTAGGGGCATTTTGCCATGTGGTTTTTTCAACTACGGGGTAAAAGATAGGGCTTCTCTCCCATGCCTTGATAGCGACAATAATAAACTGCCTTTAATCTGCCGTCTCAACGATTCTATAATGGTACTCAATGTCGGCATTTAATGAGGCTGTTGCACTGCAGTACTTGGTTACGGAAAGCTCGATGGCCCGCTGAGCATCTTTCGGCTTAAGCGCCTTTCCCGAAAAGACATATTCGATTTTTATCTTCGTATATCGCCGGGGATGCTCTTCTGCACGTTCCCCCGCGATGTTCACCTGAAAGTCGGTCATATCGGCGCGTTTTTTTTTCATTATCGACACAACATCCATGGCCGTGCAACCGGCAACTCCCATAAGCACCATCTCCATCGGGCTTGGTCCGCTTCCACCCTCTGGATTGTCCATGACAACAGCGGGCCCCTTGCCCGTTCTGCCCACAAATTGAAGATCGCCGGTCCATTTGAGCTGTGCGCTAATCTCCATGTTAACCTCTCCTTAGTGTGTGCCTATTCTGCTTTCGCTGATTCATTCCGGTGATTTAAAAAACTCTCCGCCCTGGAGCATCTCTTATTTGGCTTCAAACACCTCTAACCCCGCCTCATACACTTTCGAAACCTCGGCAAGCGAATCAAGCGCTTTTCCCGCAGCAGCCAGGGTATCGGCCCGTGCCAGACCACGGGCGATTTCAGCAGATGACCCCTCGGGCAGAGACTGTGTAACATAATCCGCCAAAAGCCGCCGTTCCTCAGCCCGGCTTAATCCAAGATAGGGAAGAGCATCATAGTATAGCAAACGCTCTTCTAGGCTTGAAAAAGCCTTGCGATCCTTTGCCATCGCTGCAAGCCGTGCGCCAAGCTCCCCTGAGCGCTGAATGGCGGAATCAAAATTAAATCGTGTCGCGGGAACGGGATCCAGCGCCCGCATCTGCATCATCTGGAAAAAATGATAAACGGGTCGCAGTCCGGACACCAGACCGTTACCCGTACCGCCCGCAATACCTATACCGAAAGCCGGCAGCCCTTGAAGCGGTGCAGAACGCGCATAGACACGAAACATCTTAAGAATAAAGTATTTCACCATTCCGCTGGTATCCCACCAGTAAACGGGGGTGCCGAGTATGAGGCCCGCACAGTTAAGAACCTTTTTGCTTAAAAATTCAAACGCCTCATCGTCGTATGTGCATTTCAAGTTCTCCCTGCAAACCCAGGGAATGCAGTCTTTGCAGGCTGCAACTACATGATCTGCCATCTGAATCAATTCGGTTTCTGCACCGTTTCGATCAGCCCCCTCAAGAGCGGCGGTTACAAGTTGATATGTCCTCCCATCACGATTCGGGCTTCCAACAAGACCAACGATAATTTCATTAGTTGCCATAGAAAATCACCTCCATTTTAAAGTATACCTGCCTGTTACGACTTGGTACATAGGGGCTTAGAAACATCATCTCGACAATTTGTTGTCATCTTTAATAACATGCTTTTAAGTAAGTACAGATAGTGAACTAAAGTTTGAAGTGAGCTTAAGTGAACTAAAGTTAAGGAATTTGATCTATTTTTGAATTGAAAGAGCGAAGCGATACCTTAACTTCAGGCACTTTAGATCACTTCCAACCGGGTTTTTATTTCGACCGCCTCGAAGAGGCAACTTTTTCCGTAATTAGTCTCGGGAAAAGCATAGTCTCTTTGTATCATTTTAAAACTAAATTTCAAATTCGATTCTTCTCCTCGATCTTCTTTTTCTCATGAAAAAATAACACCAAGATAACCAGTGCAAACAGAGATAATCCGGCAGGTACGACCCAGAACGCTCTAAAATCTACGATACCGTTCTCTGTAATCGTAAACACATCCATTATTTTCCCGGATACCAGGCTGCCGCAGAAGCTTGCAAAGCCTGATGTTATGATGGCAAAAAGCTGATGTGCACCTGCCCTTGAGCTTTCGTTGCAGTAACCGTCCAAACAGATCAATGCCGTTGTAAAGAAAAAGGTGAATGCAAGACCGTGAAAGCAAATACCGGCTAGAACTAAAAGTTTAGGCTGACCAATGGCAAAAGATGAAAACCGTAACAGTTCCATGAAGATGCCCATGGCAATGACTCGCTTAAGACCGTAGTGCTTAAGAAGCAAGCCCAGCAGCGCCATGGCAAACACTTCGGGCACCTGTCCAAGACTCATGGCGGGCATAATGACAGATTCCCTAAAGCCTATCTGGCGAAGAAAGGGTCCGGTTCCAAAATAGTAAAACCTGTTTATGAAAGATATCAAAAAGCTAATGAAAGAAAGCACAAGAACATTCCGGCTAATCATTACCCGAAAGGACTCAACAGGTATGATTCTCCGGGGTCGATTCGATTCAATTCTTTGCACAGGCAACGTAAGCGCATACAGCCCGAGCAGCACGGAAGAGATGGCCGATAATCTCAACGCATCCGCAAGACGACCCGCCACTGCCGCATCTTCGGTTTGCAGCCAGAAAAAACCGAAAACCCATGCCACGGCAATCCAGCCGATGGTTCCCCACATCCGAATGCCACCGAAGCTGTGCTGCGAATCCGGCAGATGATGAAAAGCTATGGCATTGGAAAGAGCGTGTGTCGGTACGAAACTCAGCATATAAATCAGGTAGATAAAAAGAAAAAGCTCAAATTGACGCTGCAAAGACAGCAATGCCATCAAAACCCCGGCAATCAGATGGCACAGCGCATATAAACGGGTGGCACTGATCAACCGATCTGCAATGAAAGCGCCGACAAATGGCGATACAAAAGCCGCCACCGCAGACATTGAAAAGATGGTTCCGGCCTGAGTGCCGCTGAATAGCAAATTGCGGGTAAGATATAAACTGAAAATGGGAACTGTGGCGCCAAGGGTGAAATACTGCAGAAAGATCATAACAGAAAGGCGTAATTTAGTGGAAACGATCAAGACGATCCTCTTGTATGCGCAGATTCACTCTAACTTCATTCTTGTGGATTTTATTGTCCGCATTGCCGCCGTCATCTCCGGATAAGCATAGCGCCGATTTTCATAATGAATCAAGCAGTACATTGATGAGATCGTCGTATTCGTCGCCGGAAAAACAGTATTTCATGTCAAGAAACCGCTTGCGAAATCGGGATACGGTCTGTTTGAGGTCTTTATTTTCCATGATCACATCGCGAATCATCTGGGCGAGCGCTTGAAAATCATTCGGCTCCATACCAAATCGTGTCATTTCAGACACTCCCATACGCAGCGAGCCCGAAGCGGTGAACCCTTCTTCTTCCGGCGCGGCCTGGTAGTTGACGATGATGTTGTTTTCTTCCAGCCTGCACGCTATTTCCGCCCCCCTGGCGTATCCAACATCTAGAATTACCTGATGTGTCTCGGTAAAGGAAATGTCCGGGTCCCCGGCAACTTTAAGACCGCAGTCATGAAGCGCCCGTGCAAAGGTCTTGGCATTTTCGATCACCCGCAGCTGATAGTCATCGCGGAAATGATTCATCTCGTAGGCGGCCATCAACAACCCAAGCAGGGTGCCCAGATGGTGATTGCTCACACTTCCCGGAAAGGTGCGGCGCTCGATAGCCTCCCACAGCAGATAGCGAAGATCTTCCGGTTCATAGTCGGCTGCCACCACACCCCTTTGAGTTCCGAAAAACGTCTTATGGGTTGACCCTGTAATCACGTCCGCCCCTTCGGCAAAGGGCTGCTGAAAATGAGGGCCGATCAGGCCTAAAACATGAGCCATATCATACATAAGAATACAGTCGAGACCCATGTCGTCTATCATGGACCGAAGTTCATAGACCGGCTCCTTATGAAGCGTCATGCTCTTGCCCAGAATAATCAACTCGGGACGATGCTCATCTATGATATCCCGGCAGGCCTTAAGATCGATCTGGTAGGGGTTGTCGGGAAGCACCGGAAAATTTACCACAGCAGGTTTTTCGGTTTTCGGATCTCGGGCGACGAAATCCCTCAGCGCTCCCATGGGCTGAGCACTCAGATGTCCACCTTTAATGATATGATGGTTCAATACTTTCCGAATTCGACGCTGCTCACTCTTTCGATCAACCCGATTGAAAAAATCCACCAATGCACTGAACACAGCCACATTTGCCATCTGGCCGGAGATAAGCCGGATTTCGACCAGATTACAACCGAAAAACTGAGCCATTTGGCCTTTCAAAAGCTCCTCAATTCTGGAAATAAACTTAGTGCCCTGATAGTAAAAGACCTCTGCTTCACAAAAGGCCTTCACCGCTCTGTGTTCGGCATAACGCCCGCAAGGGTCCATGATAGACAGAAGCCGAACCATTTTTGAAGCGGTTTGCTCCGAAGGAATCAGGTTAACACAGTCTTTCTGGCGCCACAGCGTGTTTTCCGCAGCCTCACGGACAAGGGTTCGGACGGTTTTCGGAGGTTTTTTTTTAAGAATCGCGATGGGTTTAGGCTTAAGGGTGTCGCACAGGATGGGCCGGGCATAGGGGGGGGCTTCGCTTCTTAGATGATACGGTACTATCTTTGCCTGAATACGCCTTCCCCTGATGTCGATGTCTACGATTTTTCCATCTGGAAGACGGCTGTCCAGAAGCGCCAAAGCAATGGCCCGCATCCTCTTTTGATCGGTGATGCGCGAGGCTGTGCCCTCTCCTTCGAAAAGCCAGTAAGGCACCATGGTTCCGCTTGTTATGTAGCCCACAGGCCGAGAGTCGAAAAAAACTTTGTTGCCTGCACGCGCCACCCCCTTTCCGATCACAGCAACCGGACGGGTGATGCGCGGAAGGGCTTCGATGTTTTCAAATGTTTCATTAACGATGTTCTCAAGGGCATGAAATTGCTTAAAAAGAGCGTCTTTTCCAACAAAATCTCCCTTCAGCGCAGAGAAACTTACTGCGTATTTGGCCAGGGGAGAAGAAAATATGGGAATCTCCTCACCTTCGGGGTCCGTTCCAAATTCGTGTCCGAACAGAGGAAGCGCTGCTTCAAGCCTCAATGTATCCCTTGCGCCAAGACCAACCGGACAGGCACCTCTTTCCATTAACAGATCCCAGATCGCCGCCGCGGCCTCGGCTTCCAAAAACAACTCAAAACACAGAGGTTCTCCAGTATACCCGGTTCTTGATATAAGAACACGGGTGGTGTTTATGGCTGAAATACTAAGGGCATTGCGCACGGGCTCAGGAAGCTGTCCTGATTTTAACACACCCAGCAAGATATCCTTGGACTTCGGCCCCTGTAAGCTTAACATGGCAAGGTCCATGGTCTGATCTACAATTTCAAGATGTTTGAACGATCTGGCCGCCGATGTCAGATGCTCCCAATCTCTTTTGCGGTTCGCAGCGTTTATGACCAAAAGAAATTCTTCCTCTACGAAGCGATACAGATAGGCGTCATCGATGGCCCCCCCTTTCTCATTGGGAATTATGGTATATTGCCCCCATCCCACATCAAGCGCAGCCGCATTGTTGGTGAGCATCTTTTGCAAAAACTCCAATGCATTCTTTCCACGAATCACAAAGCGGCCCATGTGGGATATATCGAAAAGCCCCGCCTGGCTGCGGGTTAACAGGTGCTCTTGAACTATTCCGGAAGGATATTGAAGGGGCATCTCCCATCCGCCGAACTCAACTATCTTGGCACCCAGTTGGACATGGCGATCGAATAACGCCGTTCTATAGAGGTGATTCATTTCGCTAATCCTTTCGCTGCAATAATCGTCTTTTGAAGCGCGTGGAACTCGTGAAAAAATGTGTCTGACATCGAGCAGCACATCAGCCAAAACAGTCCAAATGGCAGGGATCTTGTTCTCAAGTTTCGCACCCTATTTTACCCAAAAAAACCAATGCCTATATCCTATATATTGATTTGTAAATAATAAAGCCACACCTGTCAATTGGATATCTATTGAACGCAACCTTTTCCCTGGCCTCATAAATCAGGCCCGTTACTGTTTGCCTTTTGTGTCTTCTTGTGATGACAATGAAGATGATTATTTATATTTTTATGTTATTTTATCAATTTATGTTCGACTATCCATCAAAGGCCGATGAAAAGAAAATTTCCAGGGAGAGAAGAATGATCAAAACCGTGTTTGTTTTAATTTGTAGTTTTTTGATTCTATTATACTCGGCTCCAATCGACGCACAGCCCCATCTTACCGAGCTTGTAAAAAAAGTACAGCCTGCTGTCGTTAAAATCGTGGTTTACGATTTAAATAGATCCGTCTCGAAGATTGGAAGCGGATTTTTTATCAATGAGAGAGGACATCTCATAACCAATTACCATGTCCTAAACGGGGCTTTTTCCGCAGAGGTGATCGCTCATGACGGTGGAAAGTATCCGATCGATCTGGTTATCGCACAGAACCGTTATGCAGATCTGGTTAAGGTTACCGTAAATATTCCCAGGCTGCTGGTTCGCTGGCTTGTGGTTACGGACCAGCTTCCCGCCATTGCCGAACAGGTGCTCGTGGTGGGCAACCCCTTGGGGCTTAACCAAACGGTTAGCGAAGGCATTGTTTCCGCAATACGGGAAGTGCCGCAAATCGGTAAGTTTTTTCAAACCACCGCACCCATATCTCCCGGCTCCAGTGGAAGTCCGGTGGTGAATATGAGGGGGAAGGCCGTGGGGGTTATCAGTTTTCAATCGGTGTTCGGACAAAATCTAAATTTCGCCGTATCCGGTCGAAAAGTAATCGAGCTTGTGGATGAAACCGTGGGGAAAACCCTTGCCGAGTGGACATATCGCATGAGCAACCAAAAAACGAAGTTGGCAGAGGAACTATGCAGGAAAGGGTTTCGGTTCTCCGTTAAAGGGGAATATAAGAAAGCGCTTGCGTTTTACAAAGAAGCCATCGACAAAAACCCTGAAGACATTAGCGCATGGTATGGATTGGGTCAGTGTTACGTAGGACTGGACAGACCAAAACAGGCGATCGATACTTACAAGAAAGCCATACGTATCCATACCAAAGATGCTTCTCTGCTTTATTTTCTGGGCAATTATTATAATACCCTTGGCATGCATAACGAAGCGGCCGGTGCTTACAAGAAAGCCGCGCAAATAAGCCCTGAATCAGCTGCCATATATGACAGGCTTGGCCGAACATACAGCAAACTGGGTCTTTACAAGAAAGCAATCGAAGCACACTACCGGGTGTTGCAAATAAATCCTCACTCCGCTGCATCTCATTTTCAGATTGGTGTCGCCCATGGAAAACTTGAGAATATCAAAGAGGCTATCGACGCCTATCGAAGGGCGGTGGGTATAGATCCGGATTTCGCCCCGGCATTCAGCGCAATGGGCATCTTGATGGGAAAGCTTGGAAACTACCAAAAGCAGCTTGAAGCATTCAAACAGGCTATTCGTATTAATCCCGACGACCCAACAGCCCATTACTTCATCGGCATCAGCTATGCGGAGCTTGAAGATCGGAAATCCGCTTTACAAGAATACAAAATTTTAAAGGAACTCGATCCGCTTAGAGCAAAAATACTGTTTGGGCGTATTTATCCTTAAACCCACCTATATGCTAATCCATCCTGCTCCCTGAGGGCATCCAAAGGTAATAGAATCCTGTTCGCATGGCCTGAAATGGGCTTGCGAAATTTAGGTCAAACAGAGAAACTCTTTGTACATCGTATGACGAGATGTTTGTGTTGTATAGGTTGTCATCCGGATATTCTGTTCTGCGGTAAACGACCACCCTGGCATCCTCATGAAGATTCGCCAGCATTTTGGCCTTTTTTATGGCATCATTGAGATAGCCAATCTCATCAACAAGTCCCAGGCGAAGAGCCTCTTTTGCAAGGTACACCCGGCCTGTGGCTATGGTGTTTGCGTTTTCTTTGCTAAGTTTGCGGTGTGTGACTACACGATTTAGAAATACAACTCCAAGCTCTTCGGTGATATTCTGGAAGATACGGCGTTCTTCTTCTGTTGGCTCACGGAAGGGAGATGCCATATCCTTGTTTTTTCCCGATTTATTGACTTCAACTTCAAGCCCTATCTTATTCATAAGGCCTGTAATCCGTGGGTAGAGAAAAATTACCCCTATGGATCCGGTAACCGTTGTTGGGTGAGCGACAATGTGATCGGCGGGAAGAGAAATAAAGTATGCACCTGAAGTGGCAAGATTCATCATAGCCACCACAATCTTTACGCCGGTCTTCTCCTTAAACCTCATGATTTCATGATACAAAATGTCGCTTGCAGTGGTTGAGCCCCCGGGAGAATCAATTTTAAACAGTACCGCGCGTACATTTTTGTCTTTTTCAGCCAGCCTGAGCTGGGAGACGACTTCCTGAACCATACTTGGTTTAGGAAAAAGGAGCCGGCGTCTGGGTTCATCTGAAATGATCCCCTTTATCGGTATCATAAGTATCTTGTCTTTTTTCTCACCCTGAAGGACGAATTCTCTTAGCGGCTCTGTCTCGTCCGGAAACAGTTTGATCTTGGGAGCCGCACAGCCGCTGATAAACATTCCTGCGATTGCAACTAAAATCAGGCAAATACGCATTGGCTTTGCTCCTTTGGAAGAAAGATCGAAAATCTTTATCATAAATAATATCTCAGCGTCTGGCTAAAATTTCACTTTCGGTACATCCTGCTCGGCCTCAGGCACTTCGTAGTAGGGGGCGCTTGAAACACCGGCAAGAGATGCAAAAAACCGCCCGAAAAACGTTCGGATATACGTATTGAGTGCTTGAACTGCATCGTTGTAACGTTTTCTCTCAACAGCGATTCTATTTTCCGTACCCTCAAGGCTGTCCTGCAACTTTAAGAATGATTCATTTGCTTTAAGCTGAGGGTATTGCTCCCGAAGCAGAAGCAGTCTTGAAAGAGCGGTTTCCAGTTGATTGGAAGATTCGATTTTTCCCTTGATGTCCTTTGCCTGAAAATATTTTGTCCGGGCCTCGGCAATGCTCTGGAACAGCTCTTTTTCATGAGCCGCATACCCTTTGACCGTTTCAACCAGATTGGGGATCAGATCGTAACGTCGTTTCAGTTGGTTTTCAACCTGCGCCCATCGCCCTTTCACATTTTCATCCATGGCAATAACCCGGTTGTAGCCTGAAATGATTTGACCTATAAATATTACGCCGGCAACTACAATTATGCCGATGACAATAAGAATCGTCTTCATCTGTTTTGACATGTTTTCCTCCGCTCCAAAGTTTCTGTCGCCATTAGTTGTATATTGCATGAAGTATCGGGAAGTTTTTCTCCCGAAGTTTTTAAGGTCGGGGAGTTAATTACCAGCCTCCGGATGCACCGCCCCCTCCAAAACCACCTCCACCCCCGCCGCCGAAACTGCCAAATCCACCACCACCAAACCCCCCGCTGCCTCCCCAGGTTCTTCTTCCTCCCAGGCCTGAAAACAGCAGCAACAGCAGCAGCAAGCGTGGATGTCTGGCAAACAGAAAAAACATACCTAAAATGAACAACAGTGAAAATAAAGAACCCAAAAAACCTGTAGATTTTCCGGTTCTTCTTCCCGGAATGTTTTTTGATGTCTTGGGCAGCCCTGTCAAGGTCACCCCTTCATTCTCTGCAATTTTCCGGCACAAAACGACAGCGGCTGCGTAAACGCCCTGGGAGTAGCGGCCCTTTTTGAAATACGGAACCAAATACTTGCGACCCACAGAGCCCACAAACGAATCCGGCAGAAACCCTTCAAGCCCGTAACCCACCTCTATGCGATATTTTCGATCTTTGAGAGATATTAGAAGAAGAAGCCCGTTGTCTTTTCCCTTTTGACCCAATTTCCATTTGTCGTGGGCAATGGAGATGGATACCTCTTCAATGGATTCTCCCTGAAGGCTGTCGATGGTGAGAATAATAAATTGTGCGGTTGTTTTTTGTTCAAGCTCCTGGAGCAGGCCGTTTAGTTTTCTTTCAGTGCTGTCATCTATGAATCCCGCAAGATCCACCACATAGCTTGCAGGTTTCTGAGGAACTGTTACGGCAAGCGATGCGGATACAAAGAAAAAGCAAAGAATTTGTATTCCAACGAAAAGGCCGAACCTATTCTTGGATTTCATTCGTAATTTCTCCCAACTGCTCAAGCGCCTGATAATAATCCTCAAAAACGGTATTCAACTGTTCGGTGGTAAGTTTGCTGCGTTTTTCTTTCTCTTTAAGCACAAATTTGAAAATATCCGTGTTGACACCGGACAACTCCGACAGAACAGATAGTACGGCTTCATTTCTAAGAGGCGGCTCTTTGCCCAGTAAAAAAATTATTCCACGGAAAAGCGGTATATAGCCTGAAATGGTATTGATAAAGCTGTCGGTCAGTATTCTTCGGTTCCCCATGGAAGAGAGATACCCCTGGCGCAGCCCGATGAGTTTGACCTTTATTTCCCTTTCACACTGCTGTCGCAAGTCGGATCGCTTTATATCGAGCTCTTTGAAAATATCGTCACCGAATACCAGATAATGGAGCAACTTTATGTTCAAAAACTCTATTGGAAAGGCATCCAGTGAATTTAAGACGTATTGCGGCGTCATTATCAGGGGGGCGGCCACCTTCTTCCTGCGATATTTTTTCCCCAAAGGTGCTAGGTGTTCAAGAAACTTAAGTTCCATCCGATGCAGTACGATGATTGAATTTATGTCGGATATCTTGGAATTGAAATCTTCGGTTAGAGCACTGCCCGTAATATAAATTGAATGAATATTGCTTTGATGTCCGCTGAGCACCTCTTCTTTGAAAGGAGTAAACTTTTGGATCACTTCCTCTCTTACGCTTGGATTCGACATGAAATCCTCCAAATCCGAATTGGAATGATGCAATCGTTGATTGTATCCATTAAAAAACCCGATAAAAAGTCGATCGTTCACCGATCTTTGTTCTTAACCCATGTGGCCTTACTTAGCAACACCATATTCTTTGGCCTTATTGGCATCGTAGGCAGCCTTTCGCGATGGGCAGTCCTCTTTCAGGCAAAGCTGGCAGGCAAAAAACGGTATTTCCGTGGGAAAGTAAATACCGGAGGAGGATTTTCTTGGTATCATTAAAAGGCTTTCTGTAAGCCGCACCCCGATCGCGGTTTCAACGTCCCCAAGTATCGAAAAAAGGTTCCTCTGCTCGAGCTTTTACGGGTATGGAGTCGATGATTTCCACAGCACTACCGCCTTTCAAGAAACGGAATCTGTTTTCCTGTGCGATAGGCCAGTGCCTGGCATGTTGCTATGATATTTTCATCCAAATCGGTCACGCTGATCTCATAGCTTGCCGTCTTTTTGCTCTGGCCGATAAGCCGGGCGGTTGCGCGGAGCCTGGCACCTGCTTTCGGGCTTGATATGTAGGTTACATTCACGTTTAAGGCGACGGCGATCGTGCCATCCGTTTGACCGGCTGTTTCAAACGCTTCGTCGATCAACGCAAATATTGCGCCCCCGTGAGCGCGCCGATAGATATTATCCATTCTTTCCGGCTCATAGGTCATTTCCACTTCAGAATAGCCGTCATTTAAGCGTACAAGCCGAATCTTAAACTGTCGTGCGAAAGGCTCTGTTTCTACCGCCTTGAAAATGGCATCTCTTACCGCTGATTCCATATCCGTATCTCCCAATGTTGTTATCAGTGCAATGGCAAAATGTTTTTCGATTCGCCGAATCTTCGTATTTTTTCCAACATATGACTCTGAGAACTCGGTCAACGAGGATTTCCATATGAAAAGAAAAGGTAAATGCCGGTCAGTTGCTGTTGAAGGAAAGTTTGAACCCCTTCTACATGTCTTGCAGAATTTGCTTTACCCGTTCTCCATCGGCCCTTTCGCCAAAATGCTGCATGATGGGCCTCATGGCCTGCATTTTATTCTTTAATTGAGAAAAATCGATATTCTCGGCAATCCATGCTTTGATTTCCTGCTCTGTCGCCATCCTGGGAAGATAGGCTTCGACAATTCGGATAAACTCCGAGTCTTGCTTCTGTCCCCTCTTTTCCAGGACCTCCTTTTCATTCTTAAGCAGCTTTTTTAATATCTTGACCACCTCCCGATCGGTGAGTTCCTTTGTTTCGGCTCGTCCCAACTCCCCCAGGATCACCCGAAGCGCATCTTTTCTTTCAGCGTCTTTGCTTCTCATGGCGGCTGCCAGGTCTTTTTTTATTTGTTCCTGAAGCGTCATTTCCATCCTCTTTTATTGACGATGATTAAAAACCGTGGTGGCACAAAGGTTCAGGTTTTCTTATTTTCCAGCAGAAAGAGTTTTTGTCAAGTAAAGACTGCTCGCTTAAGCAATTCTCGAAAAATCCTAAACATTTACAAGCGCTTAACCGGCCCGGCTGCAACAAGGTAAAGCAGGGCCGATTCTTTATACAAGTGCCCATGAACCGGGATGGCGCGGTACAAAATTCTGCTCCAAAGCATCTGCCACCAGATTCAACAAGTGTAAGAACTTATCAAGACCCAGTATATTGTAGTTTGGAACGACCTTAAGACTCTAAGATTTTAAATTTCCGCTCAAATGCTTCATCCGGCATATGTTGCCGCGATGGAATGAAGGGGTTGAATTTAAGATAATTCCAGGAGCCGACCATTTCTTCACAAGCCACCTTGAAGAACTGAAAACGATTCTTTAAGCTGATTTTTGATAGCTTATCTTTTAATCTTAACCTAAACTGATCGGTTCCATTTTTTCATGGAACCACCGAAATCTAATCAACGTCCCTTGGTTCAGTAAGAAGCCGGATGCCCTGTAAAATTGAAAAAATACGATTTTTTGACAATGTTCCAATTTTTTCCGATAAATCGCTTTTGTTTACCGTGAATATTTGGGAAACATTTACTACACTTTTTTTGGGTAAGTTGGCCTCGCCCTTTTCTAGTAACACGTTGCCTGGCGATTTTGCGCGTTTAAGATTCGATGTAAGAGCGCAAACCACAGTTGTATTGATTCTGCTCCGGTTAAACAGATTGTTTTGAATGACGACATGTGGATGTCGATACCCGGGTTCTGCCCCGGAAGGTTCATCGAATTCTATCCAAAATATATCGCCCTGGTTGATTACCATTGATCTTTCACTATCTTGTAATGTTTTAAACGCATTTTTTCATCGATGGTTTCGGGTTCGGATAAATCACTGTAGGCCTTATTGAGTGCTTCAAGAAGCTGTCTATTTTTATGGCGTTGTATAAATTCTTCAGCCGCCATCGCAAATAAGCGACTTCTTGAAACCTTAAGATTTTTTGCAAGAAGATTCATTTGTTCAAAAATAGGCTTTTCGATTGATATCGCCGTCTTAATGTTTGCCATAATATCACACCTCCATGGATTACCAATAGTATAACTAATGGTATACATCATGTCAATGCGGTTTCCCAAATATCGTAAAACGATGTACTCGTTTCCGCACCGGCGCCTATCCTCCGCCATGTTGATGGTTACAGCACTCCGAGGTAACTATCCGTATCAAGCTTGAAAGATTAGAATGTCCCCAAAAACACAAAAAAATTTCAGAACACGCCACCCGCACAACGTAATACAAATGCGACTTTTCCGGGAAAACACGAAAGACCCTCTATCCGGATGGCTTTGAGTTGACCCATGATTTTTATCCGGGAACAAACCTGCTTCACACGGAGTAATCCTTCTGATTGACCAAGATCCATATGTTAAAACAGATCTAATTGAACATGTTTCTTTAAAATATCGGGAATGCGCTGGGCTGCTGATTGAAGCTTCACTATGAAGATTGATATGGAAAAAATCCAAAGATATCTACAGAAGATAAAAGCGCGCCATCATCGAGATTGCTGAAGCAATGGCAAATGCCCTTCAGCACATTCTGGCAAAAGAAATGAGAGAACCAGTAACAGGGTATGTGGAAACGATTATCCGATCTGGAGAAATCAATATTCTTCCCGAAAACCTCTCAAAAAAAATGAAACCTTTTTTGATTTCAGAAACTCTTTAATCCACAGGTACTGGTATATTTCAGACACAAAGCTAATCTCATTGATACGCGAAAACAAAGCAGATTTCCTATCCTTCATTGACGCTATAGAGAAGTATATCAAAAGTAGACCGGAACTATAACAGCATAGGCATGCCGTGTTGGATACTCTGTTAAGAGGTGCGAGATTGTTAGAGGAAATTATCGAATGATAGAAAAAAATTCTTAAAAAATGAAGGAACATCCCGCCTTGCATTCACCGAGAATTGCTGTCGAGCGGGTTGAAATCCAACGCTATGCTGTTGTTTCTTTTTCCGTGACTTCAATCTTGATCCTATAACCAAGTCTCTCCAGATATGCCTTACAATTTTCCCAGCTAAGATCAAAGGCTCTCACATCCGCCAGGCCCAGTCGGCCAACAATATCTTTTAAAGTATCAAGATGTTCATCTTCGAAATCCGCATCCATCATTACATCTTCCGCCCAGTCTACCAGCTCGGTTAATGTAATTTCGTGATGAAGATAATCGATGAGTTTTTTAGCCACCTCTTTATTCGTTATTTTCATTACTTATTTTCCTTGATTTTTACATGACCAAGGTCAACGGGGTATTTTTGATGTACTTCAACTAATTGACCATGCTCATCATAGATTTCCTGATAGAATTTGACGGTTGTTTCTAACACATCCACTTCTTTTATATAGCGGGCTTTCCATCCATAGCGGCCTTGAAGTTCGAGATAATATCGGCGACCGCCATCTGAAAGCTCTTCCCAGCGGTCAAATTTTCTTTCGTTTTCTTTTTGCTTGCCTTCATCTCTCATTTAGATGCTCGTTTTACGATATAATTGTTATCGTCGACTTGAGCATGTATTACTGAAGAATGATATCAGAAGGTTTTTTATCTTTTTAGTATAAGCTTATTATCATAGGTTTGAATTCGTATCAATTCTTTGATTATCAGCGTCCACTTTATGCTTTATGTCACGGCATAAGCTAAACATCCACCCAGTCGAGAATGGAAGGCATCAAATCCTGAAGACCGATCAGTTGAGTGATATTTGATCCAGGTGGTACTGTTTTGGACATCTTATCAGAAAAGGCACCCGAATGTATTCTTTATGGCACAAAAATTTATGGGTGGCATTTTCCCGGTAATTAAACGTGTCTCCATGATCAGATATTACATTGTGGAACGTCGGAGCAGTCGACAAGGCGGTAAACCAGTTGGTGAAAGTCCAGCCATATCTGTTGCTCGTGTCGGATACGTAGCGATGCCACATCTCGGAGGTTAGCTAACTAACCAGGCTATGCGTGGTGTAAACGGCTCAGGCCACAGTGCCTGATTAGGGTTGCAGACGAAATTGAATCACAACGCTGGCAGTAAGCCTGCTGTTGTATGGGTGTATGTGAGTAGGCGCACTTAAGCTTCTCGACAACAGGGAAGGCTGTCAGAGGAGATGCTGTGGTCGCTAATCCCGTGCCCATACGCGAGAGATGAAAAGGGGAGCCAGGGAGAACGTGAGTTATGGTGGAACTAGGAACCCACTGCACAACCGAACCCGCAGTTCTTCCATAATGTAATCACCGCGCCGAAAAGATATGTCGAATCCCAAAATATTTTATTAACCTCACAAAGTGATTATCTTGCTGAAAAAAAAATTCTATATGAATTGAATAAGTTCAGAGGCCACGGTAAGTAAGTAATATGTGGCTCTCTCAAAGCTCGTGAAACAGAGAAAATAGTTAGTCAACTCAGTCAACAACCTCCCCCTAATTCGCGATGTGTGTTTTTGGAATACTGTTATTTGCAGGGCTTGTCGTATTTCAAATAAGAAAGAAAAATAGAAGTGTCTTTTCCAAATGATAGCGGCTTTGGAGCTATTGATTTAATGTGTTGAGGGATCAGTAAGAGAAAAGGATTAAGTTATCATTCTAAACTCCGTCGGAGGTAAATACAACGGTCGGTTAGGTCAAACCCTGGCGTAATGTGTGGTACTGAGCTGCGGCCATTTTAAACGGCCTCTGTTAATCCGGTTTCTTGTCTAGCACCTTCCGAACTTTGCCTACCAGAGCTTCCTTTGTGAAAGGCTTCTCGAGGAATTCCGCATCTTTTTCAATGACACCATGGCGGGCGATGATGTTATCGGTATACCCGGACATATAAAGGACCTTGATGCCAAGAAGCTTTGACTTCAACTGATCTGCGAGATCACTGCCACTCATGCCAGGCATCACCACGTCGGTCAATAAGAGATGGATCGGTCCATGATAACTGGTCGAGATCTCCAAGGCCTCCCCGCCATCTTTAGCTGTAAGAACCCTGTAACCGTATACTTCAAGCATAGTCTTTATCATGCTAAGAAGCCTTTCATCATCTTCCACAACCAGAACCGTCTCCTGTCCCCGGAGGGAATACAGCTCAGATTGCTCTTGTACCACATCTTTGGTTTCTGCTTCGGTTTTAGGCAGATAGACCTTGAATGTCGTACCTTTTCCCTCTTCACTGTATACCCAGATATGGCCCTTATTCTGCTTTACGATGCCATACACCGTGGAAAGCCCGAGGCCGGTTCCTCTTCCCAGTTCCTTGGTGGTGAAAAAAGGTTCGAATATCCGTGATTGCGTCTCCTTGTCCATACCGGTGCCGGTATCTGTAATCGCTATCATCACATAGGGCCCTGGCTCGCTTTCCATCGCATGTTCTTTGAAATACGCTTCGTTATGTTCCACGTTGCCAGTTTCAATGTAAAGCTTCCCGCGCTTTGGCATGGCATCTCTTGCATTTACCGAAAGATTTATTATCACCTGTTCCATTTGCCCGGAATCTACTTCCACCTTCCAAAGATCAGATTCATAGGTTGTAATAAGCTCGATATTCTCCCCGATGAGCCGGCGCAGCATCTTTTCAAGATTCATTATCAGTACGTTGAGATTCAGAACCCTGGGCTGGATCATATCTTTTCTGCTGAAAGCAAGGAGCTGGCGTGTCAGGGCTGCAGCATGTTGGCCTGCCTTCAGTATCTCTTTGATATTACCATAAACAGAGCTGTTGTTTTCCAGGGCCATCATGGCAAGTTCGGCGTTTCCGATGATGGTTGTAAGTATGTTGTTGAAATCATGGGCAACACCTCCTGCCAGGGTGCCGACGGCCTCCATCTTCTGGGCATGGTTGAGCAAGGCCTGCAATCTACTACGCTCCTCTTCAGCCTGCCTGCGCTCGGTTATGTCGAGAAACATAGCTGCCATTTTCCCGGGTGAAATCTGAAATGCATGAACCTCGAATATGCCTTTGATCGGACCGTTCTCATAATTGACCTGTTCTGTGTGCCATATAACGCCTTCGGATGCGGCCATTCTATACCTTTCAGGAACCTCGGTATCGACAATGGGCGGGAAAGCCTCTTCGATTGTTTTTCCGATAAACTGGCTATGGTCCACTCCAAGGATCTTCTCGGCTGCGGGATTTGATCCGATAAAGACTAACCGCCCGTCATCCTCGAGTCTATACATATGAGCTCCCATCGGGGAAGCATGAATAATGTCACTGAAGTTTCTTTCACTCTCTCGAGCAGCTTCATTCGGCCATCGCTGTTCTTTTATTATCTTCTCCAACTCTGCAACCCTTGCCCGCAATTCCCTTCTTTCTTTCAGGAGCTTTTCTTTTTCTGTGTCCTTCATGAAGGATGCCCTCCAGATTGCAGCTATGCTCCTGCAGGTCGTTTAGCCTGCTAAAGGAGCCTGTTCCTTGAATGATGCTCGGTGTAATATACTGTACAGGTTTCAATATCGATCTGTATCGTTCGCCGAACTGTGCCTCCAACCGCTCGTTTGCACACACGGATTTGTCGTTCCGTGAGCAACTGCTCCACCGCCTCCTCCGTCCTGTTAACCATCCGGGGGAGGTGTGCCTTGAGGCCGAACAGGGCTGTACGCGTATGGTAAATCCCCTGTTAATGCCCTCTGTTTAAGTCAATAAAACGGGATTGTAGCTGACGGTATAGTCTATCTGTAATACAATTATAAAAAGCGCGAAAAATAATCTTTAAAAAAGGCTGGCCACTTTTTGATAATCCTGAAAATCGCAGCAAGCCCCTGGGATCCGACCAGAACCAAACACAGAAGAAAAGGCTGGAAAAACCGGGCCGGTACCCCCTCTGATCCTTCCTTCAAGAATCCCATGCATCCAGCCGTAATTGGCAAAGCTTCCGGGGGTCTGAGAAAAATAATTTAGTGGTTTTGCTGAGAAAAAGCATCTTCAGAAAGTGTTCTTGTAATGGATATGGATAAAAACTTGCTTTCTGCAAGGCAGTGTATGGCAAAAGGCAGGTTGTTTGTCAAGACAAAATTGCCACTACATGTTGTATTGGCTTAAATGGAATTTTGACTGCAGCCTATAGCCGCAGGCTGCTAAGGGTCCTATCAATGCATCCGGCGGCTTTGATCAGCGCGTGGCAGACACGGTTGCGCTCACGCACCATCTTTCGTTCAAGGTATTTAAAATCATGACTCCTCGGGTCCATGGCTGCTAGTTCAGCCACAGGTTGAAGCCTTGGAAACGGCGGAATAGACACGGCCAAATCCATGTCGAAGCGATCTGTTCCCGAATAGCTGACAGGTATAAGAATCCGGCTCAATTTCATGATACATTGATCCAGGGAAACCGCTGCGGTATTTAGCCTCTCTTCGATTGCAGCTGATGCATTATTTGAAATCTTCCGGGAAAGCTCTATGCATTTCTGTTTCAACAGCAAAGCCTTTTTTTTAAAAGTTTCTGCAATTTGAACTGCTTGCGAAAGATCAAAGGAGCTTCCGGCTTTTTTGTCAAGATCTTTTAACAGGGTTATCGTCTCTTGGGCTGTAAATTCAAAATCAAACGGAATTACCGGAAGCGTACAGAGCCGCCAAACTGCGGCCATATAGATACGTGCATCTGTAAACAATATATCAGGGTCGATCTTATCAAGTGTATCCGCTTCGGTGTGCCAGAACCAGGCCAGCCCCGGTATCAGGGCATCCGGTCCACTGGCGTCTTTTGGTTGACGGGAAAGAAGCTGAAACAGGGTGGGGATTCCAATGCCCCAGAAGGAGTTGTCTCCACTATGGCCGATTCTTTGATATGCCGGGCTCTGATTTGCGTATGTTTCGACAACGCTTTTGCCAAGGCCATAGCACTCTGCTGTGCTTTCCACATCAGGATACATGGTCGCCCCCCGACAGCCTAGCGAATCCACATTCAGATGAACGACGGCGTTCTGATAAAGATCCTCCCAATTATGATCCGCATACCAGGTGGAGCCGGAATATCGTCCGTGGGAGTGCCCGGACCACCATACAAAGCGAATGCCTCGGCGCAACTCGTCTCGGTGTTTTGCAATCACCCGGGCCACCTCAAGCATACAGGCATTAGCGGTGCCGTTGTCGGACGCCCCCTTATGCCATGAGTCGATATGCCCGTTAAACAGGATATACTTCTCCGGTTCAACAATACCTTTAACCGACGCCACGGCCAAAGGCACCTTCATAAAACAGGTCTTAACAGCCGTGTGAAGAAGGATCTTGACGGCCCCACCTGAGCACAGCATTTTTAAATATTCCCCCGCTTCTCTGCCCACCGATACGGTGGGCCTCTTTGGAATCCGATAAGCCGTCTCGGGAGTGGGATGCCCCCAGATGGTGCTGATACACATGTTGTGGGGAAGATCGCCTGAATTGATCCAAACCTGACCGGCTGCCCCTTTGGCTTCCATATCCCAGGTTGGGCCCGGTGCCGCCAGCCCCTCGCGCATTATAATCTTTCCTGCAACATCTGCTTCATTTCCGGCAGGAAGATATATCAGCTCTGCCGTGACTCCCTGGGGCGGTGTTGAAGCTGAAAAGGATTGGGTAATACATGAAATTTGTCTTTGCTCCGGTGAAATAACCGTAACGGATGCCTTGATCGGCAGGCTGATAAGATTTTCAATATGAATTACTTCAACCTCAAACTCAAGTCCTGTCATGACTTCTTCGAAATATTCAACAGCGCGGGCTTCTCCTTTGCTTCCTGACAGTCTATCGTTTTCAACGATGCGCGTCGTATATGCCATCAATTGATCTTTTGAAACTTCCGCGACAACCGATTTCTCTTTTTCTTCATGTGTAAGATGCATTATCATCCACCTCATGTTTTTAGTTTTTATCTTGTTTTTTAGCCTGCCTACTTCATGAAAGGGAATCTCTTAATACGATTTTTCTTCTGTTTGTAAAGACTCTTTTCCAAAATCTTCACTTTAAACTTTGCACCTCGAATCCTGGGTTATAGGGATCTTCGCTTCTCGCCAACCGCAAGCAAAAAAGGCACCCGTCCGGCACCAAAGATCAGTGCCAGTGTCCAGATCGCACTAAAAGTTCCCGTTGTTTGCAGAATATATCCGCCGACAGCCCCTGGAATGGAAGCCGCAAGTCGCCCTGCGGTATTGGTTGCAGCTACCGCGAGTCCCGATCCTATTCCGCTGAACATCTCACCTACCAACACCTGGGATAGTGGAATCGTAAGCGCCTTGCTCAGGCCCAACGCAAGAATCGAAAGAATAATTAGAACTTTGTTTCCACTGATAATAAAGACGGCAAAACAGACGGCCGATAACAGGGAACCGAACACCATGATCGGGGTTCTCGATCCGGCCCGATCAGAAATGTATCCGGTCAGAGGTGAAAAAAATGACAAAGCAATATTGATAAATGAACTTATTATTCCGGCTTCTGTGGCGGAATAACCGAAATCTAATCTCAAATAGGTCGGAAGCCATCCCAAAACCGCGTATACCGTCAACATGGTCAGGAAATGAAAAGCACTCATATTCCAGAAAGCGCTGTCACGCGAAAGGCTTCCAATCTGTTTCCAGATCACCGGTTTCGATTTCGGTCGAACCGGATACAGCCTGATTCCGACAATAAGAAGGACACAGGAAGCCATGATCGGCAACAACATAAAGGCCCGCGTAAGATCAAATCGACTTGCAAGGGCGGGCAGGACCGAAAGAGAGATTATCATACCCACTCCGGTTGCTGCCTGTATATATCCCATGACGGAACCACGTCTTTCTTTTGGAATCGCCGAAACTACATATCGTAATGCAGGTATAAACAGCATGGAACTTGCAACTCCCAGTCCGAACCTGGCCGAAAGTGCGATCCAATATGTTTGGGTCACAGCAAAAACAACCGACAGCACCAAGCTCAAGCCTGTTCCAAAAGTGATAAGCTCCTTGCTGCCGTATCTATCCGCAAGAATACCAATCGGTATATTGGCCAGTGCCGTACCGAAAAGATAGATACTGAAAAGATTTCCGACTCCAAGGTAATTCGAAGCGAGACGATCGCACAACTCCGTGGTAAGCGATACCGGGACCAGACGCTGGGCGTTATGGAGCATAACCACAAAACAGAGAACCAACGTTGTTCCTCGGCGATTCATTTCATCTCATCTATACAGGATATAACGAACCCCCTGTTCTGTTTCCGATTATTATTTTCCCTCAGCGGTTAAGCATTCCAGCAGGCCACCTGGTGGCCGGGTTCAAATTCCTCAAGAACAGGTGGGTCCATTTCACAGCGCTTCAAACGTTCAGGACATCGCGGCTGGAAGCGGCATCCCGGAATGAGTTCATGGCTTAGGGTCGGTTCTCCCGTTAGACGAACGCGCTTGCGGCGAATGAGGGGGTTCGGGATCGGTACGGCTGAAATGAGTGCCCGGGAATAGGGATGTTTCGGATGTTTTAAAATTCGCTCGGTGGGGCCCAACTCCATGATTTTTCCCAAATACATGATGGCAACCCGATCACAGGTATATCGCATCAGAGATAAATCATGGGAAATATAAATGGTTGCCAAACCATGGTCCACCGTAAGGGTTCGAATGAGTTTTATCAGCCCGGCCCTGAGGGAAACATCCAACATGGATGTCGGCTCGTCTGCCACCAGGCATTGCGGCTCCAAAACCAGAGCGCGGGCGATGGCCAGCCGTTGACGTTGGCCACCACTGAGTTCATGGGGAAACGTATCCAGATATTGGGTTGCCGGCTTTAAACCGGCGATTTCCAGGGTCTTGATCACCTGGGCTCGTTGCCATTCGGGATCTCCCAAGGCATGGATCAGAAGCGGTTCCTGGATCCATTTAAATACCGTAAAACGGGAATTCTGGGAGGTGTATGGATCTTGAAAGATCATCTGCACTTGGCGGCGGAATTCTTTTAACTGGTTTCCTTTAAGATTCAGCACCTCCTTCCCGTTGAAAAGGATACGTCCTGCGCTTGCTTCAAGCAGATGGACCACTAATTTTCCGGTGGTGGTCTTGCCGCTGCCGCTTTCACCGGCAAGCCCCAATATCTCCCCCCTCTTTACTGATAGGGAAACGCCGTCTACAGCCTTGATGAATTTCATTCTTCGTTGGGCGCCCACATGCAGCGAGGACAGAAACCCTCGTTTGATGGGAAAATATTTTTTTAAGTCTTGAATGTCTAATACAACCTGATCGGATTCTGGCATCGTTTCTACTCTACCTTCTAAGCCATGGTCGGTTCCCACGTCTCTTCTTTCTGAGATACCGGACGCAGTTGTTCTGCCTGATGGGCAAAATGGCACTTGGCCAAATGCCCGGGCCCCACCTCAACGTTCGGGGGCGTTTCGTTCTGACAGATCGTTTTCCGGAAAGGACACCGATCGTAAAAAATGCACCCGTCTATCTGCCGGGAAAGATCCGGCGGAAACCCGGAAATTGAAATCAGCCGCCGGGCTTCGCCCTCTAGGGTCGGAAATGCCAATAAAAGCCCCATGGAATAAGGGTGGCATGGCATGTTGTGAAAATTCTCCACTGTACACGCTTCCACCACTTTACCCGCATACATGACCACAAAGTATTGGCAGACTTCGGTGACCACCGAAATATCATGAGAGATCATTAAGATAGAGCTGTCGGATTCTTTTTGAATGTGAACAATCTGCTCCATAACCTGATCCTGCATCACCACATCCAGGGCTGTCGTAGGCTCGTCGGCAATTATCAAAGAGGGATTGAGCGCCAGACTCATGGCAATAATGGCGCGCTGTTTCATGCCGCCGCTGAATTGATGCGGAAAATCCCTGGCCCTCTCAGGTGCCAGCCCGACCCACTGAAACAATCGTCTGACCTTTTCTCTGGCGCTTTTACGATCGATTTTTTGATGGGCTTCAATGGCCTCGATGATCTGATCCCCCACACGGTACACCGGATTCAATGCGTTCATGGCGCTTTGAGAAATCACAGCAATTTCATTCCAACGCAGCTTATCAAATTCCTTTTCGGAAAGAGAGTCGATCCGCTGTCCTTTAAAGATAATTTCTCCTCCTCGGATGGATGCATTATCAGCCAGCAGGTGAAGAATCGCCTTGGCCACTGTTGTTTTGCCACAACCCGATTCACCCACAAGGGCAAGGTTTTGTCCCAGAGGCAAATTAAAAGATATGTCGTCCACGGCGCGAACCGTTCCGCGTTCGGTGTTGTAATAAACCTTTAGATTTCTAACTTCAAGCAAAGCTTCCGTCATGATTACTTTTTTCCGGCTCTCCCCATTTAAACGATTCGTCATTGAATTTTATGGCCGATCATCGGCTTCTCAGCTTGGGATTAACAACCTGTTCGATTCCCTGAGCGATAAAGTAGGTCGACATCACCATCAACACAATTGCTACCCCGGGCGGAACGATCCACCACCAGGCGCCCTGTGAAAGGGCTTGTGCCGAGTAGGCTTCCTGCAACATCTTACCCCAGCTCATGCTTTCTGAGTCCCCAAAACCAAGAAAGCTTAATCCGGCTTCGGTGATGATGGCCCAGCCAACGGCAAAAACACCGTAAAGTACCGAAAGCGGATACACATTCGGGGCTAGATGAATAAAAATAAGCCGCATGTGTCCTGCACCAGAGCTTCTGGCAACTTCGATAAAGGGGCGTTCCTTTAAGCTTAGCACCTGGGCTCTCACCACACGGCACGTCTCACGCCAGAGCAAAACAGATATGGCAATGATAACATTCCACTGACTCCCCCCCAGCACGGTTACAAGGACCATAGCGAAAGGTAAAAAGGGAATGCCGTAGACCACATCCACCAGCCGCATGACCACCTGGTCTACCCAGCCGCTGAAGTAAGCGGCCACCAATCCTATGACCGTTCCGATAACCATGACCATAATTGCCGCCAACACACCCACAATAAACGCCGTTCGGCTGCCATATATGATTTGGCTGAGAATATCACGGCCCATGTCTGTGGTGCCCAGCCAAAAACGTTCCGACGGCTTTTTATAAGTCAGCCAATTTCCGGACGAATCCTCCAGGATTTTATCCGGATCATAGGGAGCGATGTAAGGGGCGAAAATGGCCATTATGGAAAACACAATCAACACCACTGCACCGGCCCTGGCCAATGGATGTTGAAACACCAATCGCAGATTGATCCATTGTTGGCTTCTTCGTTTGTTCGACGCCTGAACGGTGTCGGTTGGGTTTTTATCCATCATTTAGCCTCCGCCATTTAGCCTACTTTACCACTACCCGGGGATCCAGATACGCGTAAAAAAAGTCCGCAAACAGATTCATTAAAATCATCATGCAGGCCATGATCATAAAAGCGAACTGTGCGACCGGATAGTCATTTCCCAACATTGAGTCCACCATCAAACGGCCGATTCCGGGCCAGGTGAAAACGACTTCGATCAGTACAGATCCGCCAAATGCATAGGCAATGGCAGTAGCAAAAGCGGTCAACACCGGTAATATGGCAGTTCGTGTAACGTGACGGAACATCACTTTCCGGGGACCGATTCCCTTGGCTCGGGCCATCTCGACATAATCTTCCTTTATTACCTCTAAAACGCTTGTTCGCGTGAGCAAAAGCGGCAGTCCGGTCAGGTAACAGGACATGGAAATCAGCGGCAGGATAAGGTGGTGTATAAAATTCCAGGACAACACCATTTCCCAAAAGTTCTGGTATGTCGCTCCGGTCTCTGTAATACTGCCGCCGGGAAAAAGCTCGAGATGGAATGCAAAAAAATATAGAAAGATCAGGCCGATCCAAAAAGCCGGTGCCGACCGCAAAATCAGCGCAAAGGCCATACCCACTAATTCGCGCTTCTTGCCTCGCCACCAGGCCAGCAACGTGCCGCCGACAACGCCGAAAAGATAGGATAAGCACATGGCCGGGACCGTCAGAATAAGCGTATTTTTCAATGATTCAAATACAATGGGAGCGGCCGGTTCCATAAAATAATAAGAAATTCCGTAATTACCTAAGAAAATATTGGCTATGTATTTAACATACTGGATGTAAAGGGGTTGATCTAAACCAAACAACCGGCGGATATTCTCGATTGCATCGACGGACATTTCCGGAGATATAAACAGCATGGTTGGATCGCCGGGCATCAATCGAAATATGAAAAAAAGAATCGTTACGATCGTTAAAAAAACAAATATCGAATGAATAAACCGTCGGCCGAAAAATTTCAACGTATCCATAAGCTAATAAGCCCCTGTTGAAAAGGGCAGGGAGAAAAACGGTGGATGTGCCCGTTATCCCCATGCCCCGATGTTCAGGCCGGCCTATTTCTCCCAGCCTTCATTTGTTTTGCCTTCAGGATAGTAAAGCAATCCCTTGCTATCCCACTCGTACCCAGCCTCTTTCAGCATCTTTTTGGCACCTTCAAGCCCCAATTTCTTCTCCCATATGGTTACGTTGGGGTTGTACCAGGGCTTCAGCATCCGATGGGTAGGCGAGTATGCCGGAATAGCAAAACCTTTCCAGATGTTTTTGGCGATAACATCCCTGGGGATGACCGCTGCGATGGCCCGGCGCAAGATCGGATCATCCAGAGGCGGCCGGCGGATGTTCATGGCCAGCTCATACCAACCGATGGAAGGCTCCATGGCTATGGTTAGCTTTGGATCGGCTTCACAGACCTTTTTGAGTGCCACGGCATCACCGTTATAATCGATTAGCATATCCAGTTCGCCCTTGCGAAGCCTGCCTAAAGACGCCTCGGCAGATGTGATATACTTAAAGATTCGCGCATCGTATTTAGGGGCATAGAAATGATCTTTATTGGCCACCAGCTTAAGTTCGTCTTTTTTTCGCCAGTACTCGAACTTAAGAAAACCGCTGCCGATAAATTTGCCCTCTGCTGTTGGGGACCACATAATGGGATCATCCACACCCACTTTTTCCGGTACATCTTTCCAGATATGCTCCGGGAGAATATAGATTTGTTCGCCGGTGTAAGACAATAGCGGCGCATAAGGGTAATGAAGGATATAACGGACGGTGTAATCGTCTATGATTTTAACTTCCTTAATGGGTTTTGCGGCTACCAGATGATAGGCAATTTTATTTTTCTTGATCCAGTCGATGGTGAACTTGACATCCTTGGAGGTAACCGGTTTACCATCGTGGAATTTGTGTCCTTTGCGAAGCTTAAATTCTATCTCGGTGGGTGAAATCCAGGTCCACGACTCGGCCAGCCATGGTTGCGGGGAACCGTCCGGCCCGACGTGGGTAAGCGTGTCATAAACCGCACGGCATGCCATGACGTTTGACTCGTGAGAAGTGGTCGGGTTAAGCACACCACCGTCGTCTCGATAAGCCACCACCAGGGTCTTGTCGTCTGTAAGCGGCTCCATCTTCGTCCAGTTCCAGACGTTTTTAAGTCCGTTGCCGATCATGTTCACAGTTCCCTTCCACTTCTGATTGTTGTATGCATCCAGCATCATCTGGTGGATGATGGTAATGATGGGTACATCCTCGGTAACAATCGCCTGGGCTTTCCAGATAAGCTCTTTGCGTTTTTCAAGATTGCTGGCATAGAGATTGGAGTCATCAATGGTTTTATCGTATTCAGGGTTATGATATCCCGCCCAGTTATACCCGCCGATTCGGTCATCCCGGCTGTGGTACAATTTGCTCAGAATC
Source organism: Deltaproteobacteria bacterium (assembly GCA_019309565.1). Lineage (GTDB taxonomy): Bacteria > Desulfobacterota > Desulfobacteria > Desulfobacterales > SURF-15 > JAFDFZ01. The sequence continues at coordinate 33,967 of JAFDFZ010000093.1, forward strand.
ATGTTTGGATCCACTCGCGTCGGTCGCCCTGTAAGATAAAGGGTTCCCAGGTCAAAATTGCGCGAATACCACATGTTTTGCAGCACGCCGGCTCGCTGCATGGGCCTGAAGTCGATTTGAAGCCCCAGCAGCTTTAGCCGCTGGGCGATATACTTCTGCGATTCGTACCACATTTTGTGAAGCCCAGGGGAATAGGCGACAAACCGCAGCTCTCGAATCAACCGCTTTTTTGCCGGCCCGGCACCCGCAGGCGGAACGGCGATGACCGATAGTACCAACGCCATCCCAACAAATAAACAGATAAGTTTGCTCCAGTGTTTCTTCTTCATAAAGGCTCCTTTCTGTTAAAGGTTAGTAAAACATGGTTCATGTCCATTCTGCCTGGCAGGGGATTCTTTTTAACGAGCTCTTGTTTACATTAAGTCCATTTCTCCATCAAATAATCACAAGATCCCTATTCATGGTGGAAAGCCATTCCGCACCGTCGGCTGTAATTCTTACACCATCACAATGGGCAAATGCACCATGAGGTGGGCAACCAAGAGAGGGTTCGACAGCCAGTATCATGTTTTCCTGCATGACGCTCTGGTCGGTTCCGGCAATTCGAGGCGGTTCGTGGATGCTCAGTGCAAGACCATGGCCGATGTTATAAGACCAGTTTTTCAGACAACCTTTTTTATTATATATTTCCTCCACTTTTTTAAGCAGTTGCTGTGAGTCGATTCCCGGCTTCAACATCTCCACCACTGCTTCCTGGGCCTCGAAAAATGCGTCTTTAAGCGGCAGGACTTCTTCGGGCGGACGGCCGATACAAAAACTTCGCAACAGATCAGAACCATAGCCGTCGAGCACAGGGCCGAAAGCCACCCGGATCAATTCGTTTGGCTTGATGGGTCGGGGAAGAGGAGGAGAATGATAGGCCAGCATCTTTTCCCCGCATGATACCAGTGTTGGAAATATCGTACCTTCCGCTCCTTCGATGACGGCAGCTCGTGTCATATTAGCCGCCAGTTCCGCTTCGGTCGTGGGTTCCCCGAGCCATTCCACCACCTGAGCCATAATCTCTTCGGCCAGCCGGTAGGCAGCCTTTATCTTCTGAATCTCATCATCATCTTTTACCATCCTAATATTCAAAATCTCCTGCTGCAGGCTTACTACTTTCAAACCCGGAAACGTATCTACCAGTTGTTCATAAAAATTATACTGAATGGCATCAACGCCCAATAGGAGGCCTGGCGCCAGATAAGCCTTTAAGGCATCCCAGTGCGTCTTATACGCATAGTCCGCTGAAGGCCCCCACAGAACGGTTTCCTTAAACCAATGGGGAGACCAGATGTCTTCTTGAATCAGGCGCTTGTCAATGTATGAGGCGATGAGAACCGGTTCCCGTGCCTCTTTAATCGGTACCAGAACACCGATAAACCTGGTATAAAGCATGGTTCGAAATCCGGAAAAATAGAAGATATTTTCCGGAAACATACACAGGATCCAATCCAAATCCCTTTCTTTGCCCAGCTCGGTTAAAGTCTGAATCCGTCTCAACCGGTTGTCATTCATAATTACATCCTTTCTTAATAATGGTCTTTTTGCGCAATCTTTATTGATTAGGCGCTTAACAACATCATATCGACAATTTGTTGTCGTTATTGAATTACATGCTTTTGATAAGCGTTTATAGTGAACTAAAGTTTAAAGTGAACTAACCTGGATTCCCATGTTAGTTTTTAGACTTAACACCATGGAGCCTTACCCGAAGACGAATTGGAGTCTTTTCCCCTGGAGCCATGGCACCGGGACATCAACATTTTCAT
>JAFDFZ010000247.1 GCA_019309565.1 Deltaproteobacteria bacterium
GGGACAATAACCAGTTCAGCATTTTTGGGAATCTTATCCAAAAGTTCAGGCTGGCCATAGGTTGTTTTTCCTTTTTCCGTTATAGGTATAATTTTTATAGGCAGTCTTGATTTAAAAAAGAGCATAAATAAAAGGAGCGACCGTGCTGCTTTCGGTAAATATTATAAGCATTCCGAAAAGTGAAAGGACAACCACAATCGGAAGCAGCCAGTAGCGTTTTCTTACTCTCAGAAATTCCCAGAATTCTCCTATCAATGATTGATTTGCCATTTTTCTCCTCTAGTAACGTTTTATGAATCGTTCCTTTGGCTGGGCATGTTCTTCGCGTTCAACCCAGTATGTCGCAACCCGTTTGTCCGGTTCGGTTTGAAGCGGCCTGCCGCTCACAATTCGTTTGATATAAGCCGTGGGTGTAATAACCAGGTAGTATGCCAGTGTCAGCGCCACCGTTGTTATGGTCAGACCAATTAAACGGCTAACTTTATGCCATGTCTCGTAAACAGGTTTCAACCGAACCGGCATCAAAATAAAACCCATACCCATTACAGATAAAGAACCAAAAAGATAAACAGGAACAGGTTTTTGACGCCAGAGCCCCAACGCACACAAAGAGCCGAAAAAAAGGAAAGCAATGGCACCGAACTTGCGGATCTCACTGATCTCAGTCGAGGATAAGGTCATCTCTCCACTCTTTTCCCTCTTTCCAGGGCGGTTGTTCTTCCTTAAAAAGAATGCAATCTTCCAGCACCAATATATCCATCTCTGTTCGCATGAGGCATTTGTATGCATCCTGGGGAGAGCAAACAATCGGCTCTCCCCTGACGTTGAAACTTGTATTTACCACCACTGAACAGCCGGTCAACTTTTCAAACTCGGCTATGACATCGTAATAGTCTTGCTTATCCTGTCTGTTCACGGTCTGAATCCGCGCTGAATAATCCAAATGGGTAATTGCAGGGATATCGCTTCGCTTGTTTTTAAGGCGCTCCAATATACCCATCCCATCCCTGGATGGCTGAGGCAGACGCCTTTTTTCCTGTATTTTTGCCACCAGGAGCATATACGGGCTTGGCCGATCAAGTTCAAAATATTCCGACACCTTTTCCTCTAAAACCGTGGGTGCAAACGGTCTGAAGGATTCACGATACTTTATTTTCAGGTTCATCACGCTTTGAGTTTCCATTTGCCTCGGATCTCCCAAAATGCTCCTTGCTCCAAGTGCCCTTGGCCCAAACTCCATCCGCCCGGCCATGTATCCCACAATCTTGCCTGCCGCAATATGCCCGGCAATGATCCTGGCTCTTTCTTCAGGTTTAAGAATATGATAGGGATATTGATTGGTATTAAGAAATTCTTTTACAGTTTCGCTGGAAAACCCAGGGCCAAGATAGGATCCCATCTGGCTGTCTTTTTCTTTAACAACGATTCTATCTTTTCCAAGAAAACGGTACCACACAGACAATGCTGCTCCCAGCGCACCCCCGGCATCGCCTGCAGCCGGCTGTACCCAAATCTCCTCAAAAGGCCCCTCCTTAAGCAACCGACCATTGGCCACACAATTCAGCGCAACCCCGCCGGCCAGGCAAAGATTCCTCATCTTTGTCTCTCTATAAACATGCAGCGCCATTTTCATGACCACCTCTTCGGTTACCGCCTGGATGCTGGCCGCAATATCCATTTCTCTTTCGGTGATTTCTGTTTCGGGTTTTCGAGGAGGTCCTCCGAAAAGCTCTGAAAACCGTTCGTTTGTCATCCGCAACCCACCTAGAAAATCAAAATAACTAAGATTAAGCCGAAGGGAGCCATCTGGCTTTACATCCACAAGTTCAGTAAGTATCAGATCTTTATACCGAGGTTTCCCGTAAGGGGCAAGCCCCATCAGTTTATATTCTCCCGAGTTTACTTTAAACCCTGTAAAATAGGTAAATGCTGAATAAAGAAGCCCCAGTGAATCGGGAAAGTGCAGTTCCTTTAACAATGTGATGTCATTTCCCGAACCAAACCCGTAACTTGCTGTGGCCCACTCGCCCACACCATCCATGGTTAAGATAGCAGCTTCTTTAAAGGGTGATGGATAAAAAGCAGAGGCGGCATGCGCTTCGTGATGCTCTGTAAACAGTACATCGCCATCGTAACCTGTCTCTTTTTTGACAACTTTCGGGATGTGAAGCTTACAACCCAGCCAAAGCGGCATAGCCTCAAGCCATGATCTCAACCCCTTAGGTGCAACGGTCAGATAGCTCAACAGCAATCTTTCAAATGTCAAAAACGGTTTATCGTAAAATACAATGTAATCCAGTTGGTGGGCAGGCATATGAGCCTCCTTCAAACAGTACTCAATCGCATTTCCAGGAAAGCTCGGATCGTGCTTCTTTCGGGTAAACCGCTCTTCCTGCGCAGCGGCAAGGATTTTACCATTTTTTAGAATGCAGGCCGCACTGTCATGGTAAAAAGCAGAGATGCCTAAAATATGTGTGGATTCAGTATTGAAATCGCCCAATTTCAAAAGCTTTAGCCAGTTGTCTTCTTCCCACTTATCTTTCACCGACTACGTCTGTAAATTTGCTCCTCATGGATCGGTTTATTAAATCTCCTCAACTGGTTAGCAGCGTTCCATGAAATTTCAAATTTGTAAAGCCTTTACGAAAAATGCCATCGCATTTTCCAGCCTGCTCCCCTAAAGGTTTGTTGGCTTTATGAGACCCGAAAAGACTGACAGGTTGCGAATATCGATCAAAGCTATATCGTCACCGTACTCTGCATGGAAATGCGGTGGGTTGTGATCGTCAAAGAACATCTTGATGACGATACCAAAGAAGCGGCTGATTTCAGGTATAGACGGACTCGCAACGTAGTGCAGGAAAAATGTCTTCTGGTTTCTTTCCTGTTGCTTTAAGATACAAGGAGTCCGGGCAGAGATCTATTTTGTCACCCCATACAAGCT
>JAFDFZ010000094.1 GCA_019309565.1 Deltaproteobacteria bacterium
GCTGGCAACAGCCCCCGGCTACCCGACCGGTCTTTTGACCGTTGTAACATTTAAGAGAATAATCGAAAAATTGCAATGCGAACTAATAGATTAATTCCAGACAATCCTCTAGCATTCATCAAAAGATGCGTGGAGCAGGGAAAAATTCTATGGACCTATCACGTGAATATGAGGCTGAAAGGCAGATTCATTCCGCGAGAGTTTATCCTTGAATCTGCTGGGAATTATGAGGTCATAGAAGACTATCCCGAAGATAAGTATTTTCCGAGCTATTTAGTTTACTCTAGATTATGAAAACCATGTATTTCATGTGCTGTTTGCCACAGATCTAGCAGGTGATAACATTCGAGTCGTCATTGCTTATTATCCAAGCCTGAAAGAGTGGGAAACAGACTTGAAAACAAGGAGGAGATCTTTATGAAATGTCATGTGTGTGGGTCGAAAATGAAATCGATGGTCATTGATATCCCTTTCAAGGTCAATCAATCAACCATCATCATTTTCAATGCTTTTGATGCGGTTATTGTAGATAGCGACGCGGAAGACATACCTTGCAAGAGATCTCAGGGAGTTTTGAGCTTTTCCCACACCCTGACTATCGACGACCCATTCCTGATTTGGCTCTAAAGATTTGGGCCTGTGTGGTAACATGGAGATAAATCATGGTGCTTTTTAATGTTTTATGGCCCAGGATTTTCTGGACATGCCGTATGGGGATATTTGCTTCCAACAGGTGAGTTGCATAGGCATGTCTAAACACATGGGGATGAACATGTTTTTTAAATCCCAGATGTTTCAATGTGCGTTGCAAAACCCCTTGAACTCCGCTGTCACTGACATGGTCTTTTGCAAACCGCGCATCTTTTCCTCCATGTGACCCAGGGCTGGAAAAATCCATTTAGGATTACGATGGGTTTTATAATAAGGAAATATAATGTCAGATAAAAGGTATGGCTTTGTAAGGTGGGAAAGGCATAAATTATCTTTCTCACTTCCTGAAGACTCAAAATGGTCGGAAGCGTCTGTTCACGTTTCCATTTGATTTGATTAAAAATGTTCCAGGACCGGACAAGTGTCCTGCTGAAAAAATGCTGGATTCCCGCATAACTGATTCGCAAGGATGCGGCGCTCCAGCCGAATTCACTTTGACAACAAAGCCAATATTGACGCAGTTCCTCTTCGGTGATATCTTCTGATAGTTTATTGTAAAAACGCTGTAAACGTAGAACCGAACTGACATAGGATTCAGTACTTCTTTTTGCATAACCGGCTAACTCTAGATCTTACTTAAAACGCTTGATTAAATCGCTCATGGTATCTTCCTTTCTTCTTTTAACCTTGTCGGGCAGAAGATACCAAATTAGGCGTGCCTAACCTCTGATGTCTGAGATAAGGTCAGATTTTGATCGCCCTGGGAAAAAACTATAAGGAAAAGTACGTGACCTTCCTGGCTCAACAGTGCATAGAGTCTGCGTGTAATTTAAATCATATTCTTCGTTTGTTTATTTGAATGCTGTAATCCACTCAACAAGGAGACACTACAATGTTAAGGCGAGCTATGAGGCTGAATACGTCGGTCGACCAAATACTTCAAACAACGGCTGATCGTTGCAGTTGATTAGTAATGCTACTATTTGGTATCAATTTTGGTGTTTTGAAAATAATAGACCCGATAAGAAAATTCTTGACATATTGACAAATAAAGATAAAGTAACGGTGAAAGCCTGGAGAAACATGGTATGAAAGTTAAAATCGTTTCAAAGCTGAAGGTTCGAGTGAATGGTTGGTGGTGGCAGATCCATTGTGGTGGGTTTGCCGACGGGCCGTCATCCATTTGATAGAACATTAAAACAAAAGACCGTGGGCAGCCCAAACCCCACGGTCTTTTTTGTTTAAAAAGGGCCGTGGGAGACACCATGGCCCTTTTTGCGTAAGAAAGGCTGATACAATGTTAATTCGACAGTTTCCCGATAGAAAAACATTCTCGGAGCTTGCAAACCGTTACAATGTGATTCCTTTTTGCATCGAAACACTGGCCGATACCGAAACGCCGGTATCGCTGTTGAAAAAAATCAATACCCGCACCGGCCCGACATTTCTTTTTGAAAGTGTGGAAGGCGGAGAAAGATGGGGGCGGTACAGTTTTCTTGGAGCTTCGGCCTGCAGCCATGTTCGAATCTTTGCCGATTATGTACAAATCCAGGAAAATGGCCTAACAAGGCGAATCGACCATAAAGGCGATCCCTTTTCTGTGTTAAGACAGTTCTTGAGCCGGTTCAGACCGGCACACATTCCGGGACTTCCAAGATTCTGGGGGGGGCTGGTTGGTTATCTAACCCACGAGATGGTATCTTTCTTTGAGCCGATTCCAAACCGGCTTCCTCAAACCGAACCGCTTGCTCATTTCATTATCCCGGATAAATTGCTCATTTTCGACAATATAAAGCACACACTGCTTTCCATTGTCCTCACCTTCCTGAACGATCACAAGAATATCGATGAGGCATACAAAGAAGCTGTAAATCGAAATGAATCGTTGCTTGAAGGTATTTGGCAGAAACCTGTTGAAGCCGATCCGGCTGCCGGTTCATCCAGTCTCAAGCTTAAACAGATTTGGGATGACGAAGTCTACCGCGCCCTTGTAAGAAAAGTAAAAGACTATATCCTTGCCGGCGATGTCATTCAAACGGTTATATCTCAGAGCTTTTCATGCTCACCACCACCGGACCTCTGGACGCTTTACCGGGCACAGCGATACATCAACCCTTCGCCTTACCTGTTTTTTCTTAATTTTCATGAAATGTCCCTTGTGGGCTCCTCTCCCGAGACCATGGTGCGGCTTGAAAACGGAATCGCAACCTTACGTCCGATAGCTGGCACCCGGCCAAGGGGAGAGACAGAGCAGGATGATCGGCTTCTTGCCGATGAGCTTCTAAAAGACGAAAAAGAGCGTGCTGAGCACCTGATGCTGGTGGATCTGGGAAGAAACGATTTGGGTCGTATCGCACAAACCGGCACCGTGCAGGTAACAGACCTTATGATAGTGGAGCGATATTCTCATGTGATGCACCTGGTATCGAACATAAACTGCGATATGCTTCCAGAGCACGATGCGTGGGATCTGCTTCGGGCTACATTTCCTGCAGGCACTTTGACAGGCGCTCCAAAGGTCAGGGCAATGGAGATAATCGCAGAGCTTGAAAAAGAACCGCGGGGTCCTTATGGCGGTGCTGTGGGTTATGTATCCTTCCACGGGAACATGGATATGGCCATCACCATTCGTACCGCCTGTATCCGAAACAATCAAATGATCGTTCGCGCAGGCGCCGGGATCGTGGCTGATTCGGATCCCGAGCGTGAACGCATTGAAACCGCAAACAAGGCGTTGGCGCTTCAAAAAGCGCTTGAACTGGTTTGAGGGAGGGCAGAAATGATCCTTATGATCGACAACTACGATTCATTCACCTATAACCTGGTGCAATACCTTCGAGAGCTTGGAGCGGAGGTTGCGGTCTTCCGAAACGACAAGATTTGTGTTTCAGACATCGAGCATATGCGACCTTCGGCCATTGTCATCTCACCCGGCCCGGGAAGACCGGAGTCTGCCGGCGTCACACTGCCCCTATTGAAACAGCTCTCAGGTAAAATTCCCATTCTGGGTGTCTGTTTGGGGCATCAGGCAATCGCTGCTGCCTTTGGTGCAGAGGTGGTACCGGCCAGGCGATTGATGCATGGGAAGACCTCCCAGGTAACTTGCGATGGAAAAACGATCTACAAGGGAATCCGCAGTCCGTTTCAGGCCATGCGTTATCATTCGCTGGCAGTGTCAAGACAGAGCCTGCCCCCGTGTCTTCAAATCGCTTCAGAGGCAGATGACGGGGAAATCATGGGAATACGACACAAGACTCATCCAACAGAGGGAATACAATTTCATCCGGAGTCGATCATGACACCTGTGGGCAAACGATTACTCAGGAATTTTCTAAACATCACAGGAAACTGGCAGAAAGGTACCAGTTTACCTGTTTGAAAAAATGCCTCATAATAATAATTTTTCCAAGGGCTAATGTTATGCAGAAAAAAAACAGGACAAAAATGAAGGGGGAAGAAGGGAATGTTTCGTGAACATCTCAGCAAAATCATCCAGAAAAAAGACTTAAACCAGCAAGAAATGTCTCAGGTGATGACGGATATCTTTTCGGGGAACATAACGGATGCACAAATCGGTGCACTTATGGCAGCGCTTGCGACAAAAGGAGAGACCTTTGAGGAACTGGCAGGCGCTGCAAAAGCAATGCGCCGCAAAGCGAAACGCATCCAAACCACCGCTCCCACACTGGTGGATACATGCGGCACGGGCGGCGACGGGGCTCGCACTTTTAACATATCCACCACAACAGCTTTTGTTGTGGCAGGCTGCGGGGTTACAGTAGCCAAACACGGCAACCGCGCTGTATCCAGCAAATGTGGAAGTGCAGATCTTCTAGAGGCGTTGGGCGTTAAGCTGGATACGGAACCCGAAATCGTGGAAGAAGCGGTTCAAGAAATCGGGATCGGATTTCTTTTTGCTCCGATCTATCACAGTGCCATGCGCCATGCGGCCAAGGCAAGAAAAGAGATCGGATTGCGCTCCATTTTCAACATGCTGGGCCCTCTTACCAACCCTGCCGGCGCCAACTGCCAGTTGCTGGGTGTCTATTCACCGCAACTTACGGAAATGTTTGCACAGGCGCTTAAGTTGCTTGGAGCAAAAAGGGCTTTCGTGGTACATGGACATGACGGGTTGGATGAAATTTCGGTTTGTGCACCAACCCGGATCACGGAACTTAAAGATGGTCAGTTGCGCACATATGATCTTAATCCCGAACAGTTCTTTGACCACCTGGAGCAACCCTCATCCCTTGCCGGCGGAGAGCCGTCTCTCAATGCGGAAATCACACGAAACATCCTGACAGGAAAAAAGGGACCACAACGAAATGTGGTGGCGCTCAATGCAGCGGCAGCTTTAATGGCCGCAGGAGTAGCGGATAATCTCAAAGAGGGAATCCGGCTTGCGGAAAGTTCGATTGATGAAGGTGCGGCCATGAAAAAACTCAAAGACCTTGTTGAATATACGAATGATAAATCATCAGCAATTCCCGATGAACAATAAAACTCGTTTAATTTCGCCGGATAATCGGATTTTTATGCGCTCAAAAGTCGCATAGAAGCGAACCTTAAACCGGGCCTTAAAAAGGCTTTAAGTTTCGCATCCCATTTTATCGTAAAATTGCCAATGGGTCTTAGGTCGAATAAAATTTTTTAAAGGCAAAATAATTACACCGAAGCTCTTAGGTGGCCATCCAATCGGAAACATCGAGCTTAAGGCACAAGGGAAGTGGCGCTAAGTAGCGTAAGATCTTGATTGCTCTGGTTTAAACGCTTTGTTAACTCCCATTGTGCCGTTATCGAAGGATGGTAAAGTGTATTTTGCCTTTAAAAAATTTCATTCGACTCCATCATATGAGGTATTTCGTGGAAAAAGGGAGGGCGAAACTTGAGTTACGATAAATCCATTCTCGAAGCCGTGGCCAGGCACGGTTTAAGGCTCAAGGGTTTTTCTCCCACTCCACGACAAGGACAATAAATATAAACAATGGATATTTTAAAAACCATAGTGGAACAAAAAAAACAGGAAGTGGCCGCTGCCAGGCTGCACATCCCGGAAAGTGAAATCCGCCGCAAGGCACATGGCTTATCTGCTCCGCGTTCTTTTTTTCATGCCCTTGAAAAACCCGCTCAAACAGGGATAAACATTATTGCAGAAATCAAAAGGGCTTCTCCTTCTAAAGGATGGATTCGTAAAGAGCTGGACTCAAGAGCCTATGCCGTCAGTTACGAACGTGGGGGGGCAGCTGCAATTTCCGTATTGACCGATGGCCCCAACTTTAATGGAAGCGCCGAAGATTTAAGGGAAGCAAGAAAAGCGACATCTCTGCCGGTGCTGCGCAAGGATTTTTTGATCTGCTCTTACCAGATTTACCAATCCAAGGTCATGGAAGCCGATGCCGTGCTTCTGATTGCCCTCATCCTTTCCCAGGGGCAACTGAAGGAGTATTTGCATCTGGCCGGGGAGCTCGGGCTGGATGCACTGGTTGAGGTGCACACGGAAGCAGATCTTGAAAAAGCAACAAAGGCGGGAGCCAAACTTATCGGTATCAACAATCGCAACCTGCGTTCCTTTAAAACCGACATCCGCACCGCTGTCCGGCTGAAAACCCTGCTCGAACCCCACCAGATTGCCGTGGCGGAAAGCGGCATTAAGACACGCGGTGATATTTTAGCTTTACAAAAGGCAGGTATCTGGAACTTTCTCATTGGAGAGAGCCTTGTGCGGGCCGAGGACCCTCAGACGTTTCTTAAACAGCTGCTGGGCAGGTGAAAAATCACATGGGATTGCCGAGTCCAATATATCATTCCGGTAAGCGGAATCGACCACAGGTGAAAATCTGTGGACTTACAGATGTGCAGCAGGCCCTTGCCTGTGCCGCTGCGGGTGCGGATGCCATTGGATATGTGTTCTATCCCAAAAGTCCACGATTTATCAGTGAAGAGAAAGCACGGGCCATCTCCCTGGCACTGCCCGAGGGGATAACACCTGTGGGAGTATTTGTAAATATGCCGTTTTCTGATATCATGCAAAAAGTCAAGCGGTGTTTTTTAAAGGCTGTGCAGTTGCACGGCCAGGAATCACCCGAGCTGGTGAACAGGCTCAGAGAGGAAAACCTGCTGGTCATCAAGGCACTTTTCACAGGCGGCAGTCCTTCATTTAAAGAAGTCTGCAACTATAACGCAGGTGGCTATCTCCTTGAATGCGCCGGAGGGAATTTGCCGGGTGGCAATGCCCTTGAGTGGAACTGGGAAGACGCTCAAAGCCTGGGCAGATCCTATCCCATAATTCTTGCCGGAGGCCTTTGCCCCGACAATATTTCTCGGGCCATTATCGGGGCCAACCCGGATGCTGTGGATGTAAGCTCCGGTGTGGAATCACGGCCTGGCATCAAGGATATTGCCAAAGTCAAAGCCTTCATGACAGGTGTCTGCCGGCTGAGCCCGGGGAAAAAACTCCGCAAAATTTTCTGATTCTTTCACATTCACCGAGAGTCGCTGGAGGAGAGCATGAAAATTGAAAAGATCGAAGCGTTTCCTTTGAAAGCCGGAATTGAAAAACCCTTTCGAATCTCTACCACAACTTTCCGTGAAGTAAGCGCATTGATTGTTCAGGTCACAACAGATAACGGTTTGACGGGAATAGGTGAAAGTGTGGTCCGCACCGCTGCCGGAGCAACCATGTCGATTGTAACAGAAATGTTGGCTCCACTGATCATTGGAAAAGATCCCATGAACATCGCCCGCCTGTGGTGGGATATGTTTTCTGCCATGAGAACAAGAGGGCATACCAAAGGACATTTTGTTGAGGCGATCAGCGGAATCGATGTGGCATTGTGGGACATTGTGAGCAAGGCTCAGGATCTTCCCGTATACAGGGCCCTGCACGGATTTGGCAGGAAAACCCTGCCTGCTTACGGATCTTCCATATTTTGTGATGATGTTGAAAAGATGGCGGCAAGGGCAGAAGAATTTCTGGAAATGGGTTATCGCGCAATCAAGATAAAACTCGGCATGGGAATCCGTTCTGATGTTGAAGCAGTGAAAGCGATTCGCTCATCGGTGGGAGATGATATTGCATTGATGGTGGATGCAAACAGCAGGTATGATGCTGCAACCGCCATTCGTATTGGCCGAAAACTTGAACCCTGTGATATTGACTGGTTCGAAGAACCCGTACCCCCATACGATCTCAAAGGATACGAACGGGTAAGAAAAGGACAGCCGCTTCCGGTGGCAAGTGGAGAAGGAGAATTCTCGCTTTATGGTTTCAGGGATCTTCTATCCACCGGGGCGGTGGATATCCTGCAACCCGACATCGGAAGAGTCGGCGGATTTACCGAAGGGATGCGCATCGCTGCTCTGACGCAGGCTTATAATCTGAGCATATCCCCTCATACCGGTATGTTTTCGGCTTTAAATGTGGTGGTGGCCATGCATTACGCAGCCGCAGTCCCCAATTTTCTTATCTTTGAATTTATGGAGGTGGATCACCCCCTGATGGATATATTCAAAACGCCTATGATACGGCCGAAAGGTGGAACCCTTCAACTCCCCGAAAAACCCGGGCTGGGGGTCGAATTGGATATGAATAAAATAAAGCGCTATTTAGAGAATTGAAATGCCTTCCAGGCTCATCGCAGGTTGATGTTATCAGTGGGAACATAGGTTCATGACTCAAAAGGCATGGTAAATTGATAGACCCCGTTTAAAACTTTTACATTGATCTGAAGCCCCCCTTTTTCAAACACCTTCATCATTGCCCTGTTCGATGGCAGCACATCTGCGGTGAAACCGTGTAATCCTCTTTGTTTTCCGAGGCGAATCAACATTTTGAAAAGATAGGTTCCTATGCCAAGGCCATGGTATTCTTCATCCACGACAAACGCCACATCAGCATACGGCCTGTCGTCAAGCCTGACAAACCTGGCTTCTGCAATAATCCTTCCCTGCCCCGGCGCTCCCACCAGCCCCACAATGGACACGGCTTTGTTGCAGTCTGCGTTGACATATTCCTGCATTTTCGTATGAGGCATACTGGTAATGGGAGAAAAATACCGGTAATACACCGCTTCATCGGAAAATCGATAGAACAGCCGCCTCATCCCCTCTTCGTCAGAGGGTTTGATGGCTCGGAACCGAACCTTTACCCCGCCTTTGAAAACCTGTTGTGCTGCGATATCAGCCGGATAGAGATGGGCACACTCAGCTAAAAAGATTTGATCCGCATACAGTATTTTCTTCTTTTTTGCCTTTTCAACCAGTGTGATCCGATCATCTGGATGTGCGATGTCTATCAGCGCCTGTGCCCGCTCCCTCAGCGTCTTGCCGCTTAAGCTGGCGATTCCATATTCTGTTACAACTGTGTCTGTGTTTTCACGCAGGGCAAAAAGATGCTCAGTCTTCTGCAACGAAATTTGAATATTTGAGTTTCCTTGCGAATCCCGGCTGGGGATTGCAAAAATGGTTTTTCCGCCTTCTGAAAGCTCCGCCCCCTGCATCATATCAATCGCCGTTTCAGGGCCAAAACATACATTTCTTGTGTCAACATCCAGTAAAACCCTGCCTGAGAGATCTATCTTACTTGCCGGGAAAACCGCTATAAAACGCTGATTCCTGCCTATCTGGATGGGATCAAACACGACTTCGATGCTTTGAAACTCCACCAGTGGATTGCGGTTAAGCCATGTAAGCAGACGCTGTGTTCCAAATGCGTACGATGTGACACACCTGCCGCGGTATGTCTGCTTGAACCGATTCGTAACCGCCCCGCAGCGGACAAGATCCATCAAAGCATCCGTGAAATAGGGCGAATGGACTCCTAAATCCCGCCTTCCTGCGAGATATCGGCCCAGGGCCTCGTAAAGCCCAGCGGAGGAAAACGCAATACAGCTTCTGTCTTCGATCAGCGAGGCAACCTTAGATGCCAGTTGATCGGTGATGGCGTCTACCGGGGGGCGCTTTAAATAAACCGGCGGCTGGGCGGCGCGCACAAGAAAATCAAAATCCGACAGGGCGACAAAGGTGTCGCCAAATGTAGAAGGCATCCGGTCGTTGATCTCTCCAACCACTAAAGAAGCCTGTTCTATTACCTGGCGTGCCACATCAACCGCTATTCCAAGACTGCAATACCCGGCATCCTCAGGGGGAGCTATCTGAATAAACGCTATATCGATGGGCAGCTTTCCGTGTCCGATCAACCGATGAATTCTTGAAAACCGCTCGGGAATAAGATCGACTTTGCCGGTAGAAATAGCGGTCTTTGCCCCCGCGCCGGAGTAGAACGTCTTTAAGCGATAGGCAGAGGCGGTAAGAGATTTTGATGTAATCGCCTCCCCCAGGCTTATGATCTGAATCAAATCAAGATCTTTATATTTCATCGACTCATCGGTTATCAAACTTTTCATCAAGGTTCTGGGTTCTGCTGCGGCAGCGCTTAAAAAGATGCATTTGCCCGATTCGATCCTTTCCAAAACCCGTTGCGGCGATACCAGTTTTTTTTGCCAGCTGGAATGATGTCTTACATCCATTCTTGGAACTCCTCATCGCATGCACAAACCGCAAGAAACTTTGTTTACATTGAACCCCCTATGCTTGAATCCTGCTTAACCATCATTATTATATGCTGGGCGGGAATGACAAGCACCAATCAGCGATTTGCAACAGACACTTATAACTCAAATTTCGCACCCTGTTGTGCCGTAAAATTGTAAATAGATCTTAAGTCGCCATCATTATATGGCGTTACAACGCATTCAAGGGTGCAAAACTTAAATTATAATATTTTGACGCGCATAATCATAACTTTTTATACACACTTTTGTAACCCCAGCAGGTGATATCTATGGCAATGAATGTAGGGTTTATTTCAACGCGCTTTGCAGGCAAAGACGGTGTTTCTCTGGAATCAAACAAATGGGTCGATGTATTTGAGAGCAGCGGTCTTAAAGTTTATTGGTTTGCCGGGGAGATCGATCGGGACCCTCATAGAAGCCTGCTGGTTCCGAAAGCTCACTTTCACCATCCTGACAATAGATGGATCAACGAGCGCATATGGGGCAGCAAGGTGCGAGATCCTTTGGTAACCAAGAGGATTCATACGCTCAGAGAATATCTTAAAGAGAAGCTTCATCATTTTATCGAAAAATTCGATATTCATCTTCTGGTAGTGGAAAATTCACTTACCATCCCCATGCATGTCCCATTAGGGCTGGCGATTTCAGAAACCATCGCTGAAACCCAAATTCCTACTATCGCCCATCACCATGACTTTTACTGGGAAAGACCCAGATTTTCCCTGAATGCCGTTAATGACTACCTTCGGATGGCCTTTCCACCGAATCTTCCCAGCATTAAACATGTTGTCATAAACTCAGCAGCCCAGGAAGAGCTGGCACTTCGAACGGGGGTCTCTTCCATCATAATACCCAACGTGCTGGACTTCGAAAATCCGCCTGCCGTGGACCTCGCCCGCACCCTGACTTTCAAAAAACAGATCGGGCTTTCAGCGGATGATATCATCATTCTCCAGCCGACGCGAATCATCCAGAGAAAAGGTATCGAGCATTCGATTGAGCTTGTCAAAAAACTGGCACACCCCCGCTATAAACTGCTCATATCACACGATGCAGGTGATGAAGGGGTTGAATATGCAGAATGGTTAAGGGAATTTGCTTGCGAGCACGACGTTGATCTTCGCCTGGTAAACACCTGTGTGGGAGATCCATGGACCTGCCATATCAACCGAATCAATCAATACTCACTGTGGGATATTTATTCCTATTCGGATTTCATAACCTACCCCAGCCTCGCAGAAGGGTTCGGCAATGCATTGCTTGAGGCGATTTACTTTAAAAAACCGGTACTGGTCAATCGATATGATATATTCGTAAGGGATATCGAACCGCTGGGCTTTGATTTTGTGATGATGGACGGATTTCTGTCAAAAAAAACGGTGCAGGCAGTAAAAGAAATCCTTGAGCGGCCTGAACGAAGACAGAAAATGGTAAACTCAAATTACGAGATCGCAAAACGCCATTATTCTTACGCGGTGCTTCGAACTCACCTGAATACCATTATGCAAAACTTCTTCGGTGAAACTTTAAAACAAAAAACCCCGAAAAAAACGCATGTTCAGCCGCTGCCTATCGATCTCTATATCAAACCATCGGCTGAAGCCTATCGGCACATCGGCAAAGACAACTGCGCTTTGGTCTCTTAGGAACTGAAACCGCCCCCCTGTCCTTTCCGATCAGGGGGACGGAGTTGACGGGGTTAGCCCAGGATAGCTTTAAGATCCTCATCCGGTGTAGAAATCGGCATAAGGTTGAATTTCTCCATCAATACCTTCAGCACATTGGGGGTTATGAATGCCGGCAGGCTGGGCCCGAGACGAATATCTCTGATCCCGAGGTGCAGTAGAGTCAATAAAATTGCCACCGCCTTTTGTTCGTACCAGGACAAAACAATAGAAAGTGGCAGATCGTTAACGCCGCAATCAAATGCATCTGCCAGGGCCGAGGCGATTTGAATGGCGGAGTAAGCATCGTTGCATTGCCCCACGTCCAAAAGCCTCGGTATTCCTCCGATCTGTCCCAGTTCCTTATCAAAAAAGCGAAACTTACCACAGGCAAGCGTAAGAACCACACAATCTCCCGGCACCTTTTCCACAAATTCCGTGTAATAGCTGCGTCCGGGTTTTGCACCATCACATCCGCCTACCAGGAAAAAGTGGCGAATCGCTTTGTTCTTTACCGCCTCTATAATCTGCTCAACGACGCCCATAACGGCATTGTGACCAAAGCCAACCATAACCTCTTTTGCTGAAATATCTTCGGGAAAACCGGGCATTTCAAGCGCTTTTTGGATCACCGGTGCAAAATCTTTATCTTTGATATGAACCACCCCGGGCCATCCCACAAGACCGGTTGTGAAAATATTATCCTTATAGGAGCTCTGGGGTTTTTGAATGCAGTTTGTGGTCATCAATATGGCCCCGGGAAACCGGGCAAATTCTTTGTTCTGATTTTGCCAGGCAGTTCCGTAGTGCCCGTAGAAATGAGAATATTTTTTCAATCCGGGATATCCATGGCATGGCAGCATCTCGCCATGGGTGTAAACATAAATCTCCTTTCCTTGAGACTGTTTGAGTATTTCTTCAAGATCTTTCAAGTCATGTCCGGATACCAGGATGGCTTTGCCCTTTTTTGCACCAAGGGGCACTTTTGTGGGTACCGGGTCTGCGTAGGTCCCCGTGTTAGCGGCATCAAGCAGCTTCATGGCAACAAGGTTCACCTCTCCGCATTTAAGAACCAGCCCTAGAAGATCCTCTACGGTAAGATCCTGGTTTAGGGTCGCTGCCAGGGCCTCGTGGATAAAAGCGTAAACGGCCTCGTCCGTCTGTCCCAATATGCGTGCGTGATCCGCATATGCCGCAATACCCTTTATTCCGTAGACCAAAAGCTCTCTTAAGGAAAGAATGTCCGGGTTGATCTCGGGGTCGGATTTTATTCCAACACGCTCGCCCTGTGCTATCATACCCTCAGCCGTGGGTTCAGGTGTAAAGCCTGCAGGGCCATCGGGAAAATCGGTCTTCCCGCCGGCTGCTTTAACCCTCTCTTTGAGCCTGTCGCGGTATGCTACACTTTGCTGGATCAGTTCAACAAATCTAGCAGGATCGAAATCCACATTGGTTAGGGTTGAAAACAGCGCCTCACATGTAAAGCTGTTTATCGATTCGTCATTAACCCCCACCTTGCGGCCTTCTGTAGCAAATAAGGAAAGCCCTTTTAAAGAGTAGATCAACAAATCCTGAAGTGCCGCCACATCCGGTTTCTTTCCGCAAACACCGATCTTCGAGCATCCCTCGCCCTTTGCCGTCTGTTCACATTGAAAACAAAACATGTATTTACTCCTCTCTATCTTTTCTATCTTTTAACAAAATCGTTATTATCATCGCTTACCCTATATGTGCGATCGTTTTTTTAAAGAAACCAGCTCTATGCTCAACATGCGAATATGGCTCATCTCTTCCCTGATGATGTCATCGACTCTTTTCTTTCCCATGGCTTCAGAAACCGTATCTCTCATTCCCAGGTAAAAGACGATGGAATCTTTTTCGGCGCCAATGGCAAATCTAATAATCTCTTCCATTTTCTGCCCTTCGGAACGTTGAGCAAAAGATGCCAGATCAGGCATTTCCCGTTCCACGAATACGCGGCTGTCTGCAAGCGCCTTTAAATAAAGAGATGCTTCGTTTTCCGGATCGAAAGTGGTTTTGACCCTTTCTTTTTCAGAGAGTTCTGCCCGCATGGCTGCAAATGTTTTCTCATGCTTTTCTTCCATTGCGGCAAGATCTAACAGCATCTTTCGAGACGCCGGGTCTTCGATGCCTTCTGCTGATGTTCGGTAGAATTTCGCACCGTTGCGTTCAATCTGCTCTGCCATTTGGAGAATTTCCTCTGCATTGAAATCATAGCTCATTTATGTAGGCCCTTTCTGTTATTGTTAATCAGTAATTTGGTGATTAATATAAAGATCGTGTCAGTGTTTGTAAACCCCTGCTCTTAAAAGAAACTGTATCCTCTCATCCATGAACGATACAAAAAACGAACAGACTTCTCAAAATGCTATTATCCACCGGACAAATGGCAATTCTCTGCGAATTTCCTATTGAAGCCGGATGATCGGATTTTTAACCGGTCAATTGTTTGAAGCACATTAGTTACCCTTAAACCGAGCCATAGAAAGGCTTTAAGTTTCGCATCCCCATTTTACTGAAAAAGAGCGAATGCATCAAAGTCGAATAAAATTTTGAAAGGCAAAATAATTACACCGAAGCTCTTAGGCGGCCATCCAATCGGAAACATCGAGCTTAAGGCACAAGGGAGGTGGCGCTAAGTAGCGTAAGATCTTGATTGCTCTGGTTTAAACGCTTTGTTGACTGCCATTGTGCCGTCATCGAAGGATGGTAAAGTGTATTTTGCCTTTAAAAAATTTCATTCGACTCCATCATATGAGGCATTTCATAGAAAAAGGGGGGTGCGAAACTTAAGTTACGATAAATCCATTCTCGAAGCCGTGGCCGGGCTCGGTTTTAGGCTCACTTTTATGCGAGTTTTGAGCGCTAAAAAAATCCGATCATCCGGCGGAATTAAACCAGTTTTATTGTTCACCGAGAATTACTGTCCGGTCAAAGATCCCTTTCAGGACACCTGGAGTTGCCGCGGCAGGCGAATTGCATTTGACACAGATAGGCCGGTTACCTATATTGCTGGTATAAGTGGGGATGTTTGTGTGTGAGACAAAATAATGACGCCGTAGCTTTTGGCCGGCAACCGGCAGCAGGATCAGGTGTGCGAAATTTGAGCAAGTAAACCATTGATTGGGCAGAAGGGAATAATGAAAGGATCGGTCTATGATATTCGGCTATAGCACAAATGCATATGTGAAATTTACTGTTTTTGAAGCCATAGAAAGAATCGGCAAACTGGGATTTCACGGTATAGAGATTATGTGCGATAAACCCCATTTATATCCGCCTGATTTTAGCGACTCTGAGCTGGAAAAAATAAAATCCCTCATCCATAGCAGCCGCCTGAAGGTTACGAATTTGAATTCGTTTACGCTTTTTGCCGTTGGCGACACCTATTTACCATCCTGGATTGAACCGCAAAAGGAAAGACGAGATATTCGTATCCGCCACAGCATACAATGCTTGAAACTGGCTTCATCTCTTGGGTGTAAGAACATCTCTGTTCCCCCTGGTGGTCCACTCGAGGGCATTACAAGGACCGAAGCTTTCCGCCTGTTTCATGAAGGGCTTAAGCAGGTGATTCCAGAAGCCGAGTCAATGGGGATAAA
>JAFDFZ010000024.1 GCA_019309565.1 Deltaproteobacteria bacterium
TATCGATGAGTATCATACGGCTTTGCTGATGGCCACCGTCAGAGCATTCTTAAGATGCAGGGTCACCCAGCCCGGAACTGTTGCTGCAATCATCACGGATGTCAACCGGCTTCTTACGCTGGACAGCCATGAAACTTCGCAGTTTATGACCCTTTTCTACATGCAAATATCCCCTGCTCAAAGAGCCCTTAAATGGGTTCGGGCCGGTCACGATCCAGCGCTCTTGTACCATCCTGAAAAAGAGCAATTCGAAGAGCTCAAGGGAGAAGGCTTGGCGCTGGGAGTCGATGGAAACATTCGCTTTGAGGAATATTTAAAATCCGATCTTACACAGGGACAGATCATCCTTATAGGAACCGACGGTCTATGGGAAACCTGCAACCCCGAAGGTGAACCCTTTGGTAAAAATCGTGTAAAAGAACTGATTCATCGATATGCTTCTCTAACAGCCCGGCAGATTCTGGACTCCATCATCGCAGAGTTGCAGGCATTCCGCAAAGACGCTGCCCAGGAAGATGATATAACACTGGTGGTAGTAAAGATAATGCGAGTTTCCTAATTGACGTTGATGACAACTTTCGCACTCTTTCCACCCCCTTCTACAGTTAGCCGGTAGGTTCCGGGGGATATGTCGGAGGGTATATTAAGCACCTGTGTAAAGTCGTCGCTTTCGATTTGAAACGCACCAAGGTCGTATTTTCCAAACATCCCGGTTAGGCGAAAAATCGCTGTCTTGGTCCCCACAAGACCGTTTATTACCTTATACAACCTGTTTTCATCTTCAATGAGATGACCCAGTATCGGAACAAGGATGAGGCCTCCCAGAAAAACAATCGAACCTACCAGAATCCCAACTATTCCAATGGCCGATTCGATGGGATAGAAAATCCAAAACAGCGATAACAGAAATAAAATTGCCAGCACCAACGCCCCGTATTTCATAAGTTTATTTAGATGATTCAAAAAGGTCTCACCAGAAGATAGGCTTGCCCGATAGTCTTCTTTGCTTTGAAATCGTTTAGGCGCGATACCAAAATGTTTGACGAACAGCACATGCAAGAAGACCAAACAAAGAAACAGGGCAGGAAAAACTCCCACGTGAAGAGCATACAGCCGAGCGAGCATAGAGGTGGACAGCGTGAAATCTTCCTGAAAGACGACTCCCAGAGGCCTTAAAAGTTTGTTTACCGCAACGAAATGGATCATGGCCTCGTATCCTTCCTGATCCCATTTCAGAACCGTTCCTGTAAAATACATTTGAAATGCAATTACAAACATAACCACACCGACAATATAAATGGCGGTGCGTGGTGGTCGAAAAGCCCCGGTTACCATAACCCGCAGCATGTGCGCGATCAGTACGATAAACCCCAGATTTGCACTCCAATGATGAAGCGCTCTTATAAAACTAAGCCCCGGGCTTGCACTCATGTACCTTACACTGGCATGGGCGACCTGAGGTGTCGGGTTATAGAATTGAGTAAGGATCATACCCGTCAAAAAAGCCACTCCAAAACATGTTAAACTGATCCCCCCCAAGGCATACCAGAGGGAATTTGCATGTACAGGCACAGGATACTCAAGGGCATCCAAACCTATGGTTTTGCGCCATTGTTGCCATTTTACCATTTTGTCCTCCTATGGACCTATAAGAAGCCTGTGGCGAAAGGCTCAAGCAAGCTTTTGAAATCATATGAAAGTACACAAAAAGGGAATCTTATCGGTTGTTGGACTTTACATTCCATAACCAACCGTATTTTTTAAAAGGATGAAATGTTCTTAAATTTCAAGCTTTCCAATCGTTATGCTTTAATATCCGAATCTTGAGCCAGATAGGCTACGAATGAAACCTAGGCGGCCGGTATGGGGGAGTGAAGTATCCTTCGGTGGTATCGGCTGAATCAAGGAGATCGAGTTCCCCCACCAAGGGAAGCATAAAAGGCATGGTGGGCTCAGCGGTTAAACGAATATAAGAATGAATAGAAAATGTACATGTTTTTTGGTTAAACGGATCATGAAAATCATGATGTACGTTCACGCATACCGGAAAAAAGATAGTGGCAGCCAGCACTGCGAAGCCAATGCCAGCGGCCAATACGCTTGCAAAATGATTTTTCATGATGATGTTCATGGTTTACAGAAGTTTTTTTCCTCGATTTTACTTCCTTGAGTTTATATCACATTGTAGAACATTTTCTGCAAAAATCAAGCCTTTTATAATGATAGGTACGCCTTCTGCTCAAGCCTCCCCATCTCCCCATTCGCATCAGAATGCAGCGCAACTGAGATATTGGCCAATCTGCGAAACCATTAAGATAAGAATTGACATACTACCGAAATTTTGAAATACTTTTAATAGGTTGAGAGATAACTTTTTGAGAGGTTACTTATTTTCTGCTTGCAGGCTTCTGCTATATTTATGCTCCAAGAACTTAGGTGGTTTTTTTGACAAAAGAAACCTATTTGCGATTCTTCTTGTTTCGATAATTCACGAGCAGAAATCAGGGGCATGTTTTCGCATTTCAACTGCATCGACTACTGAGTAACCTGAAAACCGCGATGAAAATCACCGTTTTCAGCAAGTATGGACTTGAAGGTTTTACCCAACGTTTACTCCATGAAAAGAAAGGAATCACAATGATTAAAGCACATCGTATAACAACATTATTCTTTGCTATCGTGCTTGCAATGGCATTGGCAACTTCAGCCCAGGCCGACAAATTCAGTGATACAATCGCTGTTTTCAAAAAATCAGAGGCTGTCAAGCCGTTTTTTGACAATGCTTACGGCTATGCTGTATTTCCCACCATCGGTAAGGGCGGATTCGGTATTGGTGGTGCTTATGGCAAGGGTCGGGTTTACCAGGCAGGCAAGCTAACCGGCAAAGCCAAGCTGATGAAACTATCTTTCGGTTTTCAAGTGGGAGGGCAGGCATTCAGCGAGATTATCTTTTTCCAGGACAAACGTGCCTATGATGAATTCACAAGCGGCCAATTCGAGTTCGACGCTACAGCCTCTGCCGTTGCTATCACTGCCGGAGTCCAGGTCAAGGCCGGTACAGAAGGAGCCACCGCTGGTGCCAGCGCTGGACCTGCCACCGGTAAGCAAGCAAAAGCCAGCTACCATAAGGGTATGGCCGTATTCATTCACGCCAAAGCAGGATTGATGTATGAGGCCGCCATCGGGGGCCAGAAGTTCAGCTTTACGCCTATAGGAGCCAAATAAAAACACAGGCCCTCAATTAGCCTTTCAAAAGGCTGTTCAAAATCCCAAACTTTGTCCATTTTTTGTTGCGAACCCGCCGTTTGATTTTGGGTTGACACTTCCTTATTATTTGGTTAACCTTCAAAAATAATATAGTTAACCAAAGAAACTGGAGAGCCTTTTTCCAAAGCTTTTAAGACCGCGGAATGATACATGGAGCCATAAGCTTTAAAATTGTACAACCGATTTTGGTCAACAAAAACACCAATGGTTTCAATTCAATCACAGATTCTAGAATTATTGCGATCCCAACAGGACATTCTGTCGGGTGAATTCCTAAGCCTAAAGCTGGGAGTCTCGCGGGTTTCCATCTGGAAACATATTCAGAAGTTAAAGACAGCAGGATATGATATTGAATCTTCTTCAAAAGGTTACCTTCTCAAAGGCTCTCCAGACATTCCGTATCCCTGGGAATTTCCCGAAAGACAAGGGCATATAGTCTATTATCCTGTCGTTGATTCCACCATGATCGTTGCAAAAGATATGGCTCGCAAAGGCTGCCCTAACTTTACTGTGGTGGTGGCCGATTCTCAAAAACAGGGACGCGGCCGGTTGAATCGTATTTGGATATCAGATCCAGGGGGGCTGTACTTCACCCTTGTGCTGCGTCCAAAGATTCCCGTGGCTCACAGCCCGCGATTAAGCCTTTTGGCTTCTATGAGCCTGGCAGAGTTGTTGCGTGAAATGATCGGTATCGAAGCAGCGGTTAAATGGCCCAACGACATCTTAGTCAATGAGTATAAGCTGGCCGGAATGCTAACTGAAATGGAAGCCGAAACCGACCGCGTTCAATTTGTGAGCATTGGTATTGGTATAAACGTCAACAATGATCCCAGCGGCATTGAACCCCGGGCGACATCCTTGAAACGATTGACTGGTGAAACCACAAGCAGAAAAGATCTTTTACGACAATTTTTGAACCGATTTGAACAGCAGCTGCGCCAGGCCGATCTTGACCATGTGGCATCCAGATGGAAATCATACTCCATTACTATAAACCGTAAGGTTCGCATCGTCACCAGTCAGAATATATTCGAGGGGCTCGCAGTGGATGTAGATCCAGACGGTGCGCTGCTTTTGAAGATGGCGGACGGTTCTATTAAAAGAATATTATACGGGGACTGTTTTCACATTAATAGCAGCGCCGACAAACCACTCGGTTCACTTTTTACACAGACTTACGGGATTGAAAAGGAAAGGAGTTGAACTGGAGATTGCAAACCACCGGCCATGACCAAATTCGACCTGCTCCGCTTCGGATGATGGTATACACCTCACTGTTTTCCGCCTTGATTGCTGCAGGGGCCTATGTGTTTATACCCATTGGTCCTGTACCCATTGTGCTTCAGAACATGTTTGTTTTTCTTGCCGGCTTGTTGCTGCCGGTGCGTTGGGCATTTACCTGTGTTGGGGTTTACCTGTTGGCCGGATCCTGTGGCTTGCCAGTCTTTGCCGGTGGTTTAGGCGGTATCGCACGATTAATAGGCCCAACAGGAGGATATTTAATAGGATACCTGCCAGCGGTGTACGTAATTGGAAAGGTGGTTAAAAGAACCGGCCCAAGCGTTTATACCGATGTCACAGCCATGGTATGCGGCTCGGTTATCCTTTATGCATGCGGGCTCTGGTGGCTTAAGATCCTGACTGCAATGACATGGTCCAAAACACTTGCGGTGGGGTTGTATCCGTTTTTGATCGGTGATGGATTGAAAATTGCGGCCGCAGCAGCTATTTCAAGAGCGCTTCGACCTATTATCGGGGTATCAGGATCCGTTTCCAGGGATGCACGTTTCGATCGAGTCTTGGGGGAATGAACATTATTGAAGTAGAAAATTTAAGCCATAGATTCAGTGATGGCACATTTGGAATTGAGAGCGTCAGCTTCCAGATTGAAGCGGGCTCGTTTGTGGTGATAGCCGGTCCCAATGGCTCGGGCAAGACCACTCTTTTGAGACATCTCAACGGGCTGCTGCTGCCAACCACTGGTACGGTGAAGGTGGCAGGGGTTGCAGTACATACTGACCCGAGACGAGCCAGGCAGCTGGTTGGCATGATGTTCCAGGATGCCGACAGCCAGATCATCGGTGAAACGGTCTATGAAGATGTGGCTTTCGGACCGGAGAATCTACGCCTTGATCGGTTGGAAATCAAACAACGCGCGGAACGGGCACTGCAAGTGGTAGGTTTGAGCGAACTTGCCCAGCGCCGGCCGCATCTTCTTTCCGAGGGAGAAAAACGCAGGCTTGCCATTGCAAGTATTCTGGCCATGGATTCCAGGGTTATCGTTTTCGATGAGCCTTTTTCAAGCTTAGACTACCCGGCTGTCCAACAAGTATTACAACAGATCGTTTCTCTGAATCGTTCCGGCCGCACCATTTTGATGGCAACCCATGACCTTGAAAAAGTAATAGCCCATGCTGATCGGTTGATCGTGATGAACCATGGTAGGATCGTAAGGGACGGCTGTCCTGAGAAAATTCTGCTCGAGGTGGAAAAATTCGGAATAAGGCAGCCCTGTTCATCACGGATGGGAATGGGGCTCAGTTCATGGCTGAGTTGAGCATATTCGGCTATCATCCAGGCAGCACGGTGGTGCATCAACTTGATGTACGATTTAAAATCCTGTTGCTGATTCTATACAGTGCGGTCACCGTAAGCGCCCCCTGGTTTTTTTTAATTGGCTTCGGTGTTTTTCTGGTGATGGCCATAAGGTGCTGTGGGATCTCGCTTAAGTCTATTTTTCGAGAAGTCCGGTATGCTTTTCTTTTTGCGGCCATCATCTTTGTTGCACGCGCATTTTCAGAAGAGGGTAATGTTCTTTTTAACGTGTATTTCCTAAAGGTTTCACAACAAGGGCTTTACCATGGTTTCCTTTTGGGATGGCGGCTTTTGGTGATTGTTTTCTTAAGCTTGCTGTTTATTGCCACAACACCCTCGTGGCATATAAAATCCGCTGTACAATGGTTTTTACGACCGATTCCCCGTGTTCCCGCCACTCGAATTGCAACGATGCTATGTTTGATCGTCCGTTTCGTACCCGTTATATTAAACCAGGCCAGGGAAACAACAGCCGCACAAAAGGCACGGGGTATCGAGCAGAGGAAAAATCCCATTTACCGATTAAAGACACTTGCTATACCTTTGCTTCGCCGTACATTTGAAAATGCCGACAACCTGATCGTTGCCCTAGAAGCAAGATGCTATTCCGATAAGCGAACCGACCCCAATCTTTCCTGCAGCTTGAAAGATTGGCTTCTGTTTTTTCCCATGGCCGCCCCAGGTTTTTTGCCCATAGTACTGCCGTAAAGGGTGGCGGTAATTTTAAATGTGTTATAGAAATTCCAAGACGTTAAATTAACTGGTAGTTGTGCTGCTTATAAAATCAGAAAATGGAGATGAGCGATGGAAAGTGTATGCGTCGATTGGAGAGTGCTGCAGAAGTTTACCTCTGAAGTTTTTGAAAAACTGGGAATGGCTCCAGAAGATGCGGCCCTTGAAGCAGAGGTGTTGGTATGGGCCAATTTAAGCGGAATTGACTCCCACGGTGTATTGCGCATCCCCTGGTATGTTGAGCTTGTTGAAAGAGCCCTGATGAACCCCAAGCCGAACATCCGAATCTTAAGGGAGACTCCGTCGGTTCTGATGGTGGAAGGAGATCGCGCATTCGGTCCAGTGGTTACGGTGTTCGCCATGGACAAAGTCATCACCAAGGCTAAAAAAACCGGAATCGGATGGGCGGTGCTGCGGAATATCACCCACCAGGGCGCCCTGGGATACTATACCCTTATGGCTACAAGAAGGAATGCCGTCGGCATTGCCATTGTATGCAGCCCACCCAATATGGCGCCGTTCGGCGCCCGAGCCCCAGGGGTGCACAACAGCCCGATCTCCATTGCGGCGCCGGCAAAACAGCACCCACCATTGGTTTTGGATATGGCCACAAGCATCGCTGCAGGCGGTAAAATCAGGCTGGCGCGCGACAAGGGCTCGCCCATACCACAGGGATGGGCACTGGACAAAAATGGAGAACCCACTACCGATCCCAACCTTGCCTCCATTCTGCTTCCTTTCGGTGGCCCAAAGGGCTCTGGGCTTGCCATGATGTTCGAATGCCTCACGGGCATTATGGCAGGAAACCCACTTCAGGAGCCTATTTTAAGCGGAAAGAAAAAACAAAGAGAGCACAACCAAAACGGGGTAGTGGCAGCCATCGATATCGGTACGTTCACGGATCTCGAAATATACAGGCAGACAGTGGACGGTTACATCGAGGGGGTGAAATCCTTACCAAGGACAGAGGGGTTCAGTGAGATTCTGGTTCCCGGCGAGCTTGAGAGGATAACATATGAAAAACGGCTGAAAAACGGTATCCCGCTTCCTCGCGGAACAGTGGAAAACCTGAAAGAAACAGCGCGGAAGCTCAATGTGGCGCTACCCGAGTGGCTTAGGGATAATTGAAAGGCCTCTAATATTAAATTCGAATCCGTCAGGGATCACCATTTATGGCTCATCACGGTGCCATATTTCGAGATACGAATACCGCATATGCTTAATTAAGAAACTACCGAAGCTGAAATGCAGGATCTCAGTCAAGATGTTTTCACAAACATAATCCGGTGAGCAGAAAACACTTGACAGAATTTTCGGGATCGTAGATAAATTAAACTCATATCATACTATGTATTATAGTCTGAGATCCTAAGTTCCAACGACTGTTGGACGTCTGTCCGGCACTTCTGTTTTGGATTTGACTGCTAACCTTTCTGGCTGATTCTCCATGTAACAAAACTTCTTTATATGGAAAGGAGGTGATCCGGGATACCCGTAGATACAACAAAGTGACCAACGTACGACTGCGGGAGTTTTTTCATCAATTTTCCATCTGTTTTCTTAAAAGGAAGGAGGAAAGGACCATGAAAAGATTCGTTACAGCGATGCTCATCCTAGGACTCGTTTTTTTTGGACCCTTTGTCTCCCGTTCGGCGGCCTCCCCGTTCCTTGAGATCGCCAAGCAGACGGGAATCGATCTGGTAGAGGAAAATGGGGTAACCGTTTGGAAAGGCAAGTATGCAGGGAAGATCAAACCCAAGGGCCCTCTGGCGGGGAAAAAGATCGGGCTTCTTGTGGCCTGCGAATTCAGTGACTGGCAGGCCTATTACCTTTCCGAGTTTATTGGGGAATTTGGTGGAACACCGCAATTTATCATGGACAACAATCATCTGTGGAAAAACACCCGGCCGATGAACGGCATCAGGATCCCTCGGGGAACCTGGGGGCTGACTCTAACCGAAGGCATGGACGGGTTAGGGATGAATGGAAACCGGGTCGAGTATCCGGTAGTACTCAAAGAAGATCCCAACCTGGTGGCCCCGGGTGTTCCTGGCAAGGGGACAGGGTCTTTGAAGGTAGCCGATCCTACAGCCTATGATGCACTGATCATCCTGGGAAGCCACTCCGGGGATATCCTGGTTGCAGACGATGTGGCGCTGAAGTTCATCAAAGCCGTGGCTGATCGGGGTGTTCCCATAGCAGGCATAGGTGCGGGAATCATGCCTATGATCCATCTGGATCTGCTCAACGGAAAAAAGGCCGTAGGGAACCGAACCGTGGATTATATGTTGAGAAAGGTTGCCGTCTATCAGGCCGGTTCTGTTGCCGTAGATGGAAATATCATCACCGGCAGGGATACCTATTCCACTCCTGCTGTGCTCAGAGCTCTTTGCAAACTGTTCGCCCCGAACTTCGTTGATCACCACAAGGGAATACTGAAAGGTAAAAAGGTGATGGCCATGACGGCCGAGGACTGGGAGGATATTGAGCTTTGCGCTCCCACGCTGGAATTGATGTATCGTGGGGCGGAGATCATCGTCGGGCTGTTCGATCCCATCCAGAAAGCTCGACCGGCCATGCTCGATTCTGAGGTGCGCACAGGAAGCTTCGGCACCACCATCCCGTTCCAGGAAATTCCAGCAAGCTATTACCGAATCATCAAGGCCGAGGATCTGAAGATGTCCGACTTTGACGCCTTATGGATCCATGGGGCCATGAACCCATGGAGGTTGACGGTGGGAACAGAGGCCCAGGAGTTTCTCAAAGACGCCTATGCCTATGGAAAGATCATCGCAGCGATCTGCCACGGCCCGATTCCGCCTGCGGCAGCGGACCTTCTGCAAGGCAAGCATACCGCAGGGTGGCTGGCTGTGGAAGATTCGGTAAAGCTGATGGGCGGCACGTTCCATGCCGACTGGGCGGCGGCCATCGACGGAAACTACGTCTCGGGGCAGATCCCCATGCATGTTCCGGAATTCGTTGACGCAATCACCGAAGCGTTGCTCCGGTAACAGCAAAGATGTTATAATGGGGAGTGCTGACGGTTCAGGGCTTGTCAGTACAACCGGCGGCGCTCCCTGCTTGGGCCAAACCTGCTATACCAGCCGTTTTCCTCGATCCAGATTTCTGTATTGAATGGCTTCTGCAATGTGAGAGGATTGGATATCCGCTGCTCCTTCCAGATCCGAAATGGTGCGTGCAATCTTTAAAATTCTGTTGTAAGCACGCGCGGAAAGCCCCAGCTTGTCGATGGCAGACTCAAGAAGCTCAGCGGAAGCATCATCCACCTGACAGTGTTTTTTGATGTGCCGGCTTCCCATCTGGGCGTTGCAATGGATTTTTGTTTTTGCAAATCGCTTGGCCTGAACGCGCCTGGCGGCAGTCACACGGCTTCGGATGCTTTCAGAGGATTCGGCGACCCCTTCTTTTCTAAGATCCTTATATGGTACCGCAGGCACCTCCACATGGATGTCGATACGATCCATCAGCGGGCCCGATATTTTGGATCGATACCGGTGAATCTGCCCGAAGCTGCACGTACAGGCGTGTTTCGGATCCGAATAATAGCCGCACGGACACGGATTCATGGCCGCTACCAGCATAAAGCTGGACGGATAGGTAAGGGTGGTAGAGGCCCTGGAGATGGTTACCATCATGTCTTCAAGGGGCTGTCGGAGAACTTCAAGCACGTGTTTTTTAAACTCCGGTAGTTCATCCAGAAACAGCACCCCGTTGTGTGCAAGGCTCACCTCACCGGGTCTTGGTACATGGCCACCGCCAATGAGCCCGGCATCGGAAATCGTGTGATGGGGTGCGCGAAAGGGCCGTTGTGTTATAAGCGCTTGATCCTTTCCTAGCATGCCCACCACGCTGAATACCTTGGTGGTCTCAATGGCTTCTTCAAAAGAGATGGGAGGCAGGATGCTGGGCAGACGCCTGGCCAGCATTGTCTTGCCGGAGCCCGGCGGGCCGATCATGATGAGATTATGGCCGCCTGCTGCCGCAATTTCAAGGGCCCGTTTGGCATGCTCCTGTCCCATGACTTCGGAAAAATCCACCTCCGATCTGTTTTCATGGTTGAAGACGGCCGAAATGTCCGTTTTTGCCGGCTCAAGGACTATTTCACCGCAAAGAAACGCCACCGCTTGAGACAGCGTTTTTACCGGATAAACGGAAATTCCCCTCACAACAGACGCTTCACACCCGTTATCGGCGGGAACCACGATTCCAAGATACCCGGCCTCTTTTGCTGCCAGTGCCATTGGAAGTGAACCGCGAACTGGCTTCACGCGGCCATCCAAAGACAGCTCACCCAAAAAGAGGTATCCTGAAACAATTTTCTGAGAAATAACCCTGTTTGCGGTGAGAATACCAAGGGCTATGGGCATGTCAAAGCCCGTACCCTCTTTCTTTATGTCCGCCGGGGCCAAATTTACCGTTATTCGATCATCCGGGAAGGTGTAGCCCGAGTTTTTAATAGCGGACTTAACCCGCTCCTTACTTTCCTTGACAGCAGCTTCTGGAAGCCCAACGGTGGTGAAGGTAGGCAACCCATTGGTGATATCAACTTCTACCTCAACGATATAGGCATCGATTCCAGAAACAGCGCTGCTTAAAACTTTTGCAAGCAATGGAACACCCCTTTAAGCGTTGTTCATGATAAATGCCTAAATATCCGCACCGAAGGGCGGTATTTGGAAGGTACCTGATGGATTTCTATAACTTACACCTATAGCAGATCGCTTAAATAAGCACAATCGTTTTATATGCGCTGGGTCCTGTTGTCTGCTTCAGAAAATCGACGTTTTGCTATTGCAATTTTCCTGCAAACATGCAAATAAGCATTTGGGACAATAAAGGGCCTTGTTTCAATTTTGTGCTCCGCCTGCAACAGAGCTAAGAGCTGAATTGGAACTATGGAATATTGGGTTATAAAAAGTGCGAAGATCAATTTTAATAGAAAGAATTCATTCAAACCCATCATTCCATCTTTCCAATTGAGGCAAAGCCCATAACTCGGTGTGTGTGGATAGGTGAAAATTGTGACCCTGCATTTTCGACAAAGAACCATTGCAGAACCCGTCAACTGTTCCGGTATTGGGATGCATTCTGGACAGCAAGTCAACTTGACCATTTACCCGGCCCCTATCAATCACGGCATCAAGTTTGTGAGAAAGGACGTTCCGGAATGCCCTCATATCCCCGCTCATTTCAACAGGGTGGTTGACACAAGCCTTGCCACCGTTATCGGATATGATGGGTTTATCGTCTCAACCATAGAACACCTGATGGCCTGTTTTGCCGGCCTTTCCATCGACAACGCGCTGGTCGAACTGGACGCATACGAAGTTCCCATAATGGATGGAAGCGCTGGCCCGTTTACTGAACTGATCAAATCCGCCGGTATCAAAGAGCAGATCGCTTCCCGATGCTTTTTCATTATCAAGAAACCCATTGAACTTAAGCAAGACGGAAAATCAGTGGCAGTCTACCCATCACCGGGCTTTCGAATAACCTGCACCATTCATTTTGATCATCCGCTGATTCAAGAACAATCCCTGTCATTATTCGTATCCGAAAATGTTTTCGAGGAGGAAATATGCAGGGCGCGAACATTTGGTTTCATTCACGAGCTTGATTACTTGCAACGGTACGGGTTTGCTCGCGGCGGTTCTCTTAACAATGCCGTTGTGATAGATGAACAGAAAATACTTAACCATGAGGGACTGAGATACCAGGACGAATTTGTGCGACACAAAATATTAGACTGTATCGGCGATTTCTCATTGCTGGGCATCCCCATATTGGGCCATGTGGTATTGAATAAATCGGGACATACTTTCAATCACGCCTTCCTGAAAAAATTCTTCACCCAACGAGATTCCTGGGAAACCCGGTTGATCGAGGGAGCAAACCAACTTGCCGATTTCCAGGCGAAATCACTTGCCATTTAAGCCTGTATCCGCTATGAATGATTAATCAGCTAGTATCGCATCTTTCACATGGTTTGCAATACTGCGGTTGAATATGACATCACTTTGCAACTTAAGAACCCGGATGTTTTTTCTTCTTGTTCTGCTTTTCATTCCTTCGAAATCGATTGCACAAGACGCCACATTGTCCAATGTCATCGTAACCAACACTCGGGACGATCTTCTGGTTTATCTGAAGGTTGAAGGCGCTTTCAGGGAAAAGATGAAACAGGCCATCTTAAGTGGTGTGCCCACAACATTCTCGTTTCTGATCACGCTTAGCAAGGTTCGCAGCATCTGGAAAGATAAAACCATTGCCGATCTTAAGGTATTTCATACCATCAAGTACAATAACCTCAAAAAGGAATTTGTGGTGACCCGATCCTGGGAAAACGGTAATCCCTACCTTACACAGTCATTTGAGGAAGCCCAAAAACACATGGCTGAAATCGATGGTCTAAAGGTTGTCAGTCTCAACAAACTTGAAAAGGGAAGGCGTTATCAATTGGGTGCAAAGGCGGAGCTTAACAAGCTTACGCTTCCGTTTCATTTGCATTACGTCTTATTTTTCGTATCGTTATGGGATTTTGAAACCGATTGGTACACGGTGGATTTCATTTATTAGGCTTTTGGATAAATGAATTCTCAAGTTTCGCACCCCTAATCCTTTGAAATGCCTTATTCGACTTAACATCCATTGGCAATTTCACGGTAAAATAGGGTGCGAAACTTGAATGAAATTTTACGCTTTCAGACCCAGTTTTTCCGTAAGCCCCCTTTGAGAAGAGAAATGAAAAGAAGCCGAAATAAAAGATCTCTTACCTTTTTAACGGAACAAGACAGAAAACGCCGCAAACGAGAGGGGATTATTTTCGTTGTGGTTTTGGCGATAGTGGCGCTGGTGACATTTGTCGAGACTCGGCTTGTGCCCTTCGGACCGCAGTTTCCCATATCCAACACGATTTTGATGTTTATCCTGATTAACATCAATCTGTTGTTGGTGATCTTGCTGATCTTTCTTGTTGTCAGAAATCTTGTCAAGTTGTTATATGACAGAAAACGCAAGGTAATGGGGGCAAAGCTTCGCACCAGGCTGGTGGTTGCTTTTATTGCACTGACCCTGGTACCCGCTTCGGTCCTGTTTATCTTTGCCGTCAACTTCGTTACCACAAGCATCGAATCCTGGTTTAATGTACCGATGGAACAAGCACTGGAAAACTCCTTGAGTGTGGGCCGCCGATTGTACACGATTGCCGAGGAGAACAATAAGTTCTTTCTGGAAAAAATCGCCCGCCAACTTCAGATAAAAGACCTGGTGGCTGTCGAAAAGAAAAAGGATCTCGCCCAATACATCAATTACGTCCGGCAAGAGTTCAACCTCGATGCGGTTGAAGTATATTCCGCTAACCTGGATCGTCTCGCTCTTTCCTTGGGGACTGAGCTCAAAAAACCATCGGTTCCTATGGTATCGACCGGAGATCTTCAGAAAGAGATTGCACCGGAAAGTGTCCGGTCTTTTACCGTAAAAGTAGAGGTTGGAGAGCTTCTTAGAATTATCGGCACGGTGCCTTTCGGCATTCCTCAAAAAGAGGCCAAAGGGTTTGTTGTCATAACCGACCTCATTCCTCAAGACTTGTCCATGAGTATGGGTGCGATCACCCGTGGATTTGAAGAATACCAACAAATTGAATTGCTGAAAAAGCCGATACAGATGACCTATTATATTACACTTTCCATCGTTGCTATGCTGGTGGTCTTTTGCGCCATCTGGTTCGGTTTTTATCTGGCCAAATCCATCACCATCCCGATCATGGAACTTGCTGAAGGGACCCGACGAGTGGCAGAGGGAGATCTGAACTTCAGGATCGCGCCGGTTGCAGATGATGAAATCGGGACACTGGTCGACTCATTTAACAAAATGACTCGCGACCTGCGCTCAGGAAGAGAACAGCTGGAATTGTCCGCAAAAAAGCTCAGAGAGCAGAATATCGAGCTGGAGGCGAGACGGAAATATATTGAGACCGTCTTAAAAAGCGTCTCTGCAGGCGTCATTACCCTGGATGCAGGCGGTATTGTGACCACCATCAACACGTCGGCGGAAAAGATGTTGAACTTGAACCCAGAGGAAATCCTAAATAAAAGCTACAAAAAATTGCTAAAAGGCCAGCATCTAGATCTGGCAAGCGAAATAATCGAATCTCTTTCAGGCCCAAAGGGAGGAACGGTCGAATTGCCCTTGAGACTGGTTATCGATGGTCGGCCTAAGAGCTTCATGGTCCACGTAACGGCTCTTAAGGACGATGCGGCACGCCATTTGGGAACCGTGATGGTGTTTGATGATCTGACCTATCTGGAAAAAGCTCAGCGCATGGCAGCATGGAGGGAAGTGGCAAGGCGAATCGCACATGAGGTAAAAAACCCCCTGACACCTATCACGTTGTCTGCTCAACGGCTGAAACGAAAATTCTCCGGTAAGCTCAATGAACCTGTCTTCGATGAGTGCACACAAATGATAATAGATAATGTTGAATTAATTCGAAATCTTGTGAATGAATTTTCTTCGTTCGCAAGATTTCCGGCTGCCACACTAAGGCCAGCCAGTTTACCCCCGATTATTGAAGAGACCATTTCATTATACAGGCAAGGGCATCCGAATATCGACTTTGATATTCAAATCTCAGATGGGATCCCGTTATTGAATCTCGATAGGCAACAAATGAAACAGGCTATCATTAACCTGCTGGACAACGCCATTTGGGCGGTTAAAGAAAAGGGGCAAATAAGGATCTCTCTTTCTCATGATCCGATTTTAAATAAAGTCCGCATGGAGGTGGCCGACAACGGAATTGGCATTTCAGACGAAGACAAGACCAGGTTGTTTGAGCCCTATTTTTCTACGAAACGTACTGGCATGGGGTTGGGGCTTACCATTGTAAGTACAATTGTTGCCGATCATCATGGAATGATTAGTGTTCAGGATAATAAACCCCGGGGGGCAAAATTTGTGATTGAATTGCCGGTTTAAGGAGAATGAACCAGGACGACTGTTGGAATGGAGCAGTGGCTTTCCGGGATATTGCACACCATTATAGATTAAAGGGGAAAGAATACGGCTATGTTTCCTTCTGTTTTGATCGTAGATGATGAACCTTCCATACTACAATCTTTAAGCGGTTTGTTATCGGATGAGGGGTTCGAAGTTATCACCGCATCTAATGGTTATGAAGCATTGCAAATCATCGACAGGGAATCACCAGATCTTGTCCTGCTCGACATCTGGATGCCCGGTATCGATGGCATTGAAGCTTTGCAGGAAATCAAGAAAGATCACCCTTCCATTCAGGTGATCATCATAACGGGACATGGAACCATAGAAACCGCCGTCAAGGCAACCAAACTCGGTGCGTTCGATTTTATTGAAAAACCGCTTTCGATTGATAAAGTCATAGTGGCGATAAACAATTCTCTTAATTTTAGACGACTTGAAGAAGAAAACAGGTATTTGAGGAAAAAGACCATCGAAAAACACTCCCTTACGGGAAACAGCCCTGCAATTGTCAAAATAAGAGAGCAAATTGCCATTGCCGCACCAACCGACGCATGGATTCTGATAACCGGAGAAAACGGAACCGGAAAGGAATTGGTAGCCCGTACGATCCATCAACTCAGCTCACGAGCCGATAAGCCATTGATAGACGTCCACTGTGCGGCCATACCCGAAGACCTTTTCGAAAGTGAACTGTTCGGCTATGAAAAAGGCGCCTTTCAGGGTGCTGTCTCCAGGAAAAAAGGGAAACTGGAATTAGCCGGTAAAGGAACCATTTTCCTTGATGAGATTGGAGACATGAGCTTGCGAATGCAGGGCAAGCTGCTCCGCGTGTTCCAGGAACTGAAATATCAGCGCCTGGGCGGTACAAGAACCCTAACAATGGATGCAAGGGTTATCGCTTCGAGCAATAAAGACCTTGAAAGGGAAATAGAAATCGGAAACTTCAGAGAAGATCTCTATTACCGACTGAATGTGATTCCCATAGAGGTTCCTCCCTTAAGGGCACGTATCGATGATATCCCGATGTTGATCAAGACCTTTTTGGACGAAATAGGAGAACAGAACCGCGAAAAGCAAAAAACCATCTCGCCCGATGCAATGCAACTGCTGCAACGATATAACTGGCCTGGCAACGTGAGGGAGCTGAAAAACTTGATGGCAAGACTTGTCATTATGGCAAGGGGTGATACCATCGAGGTCTCCGATATCCCGGCTCCTTACAACTCCGAACTCACAAATACAGGAGTTTGCAGGAAAGATGAGCTTTTCTCCATCAATGATCTGAAGGTAGCCAAGAAAGCCTTTGAAAAAGAATTTATCAAACAAAAGCTCAAGGAACACAACCATAACATCACACAAACGGCCAAGGCCATTGGTGTGGGTCGAAGCTACCTCCATAAAAAATTGAAAGACTGATTGATAATTACCCAAGAGCAAATTGAAGCGGTGATTTGGTCTTCTCGGATGTCGTATACTCTGTGGATGATATTTGGTGTAATAGTTTCAAAGACAAAAAATGTTCAAAAAGGGATTGCGAATCATCGGCGGCAAGTTAAAGGGCAGAAAGCTTCAATCTGCCCCTGGTAAATTGATTCGGCCCACCGGAAATAGACAAAGAGAAGCCATCTTCAATATACTCGCTGACCGCGTCCACGGCAGCAACGTGCTGGATCTGTTTGCAGGAACGGGTGCACTTGGAATTGAAGCGCTCAGCAGAGGGGCAACCTATTGTGTATTTATCGATAATCACAGCAACGCCCTTAGGATCCTTGAACTAAACGTTCAATCCTGCATGTTCAAAGAAAGATCAAGAATAATCCGCTGTGATATATGTACATCTTTGGATCCACTCAACTCAATTCCTTGCCGCTTTGACCTTGTTTTCATGGATCCCCCTTACCAGATGAACTATGTAAAACCGGCATTGGATAATCTTCTTCGAAGCCGGTGTCTCACAGCGGGTGCAACGGTGGTTGTTGAGCATGCACCCGCCGAATCCATTTCTATTGATGAATCTGCTTATTTGCTTTCCGATAAGAGGCGGTATGGGAAAACGCTTGTAAGTTTCTTGCGTTATGTGTTATGAGTTCAGAAAATTTTTTCAAAGATACGAACATGAAAGACAAACATTCCCCAAAAATTCAGCGCACTGCCATCTATCCCGGCTCATTTGATCCGGTTACCAATGGTCACCTTGATATCATTGAAAGAGGATTAAAAATCTTTGATCGTATCATCGTTGCCATTTTACACAATCCTGCCAAGAAGTCGTTGTTTACCGCAGAGGAGCGAAAGGAGATGCTTGAAATAAGCCTGGAAGATTTCTCCAACGTTGAAGTGGATGTATTTGACGGCCTTCTGGTGGATTATGCAGCCAAACGCAATGCCAATGCCATATTAAGGGGTATGCGGGCTGTATCGGATTTCGAATACGAGTTTCAGCTTGCCTTGATGAATCGCAGGCTGAACCGGGAAATTCAAACCGTATTTTTGATGACCGGATTAAGATGGATTTTTACCAGTTCTTCCATCATCAAAGAGGCTGCCGCATTTGGAGGCAACATCAACGGCATGGTTCCGGCTATCGTAAGCGAAAAGCTCAAGGAAAAGTTCGGTTTCCGAAAACCCCAATCCCGCCTACAGGCTTAAAATAAAACCTTTACGACCATAAACCCTGCCACCAGGAGTATTACAAATGCCACTGCCAGCAAATCGAAATACCGGTCAATAAACCTTTGGATCCGCGGACCAAAAATGTAAATCATTCCTCCCACAAGAAAGAAACGCGCAGACCGTGATAAGACAGACGCAAGCACGAACACTGAAAAGTTAATTTTAAAAGCACCGGCTGAGATGGTGAAGACTTTATAGGGGATAGGGGTAAAGCCGGCGATTCCGATGGCCCATGCGTCATATTTCATGTAAAGGTCCTGGATGTGCTGGTATTTGTCCATAAGGCCATAGAATTCAATTATTCGCTCTCCGATACTTGCCATAAACTGCCAGCCGATGATATAACCGAAACATCCACCCAGAACCGATCCTGCAGAGCATATAAGCGCATATCGAAGTGCATTTCCAGGAACGGCAATCGCCAAAGCGATCAAGAGCACATCGGGGGGAATTGGGAAAAAAGACGACTCACAAAAGGCAAGTACAAACAGAGCCCAGCTTCCATAAGAAGTCTCTGCCCAGTGAAGAACCCAATCATAGAGTTTTCGCAGCACTCAACTATCTCTCCAGCCATGCTCGCCTACAAGTTTAACAAATCGGCACCCGCCAAGATTTTCTTTGCGTATGCCCTTTTCATCCTTGATAATTCGAATGAGATCCTGAGAATACTGGTCTCCCACTGGCAAGACCATTCTTCCTCCTACTGCCAGCTGGTCGATTAAGACTTCGGGAATCTCCGGTGCACCTGCCGTAACAATAATGGCATCAAAGGGGGCTTCTTCCGGCCAGCCGCCGGATCCATCGGAGTATTTGGTAATGATATTATGATAGTGAAGTTTGTCGAAAAGTTTTCGAGCCTTCAGGTATAAGGAGCGAATTCGCTCGATGGTGTAGACCCGAAATGCGATTTCCGCAAGAACCGCGGCCTGATAGCCTGAACCGGTTCCGATTTCAAGCACCCGATCGTTTTTGCCGAGCTTCAGCGCCTGGGTCATCTCAGCCACGATGTAAGGCTGAGAAATCGTTTGTTGCTCTCCAATCGGCAGCGGAAAGTCTCCATAGGCTTGATCCCGCAATGCCTCGCTGACAAAAAGATGTCTGGGAACCTTCCGAAGGGCCATAAGCACTTTAGGGTCGGCTATGCCGCGGGATTCAATCTGCTTTTTAACCATCTCTTCCCGCAGTCGTTCATATTTCTTGGAGTCGCTAAACATGGCTGTTCTCTACCAGATCACGGTAAGGGGGTCAAGAATTTAGGCACCGTCTTTGATAGCCTGTTTTATCCATTTTATCGGCTATGATTCCGTTTTATTATTATGAAGCTTGCGTCTTTTCCTGAAACTCCACTCGGGAATAACGATCCCCTAAAGGGGGGAGGCGATGAGAAATAGGTTGTAAGTGATCTAAAATTAAGGGAAAATGTCTTGATTTTTCAACAAAGATCGCTTATTGGAAGATTGTTTTCTAATGTGGATCTCGCTCCGGTTTCTGTCATAAGACACGACACCGAAACGCAATACGGTTAGCAGCATTTCATGAATACATCTCGTCATTTCATTCTGTCCATTTTTTTTGTATTGCTGATCATGGTAGGAGGCACCTTAGGTTATGTCGTCATTGAGGGATGGGATGTTTTTGATGCCCTCTACATGACCGTCATTACCCTTTCCACCGTAGGCTACGGTGAAGTGCATACTGTCAGCAAAGCGGGGAGAATCTATACGATTGTCCTCATATTGGTTGGTGTCGGTTTTTTGGGCTATCTTATAGGTTCACTGGTCCAGTTTATGGTAGAAGGACAAATTAGAACCATTTTTGGGAGAAGAAGGTTGAATATTCAAATCGAGCGACTGAAAAACCATTATATTATTTGCGGTTACGGGAGAATTGGAAGAATCATTTGCCAGAATCTGAAACAAAAACCCCTGGATCTTGTGGTCATCGAAAGAAACAAAGAGCTGATTCCGATAATGGACGAAGACAACGTATTGTACCTGTGTGAAGAGGCTACCGAAGAATCCACCCTGCGCAAAGCGGGCATTCAACGCGCCCGAGGATTGGTGGCTTCCCTTGGAACCGATATCGATAACGTCTTTCTGATACTTACGGCCCGACAGCTCAATACAAACCTTTTCATTGTGGCAAGAGCCAGCAGTCACACATCCAAGACGAAGCTGATCACTGCGGGTGCCAATATCGTAGAAACTCCCTATGAGCTGGGGGCTCTTACAATGGCGCAACGTATTTTGCGCCCCACTGTAACCAGCTTCTGGGATCTTGCCTTTTCTTACAAGGCAAGTGACATCCAGATGGAGGAAATACCGGTCAGCCCCAAGTCAAGTCTGGCCAATGTGACGTTAAAAGATTCCGGTATACGCCAGCAGTATAACCTCATCATTATTGCGATCAAAAAATCAGACAACCGCATGGAATTTAATCCATCCTTTGAAGCTGTGATACACCCCGGCGATACGGTTATCGCCGTGGGGCAAGAAGAAAACCTAAAGCGCATAGAAAAGGTGTTGAACCCGCCGGAATGAGAGGCGAGCCAACAGAAATGCTAAATTTTATAGATAATCCTCTTTTCGGTAATGATAATATCCACGTGTTTGTCGTGAGATTCCATGGGGACCTGCGGCAGGATCTGGCTTTCGAAGGCTAAGGATACCTTTCTTGTAGTTATGGGAAGATCGGGAATCAGCCGATCGTAAAAGCCGGTTCCAGTCCCGATTCGAGCTCCTTTTTCGTCAAAAGCAATTCCTGGAATAATGGCAATGTCGATGCACTCTATCGGTACTTTCTTGCATTTGTTCTCGTCCGGTTCCAGCACACCTTTCGGACCCATAATCAGGTTCGTGTCCAGGTTATCGACTTTCATCAATCGTACCTTACGTTTTTCCATATCAAAGGCCGGAAGAACCACAATCTTATTGTATTTCAAGGTTCGGTTGATGATCTCCCGCGTGGCCACTTCATATTTGCCATTCATGTAAAGTAAGGAAATATTGGCTTCCAAGAAGTTGGCAAATTCAAACAACCGATCTTCAATGGCTTTTGTCATTTGTTCTCGCTTTTTCTCAGGTATCGAACTTAGAAATTTTATCATTTCATTTCTAATCTCTCGCTTCTTTTCCTGAATCTCTTCCATAGGCATACTCCCTGGAGGCATTAGAATCCATTGCGTTTGAAAACGGGGCGATCTATAATGATCATTGACTAAATTACTAATGATTGCTAATAATTAACATTTTATGGTATCATAGTAACGAGTCGACAACCTTCGGCTAAAGCCGAAGGCTTGGGATTCAAGGGACCAGGGGGCAAATGAAAAGGCTTGACAGGCATTTCGTCGAATCCTTGACCCCTTGAAACCTTTGGGGTACTAGCAATTAAACTGAAGTCTTCGCCTAAAGGCAAGGACTTTTCTCCCATTCCCCGAGTGGGACAATTAAAGGTAAACAGGGCTTATAAACGTACTTTTTTTATTTAAAACTAAATTGATTAAATATAATAAGGA
The DNA here is from genome assembly GCA_019309565.1 of Deltaproteobacteria bacterium. Lineage (GTDB taxonomy): Bacteria > Desulfobacterota > Desulfobacteria > Desulfobacterales > SURF-15 > JAFDFZ01. The sequence goes on from JAFDFZ010000024.1 coordinate 21,806, forward strand.
TTATCATGTTGGAAATCAAGTTTGTAAGGCAAAATTTGTCGGCAGTACAGGATGCTCTTACCAAACGCGGGGAAACGTTTGATCTTGAAACCTTTAAAGTATTTGATGAAAAAAGACGCTGTCTTTTGCTTGAAATTGAACAGTTAAGACACCAACGCAACAAGGTGTCAGAAGAGATCGCCCGACTGAAAAAATCGGGTGAAAACGCTGATGAACTTGTGGAAAAAATGCGAGGGGTTGCAGAAAAAATCAAGCTTATGGAAAAAGAATTATCCGAAGCTGAAAATAGCATAAACGAAATTTTGATGGTGTTACCAAATATTCCCCACCCTTCCGTACCTGTTGGCAAGGACAGCTCAGAGAATGTGGTTGAAAAACAGGTAGGCACTCCTCCCCGCTTTGATTACCCACCAAAACCTCACTGGGAATTGGGTGAGATCTTGAATATTCTTGATTTTGATAGGGCCTCTAAAATAGCTGGTGCCCGGTTTCCGCTCTATATGGGAATGGGTGCCCGGCTGGAGCGGGCGTTGATCAATTTTATGCTGGATATCCATACAAAGGAACACGGCTACCTGGAAACATTACCCCCATTTATAGTGAACCGCAAGAGCATGACACATACAGGTCAGTTGCCTAAATTTGAGGAAGATCTCTTTAAATTGGAGGGCTGGGATTATTATCTGATTCCCACAGCCGAGGTTCCGGTAACCAATATCCACCAGGGAGAAATCCTGGAAGAAGACCAACTGCCCATTCGATATACCGCATATACCCCTTGCTTTCGTTCCGAAGCCGGCTCTTATGGCAAGGATACCAGGGGGTTGATCCGTCAGCATCAATTCAATAAGGTGGAACTGGTCAAATTCGCATTGCCCGAGACATCCTATGATGAGCTTGAAACGCTGTTGAACGATGCCGAAACGATTCTTAAGCGGCTTGGCCTTCACTACCGGGTAGTAAGTCTGTGTACCGGTGATCTGGGATTTGCGGCATCAAAAACCTATGACATAGAGATCTGGATGCCGGCCCAGGGTGTTTACAGGGAAATTTCTTCGTGCAGCAATTTCGAAGATTTTCAAGCCCGCCGTGGTAACATTCGTTTCAGAAGAAAAGGCAAAAAGGGAACCGAATTAGTCCATACCCTAAACGGCTCGGGATTGGCCGTAGGACGAACGGTGGCGGCAGTGCTTGAGAATTTCCAGCAGCCCGACGGTTCGGTGATCATCCCGGAAGCTTTAAGAGCCTACATGGATGGAATGGAGATCATTCAAAGTGAAAATCAATGACTTTCCTGAAAATGTTCGCTCCCATCTGGTTCCAAAAACCCAAGGGAACCTCGTCTATCGATGTTTAGGGTGCCAGAAGAAATATGGCATCGATCGGCTGCTTTACACATGCCCGAATTGTCACCAGGTGCTGCTGATTGATGACGAGTGCTTTGGAAGATTGAAGAAAATCCCGGCAAAAACATGGCATCAAATATTTGATTATCGGAAGATGCTTACGGTTCCAGCACTTAAAGGAATATTTCGATACTATGAGTTTATCGGCCCGGTATTGCCGCTGAGTGCGATTGTTTATTTGGGCGAGGGCAACACCCCGGTGGTGGAGGCCAACAGAAACCTGCAGGAAAAGATAGGACTTCGGTTTTATTTCAAAAACGAGGGCCAAAACCCAAGCGCCTCTTTCAAGGACAGGGGAATGGCCAGCGCGTTGAGCTATTTCCATTTTCTGTTAAACACAGGAAAAGTGTCAGAACTGTTGACCGTCTGTGCCTCTAGTGGAGATACCTCTGCGTCAGCAGCGTTGTATGCCGCCTACTTAAGCCCTCGGGTCAAATCAGCTGTTTTGCTCCCCAGGGGCAAAGTCACCCCTCAACAATTGTCTCAACCCCTGGGCAATGGAGCTACTGTGTTCGAAATCCCAGGCGTTTTCGATGACTGTATGAAAGTTGTTGAAACACTGGTCGACAATTATTCGGTGGCCCTGTTAAACTCAAAGAACGCATGGCGCCTGCTGGGTCAGGAATCCTATTCTTATGAAATCGCCCAGGATTTCGAATATGAAATGGAAGATAAAGTGGTGGTGGTTCCCGTGGGAAATGCCGGGAACATCACCGCCATCATGAATGGATTCCTCAAGTTCTATGATGCTGGCATAATAAATGCATTACCAAAAATTATTGGGGTCCAGTCTTCTCATGCAAACCCCGTGTATAAATACTATTCGGAACCTATTATTGAAAAAAGGAAGTTTGTACCGGTTGCGGTGAAACCCAGCGTGGCCCAGGCAGCGATGATCGGAAACCCTGTTTCGATGCCTCGAGTCATCCATCTGACAGAACGCTACAATCATTCTGCCGGCCAACAAAAAGTCTTTTTTGTGGAAGTCACCGAACAGGCAATCATGGACTTTCAACTGATGGCAAACCGCAATGGGCATATCGCCTGTACCCATGGGGGTGAATCGCTGGCAGGGCTGGTTTGCGCGATGAAATCCGGATTTGTCGAAAAATCCGATGTGGCGATTCTCAATTCCACGGCGCATGTATTAAAGTTCCTGGGCTTTCAGGAAATGTATTTTACAAACAAGTTTCCTCCGGATTTTGAAATTAAACCCAACCCAGAGCTGATCAACTCCCCCATTCGCTTTGAGCAGAAAAATCTGACCCGCGCTCTTAAACCTGGTAAACCGACAGAAGGCGAGGCATTCGTCCAGTTTATAAAACGGGTATCAGATAAGATTGCATCACACATGAAACTGAAACGGGTATGATATGAACCGAAACGGTATCCTGGTTATTACCATTGTGATGATGTTAACCCTTGTTGTGACCCCTTCACCATTGCCGGCCGCATTATTATATAAAAAATATATTATACTGCAGGATGGAGCGGTGGACATCCTCTGTGATCCTTACGTGGTTCAGAAAAACGATTATGTAACAAAGTTGTTTAAACAGCGGGGGGAAATCGCAGAAAAAGATTTTCCCGAATTCTTAGAATTGTTTAAACGTCTAAATCCGCATGTGCTCGACGTAAACCTGATACAACCGGGCCAGCATATATATATCCCTTTAAAAAAATTGGAAAAGAACACCATGGTAGGGCAGGAAACCGGTGTTGTAACCATTCCTTTTGTAACGGTAACCAATCTTCCTAAACTCATTGAACCCTATGCCATTGAGTACACGGTCCGTAAAGGCGACTTTATCTCCAGGTTGATCGCAAGTGGATATGGCGGTTTCGGAACCCGTTCATACGACGAGGGGATTGAGCTGTTTAGATTTCTAAATCCACAAATCACCGATCTCAATAGAATCTATCCGGGCCAGGTGTTGCTGCTTCCTGATCCTTCTGTTCGAAATCAACCCTGGTATGCCTCGCTTTTCGACAGCTCAGGACGTATATCGGTTCCAGATTCGACTTCACTTGAATCCAAGATGACCTCCTTAAAAAACACCTCCGTTATGAAAAAAGATAAAACCTCTCCCTTCCGCAGGGTGGCAGACATTTTAAACGGGCGGTTGCAAGAAAACGGCGTCTGGTATTTTCCCCGGAAAGGCTCTGAGGATCTGAAGCTCGATCTTAGTAAAACACCGGTTCTTGAATTAAATGACGGCATGCGGATCATCTTTCTAAAAGACGAGTTGCAACCGGAGGAAAAGCATCTTATCAAAACATACTGGAAGAATGTGAAATTGGTTTCTATTTCTTCCAAAAGCTCAACGGCCGATATCCTAGAGACCCTATTCCACAAGTTGGGTATAAAATCTCAAAACCGGATCACTTTTTCGGACAAGGGGTTGAAAATCGATGTTCACGCAAAATGGATCATTACCAGGCAATCTGCAGATGATGACACCCTGCGTTATATCTGTGTGAATATCATTCAAAAACCCGAGCAGCGAACCCCCCTTCCCATCTTAAAGTATTTGGAGAAGAAGGGTATTATCGTTGAGGACATCCTGCTGACAAACCCCACCGACATCAGCCTGCAAGAAGCGGTCCAGGAGGAAAGCAAGGCTGAAGATGCGATTCCCATTGGTCTTTCCACCCGTCGAACATTTGTAAGAAATGTGCTTATGGCCATGGGGGTTCGTTATGCAGAAAATGTCCGGATCACCTTCCCCTATGTGGGAATCCAAGTCGAGGCGAAGGTCAATCTTATTTCAAAAAACGACAGCCCGAATCTTATCGTGGATTTTGGGGATCTTTATGGGGATGCGGTCCGCGCCATTGAGAAGACAGGAATCAGTGTGGTTAGGTTAAACAAAGCAGGCACTTTAAATGACATCATCGAAAAGCTTCTGATGGCTATGGGTGAAGCTTACACAAAAAATCCCACATTTTTTGCCTCGAAAAGGCCAAGGGAATATAACACCTCATTGACCATACCGGGTTTTCTTTTAAGAAATGACGGCTACGCGAAAACCTTGCTGGCTGCGGTTCCTTTGCACAAAGGAGTGATCGACTTTTTGAAGCAAAAAGAAATCAATGTTATCATGATTGGATCAAAAACAGAAACCGGTTAGCCACTGGAACAGCAATTAAGGGCAAATATGAAAAGTATCTCAATTTGCCGAATAATCCCTTTTGAAGTGTGTGGAGCTCGCGAAAAAGCATGCCTAACCGAGCAGGGTATCGACTTTAACAGGGCAAATGCCAGAGGTTGCGCTCTCAAGTTTCGCACTTTATTTTACCGTAGAGTTGCCAATGGATCTTAAGTCGAATAAAATTTTTAAAGGCAAAATAATCACACAGAAGCTCTTAGGCGGCAGCCAACACGAAACATCGAGCCCAGGTACAAGGGAAAGGCCGCTAAGTAGCCGAGATCTTGATACCTCTAGTTTAAGCGCTTTGTTGACTCCTATTGTACCGTTATCGAAGGGCGGTAAATTGTATTTTGCCTTCTAAAAATTTCATTCGACGCCATCATATAAGACTTTTCAAAGGATTAGAGGAGCGAAACTTGAGTTCTGTTTTTAAAGGAGATGGTCTGTTGAAAAGTTTGCCCCTCGCATTGTTGACGGCGATGATAATGTCCTCTGCCGCATTGGGACAAGTGACGGAAAGCTTGCACTGTGAGGTCTTCATGTATAAAAACGAGGTCGTTCATGTCCCTGTGGGCGTGTTTTCGCCTCAGGATAAAATTGTTGTCCGTATCAAAGTCAAACAGATTCCAAGGGGATTTTACACCTTTCATGCAGACTGGTACAATCCGAAAGGAGACTTACAGAATCAGTGCAGCTACCGGTTTTCATTGCAAAAAACAAAGAACAAAGTGCTGGAATCTTACCTGGTGATCAAAAAGGCGAGTGCATTGAAACGGCTGTTTTCCATATCAGAGTCCAGCGGGTACAACATCAAGTTCTACGGCAGATGGAAAGTGAAACTCTACCTTAATGGCGAAGAAATTGCATGCACAATCTTCAAGGTGCACTGACCTGTATAACGGAATATTTTAACTTACCTTCTCAGGAGAAGAACAGATGGATGTTATGAGCCCAAAGAATAAGCACCTCTATTTCTGCTGTGTTTTGGTCCTTACAGGTATGCTGATTGTTTGGGGTGTTTATGGTTGCGAAGGTTCCTCCAGCACACGCTCTGCTGCAAAAGACGCCACCAGCGGCGACTATGAAATTCAGCTGGAAATCCTCTCCCCTGTGGATGGAGCAACCGTGGTTTTTGTCCAAAAAGAAGGCGCAGACGAGCCGGAATCTGATGTTGAGTTTACGTATTCGACATCCGGTGGAACCGAGCCCGTTATAGTTACATGGCTTATCCAGGGGCCCAGTACCTCAAATAGCTCAAGTGCAAGCGCTGACGGGGATGCCACGCTGACGTTTTTAGAGACCGGAGTGCATAAGATTACAGCCGTGGCCACGGATTCAAACGGCATTACTGCATCGGATTCCATTACCATCACCATATTGTAGCACCGGTGGCATACCACAACACTGCAGACCCATGAAACATCCAACTTACCGAACAGTCAACCGACAGAGCATTGCAGTGACATTCGGTGATCCAGTTAAAGGTTTAAGAAAACAATGAAACTTCCGTCAATCAGGTTATACGCCCGTATGGCAATTGTTTTTCTTCTATTGGCGTTTCTGGCAGGCTCCTGTGTCACCACAACCCAGGAGCGCATAAGAAAAGCCGAGGACAAGAAACGGCTCGGTGAAGCGTTCTATTTGCAAGGCAACTATACCCAGGCCCTTAAGGTACTTCTGGAGGCGGAACGACTTCATCCCGATGATGCGGAGCTTCACAACGATCTGGGCCTTGTCTACAGGGCAAAAGAAAAATATGATCTTGCCATTGTTCACTTCAAAAAAGCGCTTGCTATCAATCCTGGTTATGCCCAGGCGAAGAACAACTTAGGATGGGTTTATTTGGATCAAAAAAAATGGGATAAGGCAATCCCCATCTTTGAAGAACTTCTGGAAGATCTCACTTACATCACCCCCCAGTTTCCGTTATTTGGCCTTGGATGGGCCTATTATAATAAGAAAAATTATGCTCTTTCAAAGCAGTACTATTTAAAAGCCCTTAAAATGGATCCCAAATTCATAAAAGCATTGCGTGGTCTTGGCCTTACATATAAAGCGCTGGGAAGAATCTCCGAGGCTATTTCCACCCTGGAGAGGGCAGTGGAAATTAGTCCTCAGATTCCCCATTTACACTATGACCTGGGACAGCTATACGCGCTTGCGGGGGATGGCATAAAGGCACGGGAAGCTTATGAAAACGTAATCAAACTGGTTCCGCACAGTGCCCTTGCCGCCGAAGCGAAGAAAGCGCTTGCAGGATTGAAATAACAGTCCACTAGCCGCGTTGCTCCAGCTGCACAATATGCGGTGTGATAAAGATGAGCAGTTCCTGTAAATCCTCTGATCGCGTCTCCTTTTTAAATAACCAGCCGAATATAGGAATTTCCCTGAAACCAGGAACACCGGATTCTCCAGTATCTTTCCTGGTTTTACGGATACCACCTATCACAATGGTCTGTCCGTTATCCACCAGCAACTCCGTATTGGCCTCCTTGGTTGTGAAAGATTGCTGATTGTTGATGATCTGTCCGATTTCGTTGTTGGTGACTTTTATGGTCAGGGATATCCGTTTATCAGGGGTTACATGCGGGGTAACCTCCAGTTCCAGATCAACGTCTTTATAATCGATGACCGTGTTTCCGGAGTCATCCAATCTCGGAATCGGCACCTGGGTTCCCTGCCGGATTCTAGCGGTTTTGTTGTCAAGTGTCATCACCCTTGGAGATGAGATAATTTTCACCTTACCTTCAGATTCTGATGCGGCCAGCCGTGCGTCCAGGGTGAACGGACTGCCCATAAGCTTCGAGAAATTGATTCCGATCTGCCCCAAGGTCTGAGACGGCGGGTTTGTTGCGGACATGTCGTAGTTAAGCGAACCCTCGGGGATCACGCCATCACCGACTTCACTGGTAAAGATGGGGCCTGCTTGTATCGACAACTGGGTGCCAAGCTCCCTGGAGAACGAGCTGGAGGCTTCCACCACCCTTGCTTCGATGATCACTTGAGGGGTGACCCGATCAATCTTTCGGACCGTTTCCTTAGCCCTTTTAACCATTTCCGCCGTATCGGTTATGATGATTTGATTGTTGCGTTTATCCACCGTGATGCTTCCCCGTTCGGGTGTCAACACGATATGGGGTTTGACGTCTTGTTCGGCATTTGCGTAGTTGACAGAAATAAATTCGGTAACAAGGGGTTCAAGGGCCTTTTCCTGTTGTTTGCTTTCAAGCTCGGCTGCTGCTTTCGCCCGCTTGATTTCCTGCTCCCTTTTAAGGGTTTCCTGAGTTGCAATTCGAATAATGTCGCCCTCTACAACGGTGCCCAACTGGTTCATTTTCAATACCAGATCCAAAACCTGATCCCACGGTACCGGCTTGTCCAGGCTCAAGGTTACCTTACCGGAAACGTCTTTATCGATGGCAAAGTTTTTGCCGCTTACTTCCCTTAAGATTCGAAAAACATTCTTGATATCGGTTTCATAAAAATCCAGAGCAATCTTCTCTCCCGTATACTTCTTCTTGGAGGTTTCCCGGGTGGGTCTAACCGCAAGCTTTTCAACACGCTTTTCGGGCTTTGGTTTTTCTGCCGCTGCTTTTACCAAAGCTTCTTTCCAGGCCGGAAGTTTGGCTTCTTCAAAGGATCTGGGTGGTATGGACGAGGCTTCGAAACCTATACGCAACAAGGCATCCTGCTGCTCAATGATGTAGGGAACCGCTTCACGAAGTTCGATGGAAATAAGTGCTGTGTCCTTAAGAGCAGCAGAATGGAAAGGCATAATGCGGTCAACTGCGCTCGCAAACCGGGTGGTTATCAACGGACGCTGCCGATAATCCGGGAATCGGGTGTTGATAAGCTTTAATTGAAGCCTCTTTTCGCCTATTTTTTGAAGTTCATACTTAACCGGTCGTGAGGTTCCAATAACGATGGTGGATTTCCCTTCCGGTTGGCTTAAAAAATCGATCCGATTTACCCATGCCGGTGCTTGCGGCTGTGGCTTGAGCTTTGGTTTTTTTTCTTTTTGTGCTGGTATTTTAGTCGCTTCAGAGGGCGGAGAGGGAGGAGGTATTCTTTCTTTTTTGGAAACGTCCACCGGTCTCGACACCTCAGAGGGTATGCCTGCAACCGGTCCAACCTGAATGAGCAGACCGTCCTTTACTGGTTTGGCGGAGTATGAGGATAGATATTGCGCAGCTGTATCCACCACCATCCTGACCCGATCCGGGTAGCTATAGGAGCGGATGCGCTTTACCCATTGCGTATTGACGGCAAGTTTTCTTTCCTCTCGTTGGGGGCTTTTAACATTGAAAAAATCAAACACGATACGTGCCGGGTTTTTAATGGTAAAGGAATGATAATCTTTAATGGCACCGTTTGCCTTTACCCAAATCTTCATGCCGTTTTCAAACGATTCAGTAGTTATGGATCGAAACACCGACGCAGCAGGCAGGGAATCGGTGCCGGCTGCTGTTCTTTTGAGTTTTTCTTCCTCTAGGGGAACCCCTGCTTGCGCCATTTCTGGAACTTTGCGAAAAGATATCCGAAGCTCGCCTCCTTGCCGGCTTACTTCGTATGGGACATCCCTTTTTAAAGAAATCTCCATTTTGGCCGCCGGAACTTTTGCAGTTAATCTGCTTAAACGGATCTTGCGAATGGCTTCAACATCCGGCTCAATCGATGTGCGGGGGGTATCGATAAGGGTTTCTGGAAAGTAAAGAATCACTGCCAGTGGAAACGGCTGCTTGACCGATGTAAACGTCAATGCCCGGTCGCCTTTCACTGTTACATAAACAAACTCTTTATCCTCATCTGTGGTAATCGCCCTGATTCTATTGAAAGGCGTCTTTATCGTTTCCTTCTTGGCAACCATATGGGAAGAGCAGCTTAAAAGAGATGCCAATATCAGGGTTACAGACAGGTTTCGATACAGTCGTTTCATAACTCCCGGTGTCATTTTAAGATTCTCCAGCAGGTTTCTGAAGCTTTAATTCCCTGTTTTGTTTGGTTATTTCGCCTAAGGCGTTTTCGACCTCTTCTTCGATAATGAGCCGGTCTTTCAATATTCTCGTAACACGGCCACCATTCAGCCCGATGTAAGCGCCTGCAGAAATAATATATCCTTTCCCGCTGGCTTCTTCCACCAGGGCCAAGTTCTTCTGTTCTGATCGAATGATTGCCACAAGCTTGATCTGGCTTATATCTATCCGCTCAAGCGGCGTGCGCGGTATTCGTCTTTTTACACGCTTCTTTTTTTCAGCAGGTCTTTGATCTTTGATCAGGGGAGCGAATGGATCTATTTTGCCTTTAGGGTCGTAAATGGGTGGATAGGTTTCGTGAAGTGCCTTATTCGGTGAGGATTCGGAAAGGGAAGCCACTTTCGGTTTTTCCTCCTTTTTCCGAAGCGCTCTTTGAGGTGTTTCCGCTGCCATAGGTGCCATCGGTTTTCCACCCGCTGTAACAGGTTTTTTTTTCGATTCTTTTAAAGTTCTGCCGGCAGTGTTGATTTTTTTTCGCACAACCACCGATCCGATTTTCTTCTCTTCTGGACGATCACAGGCGTTAAACAGCATTACGGCGGCTGTCAACAAAATCAGCATCCCCGTATGAAACGAGTTATTGATCACTTTTTTATCCAAAACCATTGCTACCTATTAAAGCAGAGTCAATTTCTTATCCGAAACTTCCTCCCGAAAGACCCGATCTTTTCACTGCTATAGAAACAAGAACCAGTTGGCTGACGATCTAAAGAGACCGGAATCAGAATATCACTTTGCTCATCGTTTTATTTCCTCTTGCCTTTCTTGCTTTTTGCAGTGGTCTTGCCCGTTTTGGGCTTTGGTTCAATAAAACGATATGTGATGGCCGTACAGGATGTGTCAAGATCGCTTGTCCCATTTTTAGACGTCATCGTAATATCTCTGATATTGACCACCCGAAATAGCCTGGATACTTTATCAAAGAAAATTGCAATATTATGATAGGAACCGCTAACTTTTATGGATACAGGAATCTCTGCATAGAAATCTTTTTTGATTTCCGCTTTCGGTCGAAACAGGAGAAATTCCAGCCCCGCATCCTTTCCCGCTCTCGATATGCCGGTAAGCAAGGAGGGAATTTCTTTTCTGTCAGGCAATGCCTTCTTGGCGATTCTGAAATCAGCCTCAGCCTTTTTCTTCATTTCCCGGTAACGGCGAAGCTGGCTTGCTTTTCGCGTGGCAATCATCAACTGTCTTTCTTTCGCTTCGATGTCATTTTTAAGTTGATCGATTTGAGCGAGCTTAGGAAGAAAGGAAAAATAAGCAAATCCTCCAATAAGAAGCGCAAAGGCGCCGACACAAACAGCAAGCCGCTGGGGGTTTGAAAGTCTCTGTGCCGCTTCAATCAGCGGGTCAAATATTTTTCCTGAGACATCAGCCATCTTTCTTCTTTTCACTCCCTACGCCTGCATTCAGTTTTACCCTGTCACAGACAACCTCAAATCGCTTGAGGTTCAAACCCTCGATTTTTACCTGACGAAGCAATGATAGATTCACGCTTGAAAACAAGGAAGTGTGTTCAAGTCGCGTCATGAAATCGGCGACCGTTTTCTGATCCAACGCCACTCCGGTAATACCCACCGTTTTATCGCTGGCTGTAAACTTAGTAAACCACATCCGCTTGGGGATAACAACCCTGGTCATGGTTTCCAGCAGCTCAACAGGCTCTCTGCGCTTTAACTTAACCAGTCTAATTCCTTCCATCTTAATTTTTAGAAGTTCAAGCGCTCTTTTGATTTCATCCACCTCTTTAGCATCTTTTCGTTTGGCTTTAAGCTTTTTTTTGACCGTTTCAAACCGATCGGTTAACTCTTGAATCTGCAGATTCAAATTGGAGTTGTAGTAATAAAGAACCAGCGCCGAGAATATCAAAGACAGGATGAAAATGGAAATCTGTCGGCGAATATTTTCTTTTTTTCTGGCAGCCCGAAAGGGGAGTAAATTTATTCGTATCATTTGTCATCCACCCTTCTAAGCGAAAGACCCAAACATATCGCTGCCTGGGGTGCCATCTGTTCAAGGTAAGATCGATCAAAATGTTTGTCTTCGATTATAAGGCTGGCAAATGGATTTATTATCTCAACCTCACTGGAGGTTTCTGCCCCCAATAGGTGTGTAAAAGCTTCAATATGAGCACCGCCTCCGCTTAGAACGATTCGGCTGATCCGACCTTCCGGATCTGTAGAGTAAAAATAGTCAAGTGCTCGTCTGATTTCCACACTCCAATCCGTTGTAACCGATGTGATGATCTCCCTTAGTTCCTCAGAAGATATTCTGTTTTTCTTATCACCCAATTTAAGTTCTTCTGCTTCCTCAAAGGAACAACCCACCGATGAAGCTATCTTATAATCGATCTGCCCGCAGCCCAAAGAGACATCTCGCATAAACACGGAAACATCGCCTTTCAGAATATTCAGGGATGTCTTGCTGGCACCGATGTCGATTAATGCAACGTTATCGTCCGTTGAGTCGTAATTTACTTCGTAAATATTTTGCAATGCAAACGCATCAATATCAATGATACATGGATTTAACCCGGCCAGTTGAACTAAATGTACATAGTCATCCACCATCTCTTTTTTTGCTGCCACCAGCATTACGCTCATCTGATTCGAATCGTTTTCAGCTTCCCCGAGAATCTGGAAATCCAAATTGACTTCTGAAATATCGAAGGGAATATACTGTTCGGCTTCATAGTAAATGATATCTTGAAGTTCTTCTTCAGTCATGCTTTGCACATTTATTTTTTTGACGATAACCGAATAGCCGCCAATGGATATGGCCACATTCTGTTCTTTGACGTTATGGGTTTTAAAAAGCTGCCGTATCGCATCGGCCACGACGGCCGGTTCCTTGACAACTCCCTCCTCGATGAGCCCGGGAGCGATATCAACGGCTCCAAACCTCTTTAAGCTATAGCCCTTTTTAGTATCAAGAAGTTCGGCGACTTTCACGGTTCGAGAACCGATATCCAAGCCCACCAGATGGTTCTTCTTCCCAAAAAGCATATGGCCATCCTAATCCTTGAAAACTTTTTCCTTATCTGTGAGTTTGAAGCCCAAAGCCAGAAGAATTTTTCGTTTCGTTTCCAAACGACAGGGCATGCCCTTTTCGATTCTCGATAATGTGATTGGAGAAACATTTGCTTTTCGGGAAAGCTCAGCTTTGCTCATCATCAATGATTCTCTGATCTGCTTTACGGAATTCCTGCCCATGAGAGACCGTTTCGTTTTGAAGAAATAGCAGCAAACATACCCTTTAAATATTATATGATTTCACATTAGATCTTTGCGAAATATGTTACAAGAGTCAAGTAAATTATAGATAATTATATGAAATTATCCATGATTAATAACACTTATTTAAAATAAATTCTACCGCATGCAAAAATTTACATGCGAATGAAGATAAAAAGGACTTATCCTATGATCACATCAATACTCATAACACAAGCGCTTTGTCAGATACTGCAAAAGCAATGCCAGAGATCTATTGATCGATATCAAAAAGAAAAAAGGGGGGGCAATTAAAAAAACAGTTCCAAGGCCTGTGACGGTGTTCAAGGGAAAGGATTAAACGAACATCCTTATTTGCAGGGATAGATAACCAAAGCCAAAGAGCCGGGAAGCAGATTTGCAATTGCATGTCAAAAAAATCATACAGCCCCTTTCGGTTTTGTACGAAATGTCATACAGGATTCTTTGGCGCCTATGCTTCGAGCAGGTGTTTAACCATGTGTCCAAGCTCCGGAAATATTAGTTCTTTGCAGGCAAGCTGACAGGCCGCCAGGCTTCCCGGCAAGCAGAAGACAAGGGTTTTTCCAATCACCCCTGCTGTCGCACGAGACAGGATTGCTGCTGAATCAACCTGTTTAAAGCTCAAAAGGGTAAACAAGGTGCCAAATGCCGAAAGTTCTTTTGAAAACATCGGACGAATTGCCTCGATGGTTACATCTTTGGGACTGATGCCGGTTCCCCCTGTCAGCAAAATGACATGTGGACCATGGCGACCTATGGCGTCGAAAACCGATTGGTTGATGGACGGGGCATCGTCGGGAACCACTCTGTGAAAGACCACTTGGTTTCCTTCTGTTGTTGCCTGTTGGTTGATCCACTGCCCGCTTTTGTCGTCCTGCAGGGTGCGTGAGGATGAAACGGTGATAATACCAACCTTTACGGTTTTGGGGGCTTCCTTTCTGTGGGTCTGGTGGCTCATTGATCGTTCCCTGTCTCGATAACCACACGGTCCTGGCCATCGTGTTCGGCCAACAACACGTTTACGGTTTCTGATCTCCGGGTCTCGATATGTTTGCCCACGTAATTTCCCTGGATGGGAAGTTCTCGATGCCCCCGATCCACAAGCACCGCCAGCTCTATCCTGTCCGGCCTTCCGAAATCCACCAGAGCATCCATTGCTGCCCGGGTAGTTCTGCCTGTATACAGAACATCGTCAACGAGAATGATCTGCTTTCGATCCACTGAAAAAGATATCTCTGTTGCTTGCACAACCGGTTGATGGCCAATGCGGGTCCAGTCATCCCTGTAAAGATTGATGTCAATAAACCCTGTGGGTATGTCCAGCTCCTCGATGGCTTTGATACGGGATTGTATCCGTTTTGCAAGATAGACACCTCTTGTCTGTATACCGATAAGGGCCAAATTTTCAGCTCCTCTGTGAACTTCAAGAATTTCATGGGTCATTCGTGTCAAGATTCGGTCAATATCTGCTGCATCCAAAACGGTAACGTTTTGCTGGGCCATTTTTTTCTCCAATCCATCTCAAAGTTAAATAAACGTCCCGGAATTTCTATAACATATTGAAATTATAAGATTATCAAGGACTGTGTCGAAACCCCATATATCTGGAATATTGGAACTATGACCCCAGTAAAATATGAAAAAAATTTCACGGGGTAAAAATATTGGGTAATAAAAATTGAAAAAGACCATTTTTAAATAAAAAGAATTCCTTCAAACCCATCATTCCATCTTTCCATCACTCCATCTTTCCCTCCGGGGCGTAGGCCCTATGGGCCGGAGGCCAATTGTGAGCGAAGCGAACTAAGTTCAATGATTTTTTATACCACGAATGAAATTCATATCAAAGGGTTAAAATAAACAGCCAGCATGAAAAACAAAAGTTCACCAGGCTTGATTTAGGCTTCTATTTTTCATATTAAGTACGAATTCCATCCAAACGGTGGGGTTGGGAAAATCAATTTCATAGAGGCGCATACAGCATGAAATACTCCTTAAGCGGTGTAATCTTAGCCGGAGGTATGAGCAAGCGGTTTTCAGGAAAGGAAAAAGCACTGCTTACGGTTGGCGAATCGAGAATCATCGATCGTATCTTTGCAATCTTTCAGGAGATTTTTGAAGAAATCATCCTTGTTACCAATAATCCTCTGTGCTTCCTTGAATGGAATGCAAATATCGTAACAGATATCTTCTCGATACGAAGCGCATTGACGGGAATTCACGCCGGGCTTTTCTACTCAACCTATTCCCACGCCTTTTTCTGTGCTTGTGATACGCCATTTTTGAAAAAAGAAATCGTCAACTATGTGATTTCATGTGTCACACCGAAGCTGGATGTCATCTTACCAGCAACATCTGCTGGACTGGAGCCCCTGTGTGCAGTCTATTCTAAAAATATATTACCAGCTATAGAAAAGCATCTATCAACGGGAGATTATAAAATAGCGCATGCCATCAAAAAATGCCGCATTCACCGTATACCTGAATCTGAGCTAAGATACAGAGATCCGAAGCTTTTGTCCTTTTTTAATGTAAACACCCCTGAAGACTTGAAGAAGGCGAAAGAAATTGAATCCAAAATCAAGTACCTTTAAAAAACTGAATGAATTTATCGACTGCATTAAATCTCATCCCCTTTACCACGAGGTCGGAATGATATTGTTTCACAATGGCGTGGTAAGAGCCACCTCCCGCTGTGGTCGCAGGGTATCAGGGCTTCGTGTGCTGGTCGATCATGAAAAACTCAAGCAGGTAATTGAGTTTCATAAAAGCAGGCCGGGTATCGTGGAAATCCTGGTCAATATAGTGGAAGATAAGGATTTGGCCGTGGGAGAGGATGTAATGCTGCTTGTGGTTGCCGGTGATATTCGGGAAAATGTTCTCCCGGTTTTAAAAGACACCCTGGAGGCCATCAAAACGACGGCAACCGAAAAGGTGGAATATTATTTGGATTGAAGAAGGTTTATTTTAATCAGCAAAGCGGACGTATCTATCTAACATCATGAGCTTTGAAAAAATACGCCACAGTTCCACTTGTCCGGATTGCATAAAAGATAGTCTTTTCCCGAGACTAGGCTTGGAAAAAGTGCCCCCTTTAAGGGTAGTTGAAACGAGAACTCAGTTGTAAGCGCCTAAAGTGATCTAAAGTGCTTAAAGCAAACGCCTACTTGGGCGGTGAACACTTAAAAAAGGACAATCTGATGTCGACATTTAGCCATATTGATGAAAAAGGCAGCGTTAAAATGGTGGACGTTACCAGCAAGCCGGCAACGGTTCGCATCGCTGCCGCGCAAGCGGTTGTCTGTATGCGAGCCGATACGTTCGACAGGATTCGCGATCAGAAGGTAATGAAGGGAAATGTTCTGGAAACAGCCCGAGTCGCCGGAATCATGGCTGCAAAGCGCACCGCAGAACTTATTCCACTGTGCCATCCATTAAATGTCACCCATGTACAAATCGATTTTTTCCCGGAGCCGAAAACTCACACCATCCGGGTTGAAGCGACGGTTCGTGTAAAAGACCAAACCGGAGTTGAAATGGAGGCGCTTACCGCCGCATCCATTGCAGCATTAACAATTTATGATATGTGCAAATCCTATGACCGGGAGATAACAATCTCAAATGTCTGTCTCCTGGCAAAATCGGGGGGAAAAAGCGGCACATATAAACGCACAGGTTGCCCCGACACCCAGAAATCATGACCCGATCAAACCGTCTAAGTTCACTTAGAGCTGCGGCTTTTTGCCTGTGGCTTTTAATGCTGGCATCCGGCTGCACCCCCCTTAGAATGCAGTTAAGCTCAAGTGCGATGATAAAAATTCAGCCTGCGGCATACCCGATATTTGAAGATTCCATGTCGCTTGATGGATTGCATCATGGTATTGTGCAGAGCCTGTCCTATTTGAAAAGGGTGCCGGAATCTAAAAAGTTTATCTTTGGAAAAGAGGTCTTCGACACCTCACAGATGATCCATTCGCTGGAAGCGTTTCTTACTTTCCTCTGTAAGAGGCCAACTCTTCAGGCCATACAGGCATACATCAATGAAAACTGCTGGGTGTATCAATCCGTTGGGGCGGGAAAACCCGGAAGGGTTTTATTTACGGGTTACTACGAACCGCTGCTTGAGGGTCGGCGGAAAAAAGATGCCACCTACCGCTATCCTCTTTATGCGCGTCCGGAAGATCACGTTACCATAAACCTTTCGCTGTTTTCCCCTCAATATAAGGGAATAGCTCTGATCGGTCGAATATCAGACCACGAAGTAGTTCCCTATCATGATCGACAAGAAATCGATGAAAAAGGGGTGCTCGAAGGCAAAGCAAAGGTACTGGCCTGGCTGAAAGACCCTGTGGATCTTTTTTTTCTTCAAATCCAGGGATCTGGAAAGGTATATCTTGATACAGGGCAATTAATGAATGTTCATTATC
Organism: Deltaproteobacteria bacterium; assembly: GCA_019309565.1. Lineage (GTDB taxonomy): Bacteria > Desulfobacterota > Desulfobacteria > Desulfobacterales > SURF-15 > JAFDFZ01. The sequence goes on from JAFDFZ010000024.1 coordinate 39,081, forward strand.
ATACCACAAACGGTCATCCGTATCGGAGCATCGGTAAGCTGCTGATCGAAGAAGGTAAAATTCCTGCTGAACGAATGTCGATGCAGGCGATTCGAACCTACCTGCGGGATCATCCCACCGAAGTGGGGCGCATTTTAAACCATAATCCGAGCTACGTATTTTTTAAAACCGAAAAGCAAGGACCCATCGGCTATATGGGAGTCCGATTAACCCCCGGTCGGTCCCTTGCCCTTGACCGGAGGCTTTTTCCTCCGGCTGCGCTTGTGTTTATTAAGACTAAACAGCCCCTTATCGACGGCTCCGGCAAGATACACCGCTGGGTCGACTTTACCGGCTTTGCGCTCAACCAGGATACCGGTGGAGCAATCCGGGGACCGGGGCGGGCGGATCTTTTTTGGGGAAACGGTCCTTATGCCGAAATAGCAGCAGGCCACATGCAACACGAAGGGCAATTGTATTTCCTCGTGCTAAAACCCAAGCAAAAGAGATAAAGGACTTGCAAGGCCTCAAGATCAGAACGATTCCGTAAAGTGCTTTAAATGGAAATGCGATGATGGGATAGATTGAAAAGCGCTCTTCGATCATAGACAATTGCTGCCGGGGTTTTCAATGACCTTGACAGGGTTACGCAAAGGCAGTAAAGATAAACCTTCAGTAAGATTTCAATTTGAAAATAAATCCTTTTATTTAGGAGCCTTATATGTTTGGCATCGGCATGCCTGAAATGCTTTTGATTTTAGCCATCGCACTTATTGTGATCGGTCCCAAGAAACTACCCGAGCTTGCAAAATCCCTGGGCAGGGCATTCGGTGAGTTCAAAAAAGCAACCGCCGAATTGAAAGAATCTTTTGAAATCGATTCGGACCTGGAGGATGTTTCAAGAACATTGGATGACGTAACTGGCGAAATCCAAGAAAGCATAGACTCATCCGGCAACGCAACGAACACGGTTTACACCGATCAAGCTGATGCGCAGGACGAAGATGCCTTCCAGAGTTCCTCGGAAGAATCCATAGCGCGCTCAGAGGAAGAAACGGCGGCGGAGGGCAAATCTGAAACCACGGAAACGGAAATGAAAGCAGATGAGGAAAAGGATACGGAAAAAGATGATCGGCCCGGAGGATAAGCTGCCATTCACTGCTCATCTTGAAGAACTCAGAAACCGGCTCATTAAATGCTTTATTGCTGTCGGCATTGGGTTCGTTGTTTCGTTCGGTTTCAAGGAAAGGCTGTTTGGTATCCTGGTCCAGCCGCTGCTTAAGGTCATGGAAAAGGGTGATACGCTGATATTTACAGGACTTCCGGAAGCGTTTTTCACCTATTTGAAGGTGTCGCTTCTTTCCGGAATCATGCTGGCAAGCCCGATGCTTTTCTATCAGTTCTGGATGTTTGTCGCCCCCGGGCTTTATCAAAAAGAAAGACGGGTTCTGATCCCCATCGTTATTCTCTCCTCTGTTTTCTTCCTGACCGGCTCGCTTTTCGGATACTTCGTGGTGTTTCCATACGGGTTTAAATTTTTCCTGGGGTTCGCCACCGAAACTATCAAACCTCTTCCCTCCATGAAGGAATATTTGAGCTTTTCCTCAAAACTGCTGCTTGCCTTTGGTCTGGTGTTCGAACTGCCACTGGTTTTAACTTTTCTTGCACGGTTTGGGATCGTAAGCGTGGCATTTTTGAAAAAAAACAGAAAATACGCAATATTATTGTTTTTTGTGGGGGCAGCGATCCTTACCCCTCCGGATGTGGTAACTCAGATCTTCATGGCCCTTCCGCTCATCGTGCTTTATGAAATCAGTATACTGGGAGCCAAAATTTTCGGAAAAAAAGCACCGGAAAAAACACCCGAAGAATCGGAAGCTTAACTTTTCTTATGCCACAATGTATTATTTTTACTCGAAAAACAATCAATGTTTGCCGTTGACACAAACGATTTCGGCTGGTAGAAACGATTTAAGGTTTGAAACGTTCCAAGCAATGGAAAGGAGGTGAAAAAGGACCATGAACAGGAGCTCATACTGGATCATCGGGGTGGTTGTCGGGATTGTCAGCCTCTTTGTTGCGGCCGGAATTTACGCCGGCACAGAAGTGCCGGAGGTGATTAAACTAAAAGAAAAGGCTTACAAAAAACATAAATATGCAATCGTAAAATTTTCCCATAAGAAACACCAGGAGGATTACCCTGAAAAATATCCTGAGTTTTTCAGCTCCAAATGCGGGGAGTGTCATCACGATAAAGACAACAAACCGCTTGTAAATTTAAAACCAGGGGATGAGGTCAAGCGTTGTATCGAATGTCATAAAAAGCCCGCTTATATTACAGGTAAAAAGGCAAAGGGGCTGTCAAAGAAACAAAAGCGCGAATACCATGCCAATGCCATGCATGATAACTGCAAGGGCTGCCACAAAAAATACAATAAAAAGTACAAGCTAAAAAGAAAAGATAAGGGATATGCCCCGAACACCTGCAAAACGTGTCATTTAAAAAAGAAGAAATAACGGCGTAATCCGGTAACAAAAAAAAATAGGGCGGTCTTTTCAAGATCGCCCTATTTTTTTGTTTTCATGCGCTCTCTGGCATTGCTAACAATGGCTTCCGACCAAAAAGGGACTCCCAGTGCATGCAAATGCGTATACGTTGCAAGCACATTCTTGTACAAAAGGCCGTCTCTTTTTTTCAGGATTCCCATACCCCGTTTCATGACAAACGCAAAATCATCCTCATCTCCCCACCAGTCAAGAACGGTGGAATAGTGAAATTCATGTCCTCTGCACTCGATACCCGTCTTAAAGAAGGGATTTTCTTTTTCCACATGGATAACCGTATATCCATGCCCGCGGGGTCGTTCTGACACGCCGAAAACAATAGGCAGTACATCGGCCATGGGATACACTTTTCCTTTAAGCACCAGCTCGCGGGCCAGATACATCAGCCCTCCGCATTCAGCATATATGGGCAACCCGCTTGCTGCCAGGGATTTCAATTCAGATCGAAATTCCTTGTTTTCCGCAAGCAGGGTGGCATGGGTTTCAGGAAAACCTCCCCCGATATAAAGCGCATCGATTTCAGGCAGAGAGCCGCCCTTAAGAGGACTGAAAAATACCAGCTCCGCCCCCGAAGCAGTAAGCGCCTCGATATTCTCAGGGTAATAGAACTGGAAGGCCGTATCCCGAATGATACCGATTCGTGGCTTTTGACGGTGCAGGGTCTCTTTCTTCCTGCCCAATGGCGGACTTAATCTTTTTTCGGCCTTATTTTTAAGGAAAATATCCACAGCCTGCCGGGCAATTTTCTCAATGGCTTGAAGATCAAGGTATTTTTTCGCTATAAGCGATACCTGCGATATGGACTCTGCTGCCCGTTCATGTTCTACAGCGGGAACCAGACCCATGTGTCGCTCGGGAAAATTTTGTTCGCTCAACTTCGGCACCGCTCCCAGGACCGGAATTTTACAATGGTGCTCGATACTTTTTCTTAGAATCGTTTCATGTCGCACGCCGGCAACCCTGTTTAAAATAACCCCTTTGATTTCAACATCCGGATCGAATCGAATACAACCTTCGACAACGGCTGCCAGGGTTCGAGTCGTCTTGGTGCAATCAAGACACAGGATGACCGGCGTTTTAAGGAGCTTTGCAAGCTCCGCTGTGCTTGTGGAGCCCTTAATATCGATTCCATCGAAAAGCCCTCTGTTTCCCTCGATGAAAGCAATATCGCAATCTGTGGAACGATATAAAAAAGATTCGTAGATTCTCTGTGCGGATACAAGGAAGGTGTCCAAATTATAACACGGCCGCCCGGCGGCCAGTGCCAGCCATCCGGCATCGATATAATCAGGACCTTTTTTAAAGACCGCGATCTTTTTGCACGCCGCTGTCCATGAAGCAATGATCCCTGCAGACAGTATGGTTTTCCCCGCTCCTCCTCGCAATGCTGCAAGTATCACCCGGGGAAAACTCATCTATCTTTGCTGAAAGACCGATCAGGCAAACAAACGATACACTGTCATCACGGTATTAGTCATGCTCTTCGGCTGCGGCCTGTTTTCCGGCCCCTTTAAGGCCGTATAGAGAGGTGCTGCCGCTTGACCATATCTCCAGAACTTCATCCTCCACAAGCTTGGTGACCAGTTTTTTGGCCACCCGTGGCTTCTCTCCCAAAATTTTCGCAAGATCGTTAAAGTAAAACTTTGTCTTACCTTTTTTCTTGCCGAGTTCTTCTACAATTTTCTTTTTTGCTTCTTCCAGTTCCATTATGAGTTTCCTTTGAGTTTAGTTGCAGGGAACACCTGCTGTGTTCCCTGCGGTCTTTTTTTAGAACTTAAAGTTCGTTGTCTGTCTCCATGTATAATAAGCCGGGTCACGAAAATCGTCAATAAGATGATGAGTAAAATCCAGTTCACACAACTGAAAGAATCGTTCCCATCCGATGCGTTCGGCCCACTCGCCTAAGCGTTCATATTTGTTGGCATGGGTTGCATAGACATCGATGATTTTCTTAATGGTCTTGGTGGTGGTTTCCCATCGTGGCGGTTCATTGGGAATGAAAGCGACCACAACTTTGGAAAATTTCGGCGCGCTGATTCGGTTTGAAACCTTGCCGCCCACCATCAGCACAATTCCGTCACCTTCCTTATCTGCCAGGGGCATGGAGGGGCACATGGTGTAACAATTTCCGCAGAACATGCAGCGTTCCACTTTTACAGCCACGCTGTTGACCTTTCTTCCGTCTTCCAGCTCCACCTTTGCAGGCCGGATTGCTGCAGTTGGACACGCGGCTATGGCAAGAGGAATCTCGCACATTTTGTCTAAGTATTCATGGTCAAGCATGGGAGGCTTTCTGTGATAGCCCAAAATGGCGATATCCGAACAATGAACCGCCCCGCACATGTTCAGACAACATGCCAGGGACACCCTGAGTTTGGCAGGCATGCGATGCTGTTGAAAATCTTCAAAAAGCACATCCATGGTGGCCTTTACTGGCCCTGAAGCATCCGTTGCAGGCGTATGGCAATGAATCCATCCCTGGGTGTGAACGATATTGGTGATGGAAGTCCCTGTGCCGCCGATGGGAAACTTGAAGCTTCCGGCGGCGAACTTGCGGCTTGCCAGATCCTTTTTCAGGGGCTCAACCTTATCTTTGCTGTCCACCATGAATTCGATGTTGTTTCGCGTTGTCCACCTCACGTATCCGTCACAGTGTTTTTCTGCAATATCGCATATTTCCCGAATCATGGATACGCTCATGATGCGGCAGCCGCCGACACGAACGGTATAAACCTCGTCTCCGGTTTCCGAAACATGAACAAGAACCCCGGGCTCTATAACTTCGTGATACAGCCATTTCCCTTTGTTGGCTTTAATGATCGGAGGATAAAACTCCTCAAAATATCTTGGACCGATGTCGGTAATTCGATCCTTCATCGGTTCGTTCGGATCGTAACCTGATGATATAAATGCCATGATCATATCCCCCTATCTCTGATGGTATTTTCTAAATTCTTTGATGTCTCGCTCAAAACCGCCCGGCACCTCATCTTCTTTCCAGAAGATGTACGGATTGTGCCGCGGTTCCTGAACGTGTTGCGGTATGGGGTCGATTCCGGTCACCTCAAGCAGTTTCTGGAACCCCTGTCGTTTGATCAGCTCCCCGAGACGTTCACGGTTTTTTCCTTCTTCCATCCACCAGTCCCAGATTTTCTCGATCAGCTCCTTGATCTCGTCATACGGCTCCTCCACCTTGATGAATGGAACCAGCAGGGAACTCATCTGGGCCCCATCTAGTATGGGAGCCTTTGCACCCACCAAAATAGAGCAGCCCCGATCTTCTCCGATTCTCAATGCCCTTGGCATGACATTAATGCAGTGCATGCAACGGGTGCATTCCTTGTCTTCAATCATAAGTTTTTTGTCTTCCATCCACATGCACTTCGTTGGGCATAATTCAATTACTTCTTTATGGATATCAAACGGCCCCCAGTCCCGGCCGTTGTGATCGTTTGCATTGGGATTCAACTCGCCGCCTATATATGCCTGAACCGCCTCCTGATCGATGCGGATGTTATCCCTCCAGGTACCGATAAAAGACATGTCCGCCCTGGCGATGGAAGCAACACATCCATTGGGGCAGCCGTCGAATTTAAACTTGAATTTATAGGGAAATGCCGGACGGTGAAGCTCATCCTGATATTCCATGGTAAGATTGTAGCAAAGGGCCTGGGTGTCGTAACAGGCATACTCGCACCTGGCCTGACCGATACAGTCTGAAGGTGTACGCAGGTTGGAGCCCGATCCCCCCAGATCCTGTTTGAGATTATGGGTCATTTCATAAAAGATCTCTTCCAGTTGCGGTGTCGTGGTTCCAAGCAAGATGATATCTCCGGTAGATCCGTGCATGTTGGTGATGCCGCTGCCCCTGAATTCCCACAGATCACAAATCTTCCTCAAGTATTCGGTTTTATAAAACTTGCCGGCGGGCTGATTGACTCGCAGAGTATGAAAATGTGCCACCCCTGGGAGCATTTCAGGCTGGTCGCAATATCTTCCGATAACACCACCGCCGTAACCGAATACACCGACGATACCACCATGTTTCCAGTGCGTCCTTCCGTGCTTATAAGACAACTCAAGCACCCCCAGGATGTCTTCCACCACATCCTGAGGAATCTGGAATTCAACACCCCTTTCGTTTTTTGCCCGTGACTCGGCTTCAGCCTTTAGATCAGACACAAAGCTCGGCCATGGGCCCGACTCGAGTTGGTCCAGCATAGGGGTTTTATGCTTTGCCATTTTTTAATACCTCCATTCTTTCTTTGATATAATAAAATATTTTTCCTGATTTGCCGTCTGACCGGATGTGGTTATCATCACCTCCCCCGATTTTTTTATTTAACCTTTATAAAAAACTTTCAGTTTTCTGATAGTTTTAGATCCGGATAAAAATGTTAAGTTTTTAAATATAGAAGTATTATTTGCTGTTGTCAATAAAAAAAGGGTTATTTCTATTTCAGAATCGCAGCGTATAATTGTGCGACATGATCTTTGAGATGCCGTTGAATGATCATTCTTTCGGGTCTCTTCGGATGATAGGTATTTACGATGGCAGCTGATAGATCATACAGTATGGTCTGGGAAAGAGAGCACAGGTATTCTTTGAAATATATTGAAAGTGGTTCCATCAATAAATCCAATTCTTTTTTGTACGACAGCCCCTTAAAAAAACCCTCTATCGTTGCGTTTACTGCTCGAACGTCCGCCCAGGCGAAGCCCTCCACACCATCGATCCGATCGATACGGGTCCACATGGAAAGGTTTAATAAAAACACCAGCATGGCTTCCAGAATATCTTGAAGATCCGTAGGTTCATTTTCAACCATGGGGCCATATCGCCTCACGGATATCAATTTAACGTCCAGTGTATCGTTGCAAACCTTTATGATGAAATCACCCGTCGGGTGATACCAGGGGAAGATTTGCTCGAAAGTTAAGGGATTGTAATAGCAGGTTAAAATCAAAGCAGCTTTTTGGTATACGGTTTCAATCTGTTTCGAGTTAAGAGCAACCTTTCCATGCAATGGATCCCAGCGCATGATTTCACAATGCTCATCAGCCCGCCGATCGGAAATATGAAACTCATGAAACCCTTCGCACCATTCTCCCAAAAACATGACCAGGGTATGGTTTTCTTCAGAGCAGGATACACTATCCAGATGGTAGACCTCGGGAAGAAACGGAAATGGAAAATCCGAATTAAGCCTCTTAAGAAGACCATATTCTCGTTCGATGATTCTTTTCCCGGCGAGTGAAATAGCCACATTCAGCGAAAACTGCATATCCCGGTTTTTCCCCCTCATGCGAATTCGTGCGGGATGATAGTACGGGCCGTGCTTTTCAAGATGTATGTTAATGGTGCTGATGTCTTCAGGATGAACGATGTGCTGCAAACGCTGTGAAGCGGCGGCGGTAATGGCGGCGAAATTGTCCTTTTCTATAAATTTTCTAAGGCACCGGTAATAATCTCCGTAAGTTAGTTGAACATGATCGCTTTCGGGATTTTCTTTTTTGAAATGCAGTGGAAACGGCCAATTCCAGACGGTGCAACTTTTGTCAATCGGAATTTTTCCATCTGATAGATAATATCTGAATTCTGGGATATGCTGCATGATGTCTATCGGCAAAGGAAAGAAATGGGTTGTCTTGTATGCTTTTACCGGTATGCTTCAAGCTCTTTTAAAATCTGAGGGGCAACCTCGTATCCCAGTTCCACGGCCTTATCGCAGTGCTTAATCGCCAGATCGAACTCTTCCTTTTCCATGTAAGCTATGGCGAGGTTATTGTGAGCTACGGCGAAATCAGGCTCCAGCTCAAGAACCTTGAGGTTGGTATCGATGCTCTCTTCAATCATTCCCTTCATCAAATAGGCATTGGCAAGCGTCGTACGGGCCTGGATGAATTTCGGATTGAACCGAAGTGCTTTCTCCAGGGCAGTAATGGCTTCGTCTATGTTTCCCTTCTGCAGATGAACAAATCCGATGTTTCCATAACCTTCAGAGAACCCGGCACGTGCATGAATCGCCTGTTTATTGTATTGCAGACACCGATCCAGGTCCCCTCGCTGAAGATAGATGCCTCCCAGCTGAACGTAGGCTTCGGCAAGGTTTGGGCTGCATTCAATGGCTTCAAGAAGCTCTTTTTCCGCCTCGTCATAGCGCTTCTGACCAATCAAGCCGATGGCAAGGTTATAATGAGCAGTGCCGCACTCAGGGTTTTGTGCGACTGCAGCACGCTGCTTTTCTATGTATTCGTCGACGTTTTTGGGTTTTGTCATGATAAGAGCCTCGTTTTTCAGATTTCACACCCTCAACAAACCAACGATCAAAAGGGAATGAAGACCGTAAACTTTATTGAGTTTCAATTATAACCATTGAGATTAATCAATGTCAAATTCGAGCTGAAACAGCCAGCAATTCTCGGTAAATGTGATGTGTGCTGCAATGCCCCGAATAATCGCATTTCGAAATGTGCGGCGCCTGTAAGCCTTCAGCTGGGTGTTAACTTCACTTAAAATCGATGCATGAACAGAATCGATTTTTGCTTGACATCCGAAACTACTTTTTCTACTGTTTTCAGCAAGATCGATTTGGACCTATCAAGGTATCGGCAGTTTTTACCCCGTAGTTGGATAAAACAATATTACAAACAATGAACTATCGTCATTTGTTGCAGTTGTTTCTATTACTGTGGAATTGACAACACCGGAAGGGGGAATAATGATTACAGGATGCTTTACCGCGATTATTACACCGTTTAAAGATGGCGCTGTCGATTATGACGGCTTGAGCAAGCTGGTGGATTTTCAGATCGAAAATGGTATCTCTGGAATCGTGGCTGTCGGAACCACCGGTGAAAGCCCCACACTTACCTGGAGTGAACATAATAAGGTCATTGAGCATATCGCCAAACAGACAAAGAACAGATGCTTATGCATTGCCGGAACGGGCAGCAACAACACAAAAGAGACTCTGGATGGTACCCAACATGCTGCCGAAGCAGGGGCAGAAGCCGTTTTGCTGATCGACCCATATTACAACGGGCCGAGTTCGCTTGAAATTCGCCGGGAGTATGTGGCTCCTGTGGCAGAAGCTTTTCCTGAAATCGAAGTCATACCCTATGTTCTGCCCGGTAGAACCGGCACCCAGATGCTGCCCGAAGATCTGGCCCTGCTGCATAGGGACTACAAGAATGTCAAAACCGTCAAGGAAGCCACCGGTCGGCTGGAAAATATGCGACGAACCCGAGAATGCTGCGGGCCAGAGTTTTCCATACTTTCCGGCGATGACCCCATGACTTACCAAATGATGATCGATCCTCAAATAAAGGCCTCTGGGGTGATTTCAGTGGCATCAAATTTTGCTCCAAAAGCAGTGGGAGAAATGGTACGGCTGCTGAACGAGGGCAACCAGACGGCAGCGGAAGAGCTGAAGCCTGCTTTGGATCCGCTTTTTGGAATCATCACGGTAAAAACCAAAGAAAAAACACCGTATGGTGAAGTGGAATGCCGTGCAAGAAATCCACTTGCCACTAAAGTGTTGATGGCTATACTGGGCATGCCTTCAGGCGGGTGCAGGCAGCCGCTGGGTAAAATGACGAAAAACGGCCTGGAAACCGTGCTTAATGCTGCCCGAAGTGCGCAGTCTCAAAACCCGGAAATATTCAAACCCGTGGCGGACTTTTTCGGTGTGGATGTTGAAGAACGCCTGAACACGCCCGCTTTTTGGGAAGGGCTTGTTTATGAAGACTATTAGCCGCTTAACAACATCATATCGACAATTTGTTGTCGTTATTGAATTACATGCTTTTGATAAGCGTTTATAGTGAACTAAAGTTTAAAGTGAGCTAAAGTGAACTAAAGTTAAGGAA
>JAFDFZ010000025.1 GCA_019309565.1 Deltaproteobacteria bacterium
AAAGTTTTGAAAACCAATAAGAATTACGATAAACATGAATAGTTTCATCATTTTTTTCATAAAGTAACCCTTTCCTTCATTGTACACCTCCTTCTGGTCCTCCTTTTTTCTATTTCTAAAAGCGATGACACATATATTGTTTGAGTAACCACTTTTTTCTCAATGTCAAAAACACAATACAGCCTGTCAGAAGTCCAGGGGATATCAGGTTTTTCTGGTAATTTAGAGTTGTAATCACCGCAAGCATTAACTAAAAGTGAAGGAATCGAAATCATACACAGCATGTTGATGTAATCTATTTAAGGAGCATTAATGCGTATGTTATCAAATTTTCGGTTTAATCGTATGGAGTGTGCGGGCTCCCTGGGGGATCTTGGGACCCTGCTTCCCCTGGCCATCGGTATGATCCTCTTAAATGGTTTGGACCCCACAGGTTTGTTCTTTACCGTGGGATTATTTTACATTCTTTCCGGGACCTATTTCGGTGTCACGGTTCCCGTTCAACCAATGAAGGTGATCGGTGCCTATGCCATTGCCACCGGTATGGGAGCCTCTGAAATTCTGGCCTCGGGTGCACTGATTTCAATATTTCTATTTCTTCTCGGTGTGACAGGCGCGATAACGGTAATCGGACGGTATACACCAAGGCCTGTGGTTCGGGGCGTTCAGCTATCCACCGGGGTTCTGCTCATGTCCCAGGGGGTTAGGTTTATGATCGGCACATCCAGCTTCCAGATGCTTCGAGGTGCTGCCGAGCCATACTTGAGGCTGCAGACCATCGGACCGATCCCCATCGGGATCATCATCGGGATCTGCGGGGTTATTCTCACCTTGGTGTTGCTTGAAAACCGCAGGCTGCCGGCCGGGCTTGTCGTGGTTATGGGCGGTATCGCGCTGGGATATGGGCTTGGAAATCATGAAGGATTCCATCAACTGCGGCTTGGCATTCATTTGCCGAACCCCTTTCCCCTAGGCTTTCCAACCTTAAGCGATTTTGCATCGGCTTTCATTGTGCTGGTTCTGCCGCAGATACCCATGACACTTGGAAATGCCGTCATCGCATATGCGGATCTGTCGGATCAGTATTTTGGCCAGGCCTCACACCGGATAACGTATCGAAGTGCATGTATCAGCATGGCATTTGCCAACTTGGCAAGTTTTATTGTGGGAGGAATGCCTTTATGTCATGGAGCAGGAGGTTTGGCGGCGCACTATCGATTCGGAGCTCGGACTGCAGGGTCCAACCTAATTATCGGTTTGCTCTTTCTGGCTCTGGCCCTCCTGCTGGGGAAAACCGCATTGTTCGTTGTTTATCTCATACCCGTGTCGGTTCTGGGGGTATTATTGCTTTTTGCAGGAAGCCAGCTGGCCCTTACCATGATTGATTTAACGGATAGAAAAGACCTTTTTGTCGCTCTGATAATGCTGGGAATCACGCTCGCTTCAAATCTTGCGGTGGGCTTTATTGCAGGCCTTGGAATTGTCTATGCACTGAGCAGTGAAAGACTATCCGTATAAGATGTGCCGCGAAATCAATCAATGCTTTAGGAGATGATGTGCAGATCCGGTTGTCCATAAAAGCCCGGACAAGAATCATGGACGCTTTTTTGGTTGCTTGAAAAATTTTCAGTTCAAGAATCGTCCAGTATTTTGCGAACGCTTGTGGCAAGATGTCTCATGGAAAGAGGTTTCATGAGAAAATCCTTGATATCTTTGGACAAAGCTTTTTCCTTGGTGACCAGATCACTGTGTCCGGTACACAGGATCACCGGAATATCCGGTCTGATTTCCTTTAATTTTTCTGCCAGCGCATCACCTGTCATATTGGGCATGGTCATGTCGGTGATCACCAGGTTAAAGTCCTCCGGTGTTTTCTCAAACACTGAAAGAGCCTCTTTCGGACAGGTTTTCGCAATTACTCTATAGCCAAGCCGCTCCAGCATGAGCTTGCCCAAATTGGACAGCGGCTCTTCATCGTCCACGAAAAGGATCCGCTCCCTGCCCTTGGGCAGGTCTCTGAAGTTTTCTGTCTCGATCAGGACTTCTTCATCGATTCTTGGGAAGAGAACTTCTATGCTCGTTCCCTTGCCTGGTTCGCTTTGAATCGAAATGGCACCACCGTGGTTTTTAACGATGCCCCGTACGACGGCGAGTCCAAGGCCGGTTCCAAGATCCTTTTCTTTGGTGGTGAAGTATGGATCGAACGCCTGTTTAAGTGTCTGTTCATCCATGCCATGTCCGGTGTCTTTAACGGATAGCCTGAGATACGATCCTGGAGTGAGCTCAGGATAGGAATCAATATCGTCTGGACCTAACTCGACCGCTGAAAGTGTGATTTCAAGCATACCTCCAGTATCTCTCATGGAGTGATTGGCATTGGTGCACAGATTCATCAATACTTGATGGATCTGTGTCGGATCGGCCATCATGGTGGCGTTTTCCGCCTGGATTTTCGTAACGATCTCGATAGTGGCAGGAATGGAAGCTCTCAACAGGTTTAAAACCTCTTTGATGATGGTACTGAGGAGAATGGGTTTGTGTTCCTCCTCGGATTTGCGACTGAACGCAAGAATCTGTCTTACAAGATCTTTTGCACGGTTGCTTGCTGCCAGCACCTGTTCCAGACTGGTGCTGGCCTGATTCTTTTCGGGGATATCCAGGAGAGCCATTTCAACATATCCCATGATGGCCCCAAGGATATTATTGAAATCGTGGGCGAGTCCGGAAGCCATCTGGCCGAGGGCGCCGAATTTTTCGGTCTCGGCGAGTTTTTTTTGCATCCGCCTTTCTTCTTCCAGTTTATCCTTTAATTCGCCATACAGCCTTGCATTTTCAATTGCCATTGCAGCCTGAGAAGCAAATATGCTCAGTAACAACGCATCTTCCTGAGTAAACGTTGAGCCATCTGCCTTGTTGACCACCTCCAGTACACCGATCAATTTCGACTTCGCCTTCAACGGCACACACAGAAGCGATTTTGTCTCAAGCCCGGTCAGTTTATCGATTTCCGGATAAAACCGTGGATCTTTTTTTGCATCAGCAACAAGAACATATTGACCATGCTGTGCCACCCAGCCTGCAATTCCCTTTCCGGTTGGAAGCCGAATATCAGTCAGTTGCTCTGAATTGGGTCCGGTAGGAACGCTGAACACCAATTCTCCGGTTTCATGATCCAATATCATCAGGGTGCTTGAAACCGAATTGGTTACCCGATTTGCATGCCGCATCAGATGGGATAAGACTTCGGCAAGATTCAATGTGGAATTGATCATCGAGATGATCTCTACTGAAATCCCCAGTTTCTCGCTGCCAATGGACTTATAGAGCTCAATAAAACCTTCCTGATGTTCAAGGGCGGTTTGAATTTCTTTATCCGTGGCAAATCCCATATCCATCAGAATCTGCCCCAACATCGGCGTGCTATCAATCTCCCTGGCGATGCGAGCTTCTCGAACGAGTCTGTCTCTTTGCAGAAACTCCGGAAGGGTCTTTGCTTCAAAGATCTCCCGCTGTTTTCGAAGAGATTCTTCAAGCTGCTCTCGGGTGATGAACCCTAGCTCCCTCATGATTTCACCGATAAACTTCTTCAGCAGCATACTGTTTTCCTTTGATGTTGGTGACATTCTTAATTTATTGAATTGCTAAAGTCTTATATCGGTAAATTCTCGCTTGTAATAAAGTCAAAATCGGAAATTTCTTTTTTTCTTGAGCCGATCTGCCCGGTGTGAAAAAACAGGCAGGCTTTGAAGCTGAACTGTTTTGATAATCTTTCAAACCCTAACCCGTTGCTGTATCGTCAATACTGTTTATTACGGATTCGAGGACGGCTTTAATCTTAGACATTCCGGATTCTGCCGTCTTTAAGACATCTTCAACACGAACAGGAGCCGGGTGCTCCGGATCATGGACATTGGTGATGACCGACAGAGCCACTACTTTCATTTTTGCGTGAGCCGCTGCAATGACTTCCTGTACAGTGGAAAACCCGACAGCATCACATCCGATGAGTCTCAGAAAACGGACTTCTGCGGGAGTTTCAAGGCAGGGGCCGATAAGGCCCGCATAAACCCCTCTTTTTATCTGAACTCCTGCGTCTGTCGCTGCTTTTTCCACTTTAGAAATAAGGGCTTTGTGATACGCGTCTGTCATCTCCGGAAACCTTGGCCCCCATTGATCCACGTTGGGACCAACAAGCGGGTTGGAGCCGGTAAGGTTGATATGATCGACAATAACCATGATATCACCGGGTGCAAAAGCAGGATTTATGCCGCCTGCGGCATTCAAAAGGATCAGGTTTTGAACCCCAAGGGCCTGGAGCACCCTAATAGAAAAAGTAACCTGCCAGGGAGCATATCCCTCATATAAATGCACTCGGCCCTGCATAACAACCACTGACCGATGCGCCATCTTCCCGAAACGCATCATGCCACGATGACTGACCACGGTAGGTGATGGAAAATGAGGAACATCCAGATAGTCGATTGTTACGTTCGCATCGAATGATTCGCCAATGGCTCCAAGACCGGTTCCTGTAATCACCGCGATTTTCGGCATTTCCTCAAGGCGTGATTTGAGAAATTGGAAAGCTTCTTGAACTTTGGCGACAAAGTCCTTCATGGCTCCTTCCGGGTGCATTTTTGTCATGCATCGTAAAATTATAAAGAAAAGTCAAGAGGTTGATATTGAAAATTGCCGGTTAGCTAACCAATGCCATTGACATCATAAAATGATTGTGAGATAAAAAAATCTTTACATTTTTTAAGGAGCTGTAATGGAAAAAACAACCTTCTCTTATCTCAGGAGAGCTGCAAATGGATTCTGATTTTCGACCAGAACATCAAGACATTACCGAAGATATGTGGAGCAAGATCGATAACATCATTGCGGAACACAAAACCAAACCCGGTTCGATCATAGCTGTGTTGAGGGAATGTCAAGACGTCGTCGGTTATCTTCCAGTTGAACTTATCGATTATATCAGCCGCGGGATGAACATGTCGCCAAGCGAGGTGTTCGGTATCGCTTCCTTTTATGCGCTGTTTTCCATGAAACCAAAGGGCAGGCATACCATAAAATGCTGTTTGGGAACCGCATGTTACGTCAAGGGAATCAAGGAAGTGATGGACCGTATTTCAAATGAGTTCAACATAAAAGAGGGCGAGACCACCGAAGACCGCAGGTTTACACTGGAAGCGGTCCGGTGCCTGGGTGCGTGCGGTCTTGCACCCGTGATGGTGGTGGACAGTGACACACACGGCGCTGTAAAGGCAGACGGTGTTATCAATATCCTTGAAAGGTATAAGTAAAGGTATAAGTAATTGAAGAGAATAGACCGGGAGGGTATTAAGGTTTCCGGTAGGAGAAATTAGTATGGAAAAATTGACGGCTGAAAGTCTTAAAGCGCTTAGAGACAAATTGATTTCGGATAAAGAGCAGAAAAAGGAAACCCTTTTGCTTATTTGTGGGGGTACCGGATGCCATGCCACCGGCAGCATAGCCGTTAAAGAGGCGCTTAAGGAAGAGATTCAGAAAAGAAACCTTGAAGATAAATACAAGGTGGTTGAAACAGGGTGCAATGGGTTCTGTGCACTGGGCCCTATTCTGACCATTTACCCAGAGGGCGCCTTTTACCAAAAGCTCAGTGCCGAAGATGTGCCGGAATTGGTGGAAGAACATCTAATCAAGGGTAATTATTTTAAGAAGCGACTTTACAAGGATCCGGTTTCAAAGAAAGAAATCCCAATTCAAAAGGATATTCCATTCTTCTCCCACCAGATGCCCCGCGCATTGCGAAACAAAGGGCTCATCGATCCGGAGCAGATCGACGATTATATTGCAACAGACGGATATCTTGGAGCAGCGAAAGCTCTGTTTGAAATGACACCGGATGAGATTATCGAGCAGGTGAAAATATCCGGTTTAAGAGGCCGCGGTGGAGCCGGATTCCCAACGGGGGTGAAGTGGGATTTTGCCAAGAAAAGCACGGGAGATGTCAAATTCGTACTGTGCAACGCGGATGAGGGGGACCCGGGTGCCTTCATGGACCGAAGCATCCTGGAAGCGGACCCTCACGCGGTGCTTGAAGGCATGATAATCGCTGCAAAAGCCATCAATGCGCATCAGGGCTATATCTATGCCAGAACAGAGTACCCCCTTGCAATCAAAAGGCTGGGAATCGCCATTGAACAGGCAGGCGCCTACGGCCTGCTCGGAGATGACATCATGGGATCCGGATTCGACTTCCAAGTGGAAATCTATCAGGGGGCAGGTGCATTCGTATGTGGAGAGGAAACGGCACTGATGCGCTCCATAGAAGGCAGACGCGGAATGCCGCGGCCCCGCCCCCCCTTTCCGGCACATAAAGGTTTGTGGGAAAAGCCCACGATTTTAAACAATGTGGAAACCCTGGCAAACATTCCACAGATCATTTTAAAAGGTGGTCAGTGGTATGCCAGTGTGGGGACGGAAAGGAGCAAGGGAACCAAGGTGTTTGCCATCTCCGGTGATGTCAACAACATCGGGCTTGTGGAAGTGCCCATGGGCACAACGCTTCGGGAGATGATATTCAATGTGGGCGGAGGCATTCCGGGAAGGAGAAAATTCAAGGCTGTTCAGCTGGGCGGACCGTCTGGAGGATGCATTCCCGAACAATATTTAGATACACCGGTTGACTATGAAGCCATCGTCAAGGTTGGTGCCATCATGGGCTCAGGCGGGGTCATCGTAATGGATGAGAACACCTGCATGGTGGATATGGCCCGGTTTTTCATGGATTTTATTCAAGACGAATCCTGCGGAAAATGTACGCCGTGCCGGGAGGGAACCCGACGACAACTGGAGATTCTTCAAAAGATATGTGATGGAAAGGGCGAAAAGGGTGATATCGAACTTCTTGAGTCGCTGTCTTCGGTCATACAGCAATCCGCTTTATGCGGGCTGGGGCAGACAGGGCCGAATCCGGTACTTTCTACTATCAGGTATTTCCGGGATGAATTCGAGGCCCATATCCACGAAAAGGTATGCCCGGCAAAGCGATGTGTAGCTTTGTTGAAGTTTGAAGTAAACCCGGAAATCTGCACCAAATGCGGTCTTTGTTTTAGAGGATGCCCTGCGGATGCTATTGTTTGGAAGAAAAAAGAGGTTGCCAGAATCGATAAAGAAAAATGTATCAAGTGTCTGACGTGTTACGAACGGTGTCGGTTCGGTGCTATATTCTGAAAGATCCGGGGGTTTCGAGGAGCTTGCGGTTTGGCCGGCAAGCGGAATCTTCGCTTCGCTGCCGGATGTTGCGATCGGTATGTCCTTTTATCTGCGGTTAGATACTGTCGAACAGGAGTTTGAATATGCTTACAGCGATCGTTTTGATGGGTGGAATGGGTATTCTTATCGGTACTCTATTAGCCATGGCATCCAAGATATTTTACGTTTATGTCGATCCTAAAGTTGAAGCTGTCGAAATGGCGCTGCCTGGCGCCAACTGTGGTGGTTGTGGGCTTCCGGGCTGCAGTGCCAATGCAGAAGCCATTGTTGCAGGAAAGGCTTCCCCGAGTTCTTGTGTAGCCGGCGGAGCGGAGATTGCCGAGGCCATTGCAGCCATCATGGGGGTATCGGTGGAGGCCAGGGAACCTGATATTGCAAGACCGGGTTGTTACTTCGGGCTGCAGGGAAGACAGCATGCTGACCTTCACTATCTGTATGACGGTGTTAAAGATTGCAGAGCCGTCGCCGCATTAGGCGGAGGTATGAAGGTGTGCCGCATCGGCTGTCTCGGGCTGGGCACCTGTGCGGCATCATGTCCGTTC
Organism: Deltaproteobacteria bacterium; assembly: GCA_019309565.1. Classification (GTDB taxonomy): domain Bacteria; phylum Desulfobacterota; class Desulfobacteria; order Desulfobacterales; family SURF-15; genus JAFDFZ01. The sequence goes on from JAFDFZ010000025.1 coordinate 7,803, forward strand.
GATGCCATTTCCATGAGCCCCGCTGGATTGCCTGTAGTGGATGAAGTCAAGTGCACAGGGTGCGGTACCTGCGAGAGGGTATGTCCCAAACACATTATAAAACTGTCGTCTGTGACCCGTCGGATAATTCGGGAGTATACCATCGATGATTGTACGACCCCATGTCAACGAGCGTGCCCGGCGGGCATCGATATCCGGGAGTATATCCGGCAGATTAATCTTGGAGACTATCATCGCAGCGTGCAGGTGATCAAAGAAAGACTTCCATTTCCAACTGTTATCGGACGCATATGCCCCCGGCCCTGCGAACTGGAATGCCGAAGAAACTATGTTGATGAACCGGTTGCCATAAACTTCTTGAAACGCTTTGTGGCCGATTACGAAAAATCAACAGGAAAAAGGGTTCTTGCTTACAAGGCACCGGATACGGATAGAAAAATCGCAGTCATAGGAGGGGGGGTGGAAGGGCTTTCAACAGCCTATTTTGCAGCCAGACTGGGGCACTCTCCCACAGTATATGAAGCCACCGCACATCTGGGCGGATTATTGAGAAGCGCGATTGCTCTGGACCGATTGCCAAGAGAGGTACTGGATTGGGATATAGACGGCATCCTGGAGATGGGGGTGAAGGCCGAAACAAATAAAGTGCTGGGAGCGGATTTCACCATCTGCTCACTTTTAGAACAGGGATTTGAAGCGGTGTTTTTGGCAACCGGCGGGTGGGACAGCCGTTTGGCCAGACACGGTGGTTCGAAAATCGAATCGCCTATACCCGGCACCTATCTGTTGCTGGATCTGTTAAGATCTGAATCCACAAAGCAATCTGCAGTGTCTATAGGCAAGAATGTGGTCATTTCAGGCGGCGGGAAGTTGGCTCTTGATGCGGCTAGAATCTGCAAGGGGCGAGGCGCAAAAACAATCACCATATTATATAGAGAATCTCTTGAGGACAGCCCAATAACCGATGCCGATGTCAAGGCATATGGAGATAAGCTGGATATTCTGTTTAATGTCGGGATTAACCGTCTTTATGGTGAAAAAGATCGGCTAACGGAATTGGAATATATCGATCTTGATACCAAAACTCCCCATACTATAACCGCTGAAACCCTGATCATTGCCTCCGGCCGCTTTCCTGAAATTATTTTCACTCCTGTAAGAAGAGAGTTCAAAGAACCTGCGGAATCACCCTCCCTGGAAGTTCCGCCAAGATGGGAAGCGAAAGGTCCCTATAAGGCCCCTGCGTTTCGCAATGAAGTGGGCTTGCTCTCCGAAGGTGATACTCTGAGTGATTTCAGTGCGGCTGTAAAGGCAATCGGTGCCGGACGTCGTGCTGCAGCCGCTATTCATCAAATGATGTACGGACTTGATCCCATTCTTCCAGAAGATGTGGTTACACCAACGACACCGATTCAAGATGTCGATCATGTAGAACAGGTCGAGTCCATCCATCGTCATATTATGCCGCTTTGCAGAGCGCAGGATGAAGAAGAGTGCCCAGAGCGGGAAAAAGGATTTACCGAGCAGACAGCAAAATCAGAGGCGTCAAGATGCCTTCAGTGCGGTCTGGTTTGTTATGAAAGAAAATGGGACGAACAGTCCTATGAAATTCGACAGATCGCCTAGTCCCGTTCCAGCGGCTTGCCTTTTAGACACATCATAATTATCATAGTAGAGATAGAACCCGAGTGATCTAAAGCAGCCAACCCGGAGGCTCAGCGGTACCGGCTGCTGTTTTTACCAATAAATTCAAAGGTCAATGGTTTTATGGCTGGAGCTGGATTAACCACTGAAGAAGGCGTTGTGCTCAGAAAGGATACTAACACCGCCTGGATTAAAACAACGAAAACAGGAGCATGCAAAGATTGCACTGCAAGAGGCTCCTGTCATACGCTGGGCGGTGGCAAAGAGATGGAAGTGGAAGCCATTAACCTTGCCGGGGCTCGGATTGGAGATCGTGTGATTATAGGATTTGAAACCGGCTCCCTGCTAAAGGCCAGTTTTCTTCTTTACATTCTTCCTGTTCTCGGTCTTGTTGGCGGTGCTCTTCTTGGAAATGAAGTTGGCCCTGCAATAGGGCTCAACCCGGAGGCGGCTTCCGCTGTCTCCGGGTTTCTTTTTCTATTTCTGGCCTTTTTGTTTGTTCGGCAAAAGGGAAGCCGACTGGCTCAGAAAGATCAGTATCGCCCGAAGGTGATTCGTATCTTGCCAAGAAAATCCGAATAGCGCCTCTTTGATGTAAGAGACCTGGTTGTTTTGAAACCACTATTCAGATTGCCACGCACAGCCTCGCGTGATAAAAAGTGGAGTCAGCCTATTTTTAACCGGAGAGAGGTTTCATGATAAAAAAGCATGAATATATGAAACAATTGGATTTGAAGGAGAAAAGATATCGCATTTTTGATTTTAATGTGCTTGAAGAAAAGGGAATTGCCGATATCAGACGGCTTCCGTTTTCCATCAAGATTCTTGTGGAAAATCTTCTTCGAAAACTGGACGGGAATATTGTTAAGGAGTCCGATCTGCTTAATATCGCCCGGTGGCAGCCAGTATATGATCAACATATAGAGATTCCTTTTCATCCGGCCCGGGTTCTGATGCAAGATTTTACCGGCGTGCCCGCTGTTGTGGATCTTGCAGCCATGCGGGATGCCTTAAAAAATCTGGGTGGCGACCCCAGGAAAATCAATCCGCTTGTACCGGTCGATTTGATCGTGGATCACTCGGTTCAGGTGGATTTTTTCGGCACGTCGCACTGCCTGGAAAAGAACGTAAAGAAAGAATACGAACGAAACGCAGAGCGGTATGAATTGCTTAAGTGGGCCCAGAGAAGTTTCACCAATTTAAATGTGGTACCGCCAAGATCAGGCATCTGCCATCAGGTGAACCTGGAGTATCTGGGATCGGTGGTCATGGGCCAAGGCAACAATGGCAACGCAACGGCATTTCCCGATACTCTGGTGGGCATGGATTCCCATACCACAATGATCAATGGAATCGGCGTTCTCGCATGGGGTGTAGGGGGCATCGAGGCTGAAGCCGTCATGCTCGGTCAACCATATAACATGACCATCCCGCAGGTAATAGGAATCAGATTGACCAATCGGCTCAAACAGGGAGTCACGGCAACCGATCTGGTTCTTAGAATCACCCAACTTTTGCGGGAAAAAGGGGTTGTAGAAAAATTTGTAGAATATTTCGGCCCCGGCATTCAATACCTGACCGTTCCAGACAGGGCAACCATCTCCAACATGACTCCAGAGGCGGGCGCTACAGTTAGCCTGTTTCCCATTGACCGGCAAACCATTGATTATCTGAAACTCACACACCGGCAGAATACCGCAGAGCTTGTGGAAGCTTACAGCCGGGAAACGGGACTGTTTCATACCGGATGCGAACAACCTGTCTATACCGATGTGCTGGAGATCGATTTGAACACTATCGAGCCAGCGGTTTCCGGCCCGGCAAGACCTCAAGATAGAATAGCCTTAAAGGATCTTAAGGGAAGCTTTGCACAAGCGCTTGGATGTGAATACAACAGGGATGTAGAAGTGGATCAGCTATCCACCCTGTTCGATGAATCAGGCTCCCAGACGATGCGAAAACCCCAATGCACACCGGTAAGCCCGAAACTCTATGACGTAAATCTAAACGATACCGAAGAGAAGATAGGAGACGGAAGTGTCGTCATTGCCGCTATTACCTCGTGCACCAATACATCCAATCCTTACGTTTTGCTGGGTGCCGGGCTTGTCGCAAAAAAGGCGGTGCAGCGGGGCCTTAAGGTCCCGCCCTGCGTTAAAACATCAGTTGCACCTGGATCAAAAGTGGTAATCGACTACTTGCATGACGCCGGTCTGCTGCCGTATCTTGAAGCGCTGGGATTTCACCTGACAGGTTTTGGTTGTACAACATGTATAGGAAACAGCGGGCCGCTGCATCCAGAGATCGAAAGAGTGGTTGCGGAAAACCAATTGAATGTGGTGGCGGTACTGTCTGGAAACCGCAATTTCGAGGCCAGGATTCACCAGAGCATTAAATCAAACTATCTGGCCTCTCCCATGCTGGTGGTGGTTTTTGCACTGGCTGGAAGGATTGATGTGGACTTTGCCATAGAACCGGTCGGTCTCGACCCTAATGGCGAGCCGGTCTATTTGAAGGATATCTGGCCTTCGGATGAGGAAATACGCTCATTGGTTCAACGTCATGTTAAGGAGACGTTTTTCAGAAAAGAATATCGTCAAATATTTAAAGGAGATGATCTTTGGAAAAATCTGTCGGTAAAAAAGAGTACCACCTATCCATGGGATGAAAAATCCACCTATATTAAGAATCCTCCCTTTTTCAACGACTTTTCGCTTCAGCCGGTCCATATACGGGAGCTTATCGATGCACGGGTACTGGTTTTCTTAGGGGATTCCATCACAACCGATCATATCTCTCCGGCCGGCGCCATCGCAGAGGCGTATCCCGCAGGCCGGTATCTGATCGAAAAAGGGATATCTCCGGTTGCTTTCAACTCATATGGTTCCCGCAGGGGAAATCATGAGGTGATGATGAGAGGTACATTCGGCAACATACGGATCAAAAACAGGCTTGTGGCGCCGACCGAGGGAAGTTATACGAAGAAATTTCCTGAAGGCACCGAAATGTATATCTACGATGCGGCCATGAAATATCGGAATGAAGGTGTTCCTCTGGTGGTACTTGCGGGCAGGGAGTATGGATCCGGATCATCGCGTGATTGGGCGGCAAAAGGAACGGCATTGCTTGGTGTAAGAGCCGTGATGGCTCAATCTTTCGAACGAATTCACCGAAGCAACCTGGTAGGTATGGGGGTTTTGCCGCTGATGTTGAAAGAAGGCGACAGCTGGGAGAGTCTTGGAATCGATGGTTCCGAAACTTTTACTATCAGCGGTATTGAAGATCTATTGCCTCGTCAAACCATGAAAATCAAGGCTGTTAAGGCAGACAGAAGGGAAATCATTTTTGAAGCAATCGCTCGGGTGGATACGGAAATGGAGATTGAGTACTTCAAAAACGGGGGGATTCTTCCTTATGTTGTAAGAAAACTTTTAAATGAGCCCCGTTGTTGAATAACAGGTAGTGTCTGAAACCTGTAGACCGGGTTCAATTGCATGTCAGGGGCATTTTGCCATGTGATTTTTTGATTTTCTCATCTCTGTGAATTCCACGATGATAAAAATAACAGCGACATGATGACGATAGTTCATGGCAAAATGGTAGATTTGCTTTATTGTTTTATGCAACTACGGGGTGAGCCATAGGCAACCGATGTCGCATTCCTCTCGCAAATCGATTCTTTGTCCAAACTGCAGAAAACTCATCGGGATCGATGAACCCATATGTCCTTATTGCGGTACCAGAAAGCCCGGCGCACGGTGGAAGAATCTTCTTTACTTCCGCGGCCTGGATGAGCCTGTTCGGCTGATCATCATCGCCAATGCTGCCATGTATTTCGTCAGCATTTTGTTCAATCCGAGCAGAGCCGGTTTTGGTCTGAACCCACTTTCTCTGTTCGCTCCAGACAGCCAGAGCCTTCTGCTTCTGGGAGCGACCGGAACCGTACCCATCGATCAACTCGATCGATGGTGGACGCTGATTTCAGCGAATTATCTCCATGGAAACCTGTTACATATCTTCTTTAACATGGTTGCTCTAAGGCAATTGGGCCATCTTATGGTTCAACTCTACGGGGTGTACAGGCTGATCCTTCTTTATACACTTAGTGGTATCGCAGGGTTTTTGGTTTCTTATATGGCTGGTGTAACTTTTACAATAGGAGCTTCGGCCTCTGTATGCGGGCTTATTGGAGCCTGTCTTTATTACGGAAAAAGCCGGGGAGGTGTATTCGGACAAGCTCTCCTCAAGCAGATCGGGGGCTGGGCGGCTGCCATTTTTGTATTCGGTTTTCTGGTACCTGGCATCAACAACTGGGGGCATGGCGGTGGAATCCTGGCGGGAGCCGTGCTTGGTTTCTTGCTCGGCTATGAAGAGAGACGACGGGAGACACTATGGCAGAAAATGCTGGCCCTGGGCTGTATAGCACTGACTATCGGTGTGCTGGTTTATGCCGTCGCAAGCGCTTTGTACTACCGAACACTTGGATGAAAAAAGGCAGCCCGGGCAGTGGTGACGAATCATTTCTTGAAAAGAAAGCTTTTTCTATATCATTTCCAGCGCACAGGCCATGGCAACACCGCCTCCACCGCATAAAGTAGCTAGCCCCAGGGCCTTGTTTCTGTTTTTCATGGCATAAATCAAAGTAACCAGGATTCTGGCGCCTGTGGCTCCGACCGGGTGGCCTAGACCGATTCCGGAACCGTTCACATTGGTAATTTCTCTGTTTAACCCGAGCTCTCTTTCGCATCCTATATACTGGGCCGCAAAGGCCTCATTGAGTTCCACAAGCTCGAAATCATCAATAGTAAGCCCGCTTGTCTGAAGCAGGTTTTTAACCGCGAAAACCGGGCTCAGCCCCATGATGGACGGATGACACCCGCCCCGGCCGACGGCCCGGATGCGGGCCAGGGGTACAGCGCCAAGCTCCTTTGCCTTCTCTGCCGACATGATTATCAGTGCGGCCGATCCATCGTTGATCCCGCTTGAGTTGCCGGCGGTGACTTTACCTATGTCCGGCACAAAGGCGGGGGGGAGCTTCTGAAGCTTCTCTAAGCTTAAACCTGGACGGAAATGCTCATCTTTGTCGAAAATAAAGGCGTCTCCCTTTTTTTGAGGGATTTCCATGGGAACGATCTCTTCTTTGAAGGAGCCGTCGTTTGTGGCCCTTTCTGCATTATGATGACTCCTAAGCGCTACGACATCCATCTCCTCTCTGCTGATATCAAGATGCTGGGCAACGAACTCTGCTGTGTGGCCCATGATGTAAGGTTTTCCTTTGAAGTAGCTCAATGGCGGTTTATTTGAGTTGACAGGCCCCTTTTCCGGATGGGGTATGATGTGAGATCCACAGTGCAGGGCACGGATCATGGCATCCACCAGTACCTGGTCCTGTATACGGTATCCCCATCGAGCACCGGGCACGGTATACGGAACTGCTGACATATGTTCCACTCCGCCTGCAAGAATGACATCGGCCATGCCCGTCTGAATCATGGCCGCACCGGACACAACGGCCTCCATGCCGGAGGTGCATACCCGGTTTATGGTCACAGCGGTAACTGCTTCCGGGATGCCGGCCAGCAAGGCGGCTACCCTTGCGACATTCAAACTATCGGCAGGCTCCATACAGCATCCGTATCGAACATCGTCGATAATCGACGAATCGATGCCGGCTCTTTGGACGGCTGCTTTCATTGTAACACTGGCTATAGTCGCCGCGTGGCTGTCTTTCAAAGACCCGCCAAACGCACCGATGGCGGTTCGACATGCTGAAACGATAACAACCTCTTTCATGTATCGCTCTCCTTATAAAACAGTTCCAGAGGATTGTCACAGACCTTCCATCTTCCGTTTTCATTTCGCACCGTGATGATCGTCTCCACCTTCTGGGGTTTACTGAAACCAAAGATTTGAGCAACCAGTGCGTAAAGAGGATTCATGGCGAAACGCCGTTTACCAACCAGTTGAACTTCCGCCGATTTATCATCTTTCTTAAGCGTCTTTGTTTTTACATCGTAAAGCCGTGTTTTCATATAGCCTAAGCCAAATCCTCTTTCTCTAGCCTCCCCGGCAATCACAGACAGAAAGTACTCAACCGCATTCATGCCTCCGATCGTATGAAGATCCTCACAAAGTCGTTCGGCCATGGACGGCTTGAACATGAAAAACGCCTTTGAAAACTCTATTACCGCCTTTGTTGGTGTGTCACGTCGATCTGCGGATATTAGAATCAACTGCACGATAATGGCTGCCAGTATCGTCACCGCCAATGTGGTGTATCGCTTAAGTGGTGCCATTTATTCGTCCTCCTTTCAAAGCTAAATACATTGATTCCAAGACCATCGGTTGGGATGGAGCATAGGAATTTTTTGCTCCTCCTTACCATGGAATATTCTCTTAGACAAGGGATTATGCTTTGTAAAAGGACATGGTCACACCGGTTGCTATCACTACGTGGTATTGACCCATTATTGTTTTTGAGTTATTGAACGTCAACCCCATGGGATTAAGTATGAACGGAGATCCCACGTGTAATCATAGCGCTTTATGGGTTAGGATTGTATTTTAATGCTGTATTGCTTAAGAAGGTTGGGGTAAGGCTTGGGGGGAGAAAACAACATGCATGATCTAAATGATTGGAACTGGGATGTAGGCAGACGTCTGATTGCCGATATTTACGAGTGGAAAGACACCTATGAATATATGGAGGAGCCGTATGTCAGTCCAGACGGGGAGAGAATTGCCTCCATCGTAAAAACAGAGGACGCTGAGTACACCATCTGTGAAAACGGTACCTGCTGGGAGTCGACCTTTGATAAAATATGGAATTTAAGATTCACTCCGGACAATCGGCTCACCGCACTGGTGTCGGAAACCGGCGAATGGACCGTGGCTGTCGACGGCAATACCTGGGAGAGCCGGTTTGACTATGTTTGGAATACACAGTTCGCACCGGATGGAAAAGTCGTTGTTGTTGCGGCACAGAAGGGTGGTCAATATTTTGCTGCCGCCAATGATGTTGCCTGGAAAGATGGATTTGAATACCTCACGAACATGACGCTGAGCAATGACGGAAAGCGTGTTGCAGCGGTGGTGCAGACGGTAGGTTTCTCTGAAGCCGATATTTTCACATATAAACAAGGCTGCTATTCGGTGGCGGTGGATGGTAATACCTGGGATCGCAATTTCGTCAATGCATGGCATATGGATTTCAGCAGCGATGGTAAACACGTGGCCGCTGAAGTTAGGATATCCCTTTATGATTACACTATTGCAGTGGATGGGGTTTGCTGGGATAAAACCTACCCATCGGTCTGGCAGCCCCGATTCAACCCGAAGGATGGATCGGTTACTGCCCCGGTGAAAACCCCCGGGGGCTGGATGCTTGCAAGTGATGGAAAACCCGTCTGGGATCGGAAATTTGTTCAGCTATGGCACCATCGATACAGCGCAGATGGAGAAAAATTGGCGGCTATCGTTGCTCCGAAATTCGGCAGATGGACCGTGGCGGTGGAGGGACGGGCCTGGGCCCTTACCTTCGGCGATTTTGTTACAGACATGGTGTTTAGTCCCGATGGTAACAGGGTTGCCTGTATCGGTAAAGACGATGAGAAATATGCCGTGGTTGTGGACGGCACAGCGTGGAACGACCGTTACGATATGGCCTGGCAGCCTGTTTTCAGTTCTGACAGCAGGCATATCGCCGCTAAGGTGGAGAAAAACGGTCAGTATCAAATCGTCCTGGACGGCAAACCTTATCAAGCCCGTTACAGTGCGGTCTGGAACCCCATTTTCAGCCCCGACGGCGAGAGGATTTTGATTCGGGGAATCGAGATCGAGTCCAACAAAGAAAAGTATTATCGACATGTGGTACCGGTTACGGAATTTTGAGGAGAATTGCAATGCATGATATCTATAGCTTTGTCACGGGTCCGCTGGTTTGGGTCTCCTTTATCGTTTTTATAGGAGGATGTCTTTATCGGTTTATTTCCATGGCGGTGCTTGCAAAGAAAAAGGACCCCGTAGTTTACGCGTACTGGAGCAACTATTTTGCATTTCGCTCCATCCTTCATTGGATTCTTCCCTTTGCCAGTGTGAACTGGAGAAAAAAACCGGTTCTTACCGTCGTCACCTTCGCATTTCACATCTGCCTTATTCTTGTTCCGTTATTTTTATTTGCCCATGTGATTCTCTTTAAACAGGCATGGGATGTAAGCTGGTGGTTTTTGTCAGACAGCGTTGCTGATTTTATGACGCTGGTGGTCATCGGTGGTTGTATCTTCTTTTTGGTACGAAGAATCCTGTTGCCGGATGTGAAGTTTCTGACCGCCCCGTCTGATTTTATTTTGCTTGCCATCGTGGCTGCTCCTTTTATTACAGGGTTTTGGACCTATCACCAGTGGATAGGTTTTCGGGTGATGGGGATCGTCCACATACTATCCGGGGAGATCATGCTGGCAGCCATCCCCTTTACACGGCTTGTCCATATGCTTTTTTTCCCGTTTACTCGAGGATATATCGGCTCTGAGTTCGGGGCTGTTCGACATGCAATAGACTGGTAGAAAATACTTTTGAGGAGGAAAACCAATGGTTGAACCTGCAACCATGCTGGAAGAGAAAATTATAGACAGTGGTGTAGATAAAGGAGTGGAGAGCCTGACAGAAGAAAAAATAGAGCAGGTGGTAAACGCCGTGTTGAAGGGGGAAGCCGGTGCGCGGTTTAAAACATATGTGGATATCTGCGTGCACTGCGCTCTTTGCAGCGAGGCTTGTCACTATTATCTTTCCCACGATAATGATCCAAAATACTCGCCTGCCGGAAAGGTCAAACAGACCGTATGGGAGCTGTTGAAAAGAAAGGGTAAGGTTTCACCCCAATTTATGAAGCGTGCTGTGGAGATCGCCCATTCGGAGTGCAATCTGTGCCGGCGATGCGCAATGTACTGTCCATTTGGAATCGATGTGGCATACCTGATATTGATGGTTAGACGAATAATTCATAAACTTGGAATCACCCCCCAATACATACAGGACACAGCTCACAGCCATGCGGCCACCTTAAATCAGATGTGGGTTAAAGACGACGAATGGATCGATACCCTTCAGTGGCAGGAGGAAGAAGCCGCCGATGAGGTTCCGAACTTAAGGATTCCTCTCGATAAAGAAGGGGCTGAGGTTTATTACTCTGTTATCGGCCCTGAGCCGAAGTTTAGGGCCGGGCTGATATACCAGGCGGCGGTCATGATGAATGTAGCCGGTATCGACTGGACAATGCCGGCATCGCCGGGCTGGGATAACAGCGACATGTGCATGTTCACAGGAGACAATGAAATGATGGCCCGGCTTAAGAAAGAACATTTCGAATCTGCGATGCGTCTCAAGGTGAAGCGCATAGTAATGGGAGAATGCGGGCATGCGTATCGTTCCGTATACGATGTGGGCAACCGGGCGCTGGGATGGAAAATGCACCCCATCCCAGTCATTCATGCCATCGATTTTTACCATGAATTGATAACGCAGGGTAAAATAAAGATTTCAAAAAAATATGAATCGCCGGTGACCTTCCATGATCCCTGTAATACTATTCGGGGTGCCGGTCTCCATGAGAAGGCTCGCGAGGTCATTCGAGCCACCTGTGAAACCTTTATCGAAATGCACCCGAACCGCGAGCACAATTACTGCTGTGCCGCCGGCGGGGGTGTAATCAATTGCGGTCCACCGTATAAGATGAAACGAATCCATGGAAACCGCATCAAGGCTGAGCAATTGTTTGCCGTAAAAGCAAGGGGGGCAAAGACGGTGGTTGCGCCCTGCCATAACTGTCACGGGGGACTTGAAGACATTATTCACTATTATGGGTTGGGCATGGAATTGAAGTTTTTAGGAGATATTGTTTACGAGACAATGGAGAAACCAGAACAATAACCTGAATTGAAGCAGTTCGAATTTGACCGGATGCTGGCAGCGGGAGAAATGATAATGGAAAAGCGTCGTGTAATGACACTGGCTGTTGTCGTGGTGTTTGCTATGATATTTTTGGCAGTGACATCCCGTTCACAGGAGGATGTTACACATGTACAGGACAGTGCCTTTGGCCAGCGGATGAGACCGCCGGTTCCGTTCGCTCACGATGAGCACAATGAGCAGGCTGAAATTGAAGACTGCAATGTATGCCATCATCTCTATGATGAAAATGGACAGCTTGTTGAAGATGAATCATCAGAAGATTCCGAGTGCTCCGAATGTCATGCTTCCAACGAACAGAGCTATCCCATCACGCTTGTCCAATTATACCACAATCGCTGCAAGGGCTGTCATTTAGAGAAAAAGGCCGGTCCCGTGATGTGTGCCGAATGTCATCCAAGGCGATGATGGATTACCAGTTTAAATTTTTCCTTTATCGAAAATACCAGGGAGATTGTTATGGCAAAAAAAATTCTGATCATCGACGATGATCCCGTGATCACCAAATATCTGGCAACTCTTTTTGAAGACAACGGATATGAAGCCATCACCGCCAGAGACGGAGCTGAAGGATTCGATCTCGTAAAGAAGCAAAAACCGGACCTGATCACTCTTGATCTTCAGTTGCCGGATGAATGGGGCCCGAGATTCTATCGAAAACTTTCAAAAAGCGAATTTAAAGACACCCCAATCATCGTGGTCAGCGGGATGGCCGGACAGCATGCGGTTCGAAAAGCCGTGGCGTATGTAAGCAAACCTTTTGATCCGGACAAGCTGTTGGGTATCGTAAGAAAGACCATCGGTGAATAAGGCAGCGTTCTTCCCAGAGCACCATGGATGGTTTGTGTCATCGAATGATGCAGGTTTTAACCCAGCGCTCTGCAATTGTCTTGAATTCTATCAGCTCTGCATCCGTGCACCTGTAATCGTTTCCCTCAAAAAACCCTGGATTTAGCACCTCTCTGTCTTGCGCGTGTTGCAGGCAGTACCTTTCGGCACCCTGAATATGGCGGGCTATTTTTCCTATTATTATCTTATCCACAAAAGGCTTCACACACGTGGTTCTGAACTCATGGGCAATTCCGGATGACATGAGGAGCCGAACAGCCGATAAGATAATGCCCGGCTCGAGATCTTCCGCAATTACGTTAGGATACGCCCAGGGATCGGTTTTGATATCCATGGCGATGTAATCGACCAACGATGCATCGATGAGCTGTTTGATGATGTGGGGAAAGCTGCCGTTGGTATCGATTTTGATCTTGTATCCAATTTGCTTGATCTCTTTGCAAAGGCCGATAAGATTTTTTTGAAGTGTGGGTTCACCCCCGGAGATGACAACGGCATCCAGAAAGGTTTTTCGCTCTTTGAGAAAATCAAGGAACCAGGCTTGAGTCAGGTAATCGGGGCCGATGGCAGCTCCCTTTGCCAGCTCTGGATTGTGGCAGTATGGGCAATGAAAATTGCATCCAGATAGAAAAAGAATGCAGCTGATATTTCCGGGATAATCAATGAGCGAGGTTTTATGCAATCCGCCAAGCAGCATCTCTTTAAGCCACTTTAAAGGGTTTCCGCATGCGAAATTCGGCCTGTTTTCCGTCGTTCCATTGTTTCACCGGTCGGAGGTATCCCACCACTCTCGAGTAAATTTCCGTCTCCTGGTGGCATTCGGAACACGTACGCTGCTCGCCGTTTAAATAGCCATGAGACGGGCAGATGCTGAAGGTGGGGGTAAGCGTAAAATACGGAAGTTTGTAGCTTGTGGCAATCTTTCTGATCAGGCATTTGATGGCCTCAATATCAGACACCATCTCGCCTAAAAAAATATGCAGAACCGTACCACCCGTATATTTTGTCTGGAGCGCCTCCTGGAGCTTCAGGGTTTCGAAAATATCGTCCGTGTAATTTACGGGCAGGTGGGTGGAATTCGTGTAATAAGGCGCGGCCCCCTTTCCGTATTCGGCTTCATTTGCGCATATGATGTTGGGAAATTTATTCTTATCCACCATGGCGAGACGATATGACGTGCCCTCGGCGGGGGTGGCTTCCAGGTTGAAGAACTCGCCGGTCTGCTCTTGAATTTCTGAAATCATGTTGCGGATAAAGTCCATTACCTTAAGCGCAAACCGCTGTCCTTCTTCGCTGGCAATGTTTTTATGAATGAAATTCAAACAGGCCTCATTCATTCCTATGATACCGATGGTGGAGAAATGGTTTTTCCAATAACACCCGGTGGCCTGCTTGATGTCTCTTAAGTAAAACCTGGAATATGGATAGAGGTTCTTTTCCGTAAATCTTTCCAGCACCTTGCGCTTTATGGAAAGGCTTTCTATGCCCAACAACACTTTGTGCTGCAGATTGGAAAAAAACTCAGATTCTGACTTCGAAACATATCCGATTCGCGGCAGGTTGATGGTAACCACTCCAATGGAACCTGTCAGAGGGTTTGCTCCGAACAGCCCTCCACCCCGTTTCAGCAGTTCCCTGTTGTCCAGGCGCAGCCTGCAGCACATGGACCTGGCATCTTCAGGGGACATATCCGAATTTATGAAGTTCGAAAAATAGGGGATACCGTATTTACCGGTCATTTTCCAAATCATTTCGAGATTCGGGTTTTCCCAGTCAAAGTTTTCCGTAATATTGTACGTGGGTATAGGGAAGGTAAACACCCTTCCCTTGGCATCGCCTTCCATCATAACCTCGGCAAATGCCTTATTTATCATATCCATTTCGTTCTGAAACTCGCCATAAGTCTCGTTTTGCTCCCGACCGCCCACCACAATGGGATGGTCTTTCAGAGTGGAAGGAACATACAGGTCCATGGTGATGTTCGTAAACGGCGTCTGGAAGCCGACCCGGGTCGGAATATTTATATTGAATACAAATTCCTGCAGTGCCTGTTTAACATCCTGGTAATCTAAATTGTCATAACGAACGAAAGGAGCCAGCAATGTGTCAAAATTTGATATGGCCTGGGCTCCGGCGGCCTCGCCCTGTAAGGTATAAAAGAAATTTACAATCTGACCCAGTGCTGAGCGAAGATGTCTTGGCGGAGCACTTTCCACCTTTCCCTCAACGCCTTTGAAACCCTGTAAGAGCAGATCCTTAAGATCCCACCCCACGCAGTAAACCGACAGCAGGCTTAGGTCATGAAGATGTATATCACCGTCCTTGTGGGCTTTTCTGATTTCTGGCGGATAAATTCGATTAAGCCAATATTCCGAGGTGATATCCGAGGAGATATAATTGTTTAGTCCCTGCAGGGAATAGCACATGTTGCTGTTTTCTTTGATTTTCCAATCAAGCTTCTGGATATAGTGCTCCACAAGATCCACATTGGCCTTGGTTGCAATATTTCGTATCTGTGCGTGCTGCTCGCGATATAAAATGTATGCCTTCGCCGTCTTGTAATAAGGTGAATCCAACAGCACGCGCTCAACAATGTCCTGAATCTCCTCTACCTCAGGAACAGAACCAAGGCGAAGCTCATGGGCCATGGTCAGCACCCGCATGGTAAGCTTGCGGGCTTCCCGTTCCCCGAACTCTCCTGTGGCTTTTCCAGCCTTGGCAATGGCGGCGGTGATCTTAGATGAATCGAATTCTACAATTCTTCCGTCTCGTTTCTTTATCTGCTCAAACGCTTTCATCCCCTTTTCTGTCCTCGCTGAGAAATATGGTCTTTCGATGTTCAGATGCAATCGATGGTTTTAAGAAACGAAAGTTTGATTACCGCAATATGTTGGTGTATGTCAATCAAAAAAATCAATATATAGGGTATG
Source organism: Deltaproteobacteria bacterium (assembly GCA_019309565.1). Taxonomy (GTDB): domain Bacteria; phylum Desulfobacterota; class Desulfobacteria; order Desulfobacterales; family SURF-15; genus JAFDFZ01. The sequence goes on from JAFDFZ010000025.1 coordinate 23,189, forward strand.
CTATCCTCAGATTATCAAGAAAAACAGACAGTTTGTGGAAAAAAATTTTTTCTAAATTTTTCCAAAATTAAACTGGAAAAACCTGCTTAATTTAATCGATAATATCATCAAGTAGCCGAGAATTTTAGGTAAAATATTTATTCACAGGGGATCATCCGTTTATCGCCACCCGTTTGTACAGACCTCCTTAGAGCCCAAGTTACTACGCTTTTCCCGAGACTTTACTCTGAAAAAGTGGCCTCTTCGAGGCAGTTGAAATAAAAAACCAGTTGTAAGTGAGCTGAAGTGATCTAAAGTGCCTAAAGTTACGGTATCGCTTCGCTCTTCCATTTTAAAAATAGATCAAATTCCTTAACTTTACCCCGTAGTTTCATAAATCACATAGCAAAATGGCTTGTACGTATGATTTATCAATAACAGACAACTGAACTTTAGTTCACTATTTTTCTCTACGAACACAGCATGTTATTCGATAACGACAACAAATTGTCGATATGATGCCCCTAAGCGCCTATTGAGAACACCCTTGATGGGATAATCCATGAAAAGGGTTCTTCTCTCAATATGCTATCACCTCAATGCATGTTTCTTATAGCGGGCAGCTGTGGCCCAGATATAGTCCCCGTCTGAAAGCTCAACCCGGGTTCCCACAGGAGCCAGATATATGGTTCGATACGAAATGGGGATACGGCGATACACCCGCTGCGGTATTCCGAACTTGCGATAAATATGGCCATTTCCAGCTAGAACCACAATTTTCGATGAATCTATATGATGCACGATTGATTCTGCCATTGCCTCATCCCATACGCACTGGGCCATGTAAAAGTTTTCGAAATCCTCTCGTCCTTTGACATGGTGGCGGTTAAAAACATCTCTTACGTAGGCTCTGTGCTCGGCATTGGATGTATCGATCTCCTTTGGAAGGAATTGTTTTTCGATGTGAGACAGGGTTTCGATTCCACCGGTTGCGATTTTAGGTGGCAGATGAAAGGGAATGTTCAGCCCGATCAAGCGGATATGGTTTTCTTTTATGAACAGAAGAATCTGCCGATACAATTTAAAATCATATTTCCAGTTGGAATACCAGTGCACCTTTTTGAGAAAGCTTTTTTCATCCAGCTCACCGGCGTACCAACGATCGAGGATGGGCTGATAGCTATGATCAAACATTTCCATGCCCACCGATAGCTTAGAATCCTTTTCATAAAGCTCTTCTATTATTTTTAACTGGATTTTATGATGTTCTGAATTATTGTGCTGCTCTCCGATGTATACGATCTGAACATCTAAAAGATCAGATACCATATCGTGAAACGAAATGGTCTTTCCCGTTTTTCCCGATATGATCGTATCCTTTTCAATCTTGGTTGAAATTCCTTTAATTTCAAGCCTCTTTAACGGCACGGCACAGCCCCAGAAAATCACAAAACACAGCACACTACAGGGTATGATTCTTGAGTATTTCATTTCAATTCCATATACATATGGCTTGATTTTTTTATCCATGGACGTAAACTGACTCAGAGGCGGGGTGTTTTTCAAAATTGACTGCTTCATGGATCTTCCGGGCCTCGCTGTTAAGTGGCGTAGTCGTACAGTTTTTCACTTGAGGCAACAGATGCGGCTGGATCAGAATCCTGTCTATCGAAAAGTGATCGTACCCTGGTACGATTCGGAAATAGCCTGTCTTATTCTGATCGTATTCATGTTTGTCGTTTTTTTGTTCGGTTTTATCGGAATTTCGGTTGCTCAAGATACGCCCGAATATCGCTCATTTATATGGGTGCCTGCGCTAATTATGGTATTAAGCGGCATTGTTATCATCTCAACGACCATTCGGCTCATCAAGCGATATGCAAGCCTTAAAAACAAATCCAAGTAAAGGCCCTCATTTCCGCCTTGCTTTCACCCTCGATCATTTTTTGTTTATGAATTCCTTAAAAGACATCTTCTTGTAACTGTCCGTATGAATATATTTGAGGATAGGCAGGAACATGGCCGGTGAGACGTATCCTGGTAAATTGCTTATTTTTTCACCTCTCTCACCCAGAAACCAGGTGGTTGGCAGGCCTCGTACGAAATACTTCATTGCGATTCTCTGTTCCATATCTGAATTTACCTTGACGGCAACGAAGTTTTCATTCAAATAAGATGCTATTTCAGGTTTGCTCAAAGTCTCTTTTTCCATCTGCTCACAAAACTTACACCATTCCGCCCAGAAATACATAAACACTTTCTTTCGTTCCTTTTTACCGAGGGCAAGTCCCGTATCGTAGCGATGCCACCGCACACCTGCAGAAAATACCGGGGCTGCGGTAAAAAGGAGCATGATCAGGATAACGATAAACCGGTTGAAAAATAAACCCAATGTTTTTTGATTCATGATATTCCCAACTTACGCAATTATCTGCTAAAACTATCCGATGGATCGGGCTATTTTCTAAAATCAATGACTCCATAGATCATAAGTGCCGCTTTATTGCGGGATGCAAACTCATGCACAAGGGTTCGTAAAGAAACAGCAGGCAATCCTTAACACCAACCACTATCCACCGGAGATGAGAGGTATCAGGAATATGTTGGCTCCATCCGCCAGCTCATAATGATTGAAATCCGGCCTGGTGACAAACCGGCCGTCGATACGAACCGCTACATATGGATAGGGGTCATCCAGTTCCTTAAGCACCTCTGAGATTGTCATTCCTTCATGCCAGGGCATCTCTTTACCGTTGACAATGATCATCAACCCACCCCGTTTGATTTCAACACTTCCAGCACTTCAGGCAAGTCAATGCCCAGCCGCCTGACGGTCTCCAGGCTGGGAATACCGTCTTTTGTCCATCCTCTTCGCTGGTACACTGCATCCATGAGTTTCTCGTATTCCTCTTCTCGAAATTTTCGCAGAACCGCCATTTTTTCAGATGTGTTCATGTTGTCGATATTCACGTTGAATTTTTCTACAAGTTGCTTGTCATAACGATCTTGCCGCGACAGGTATTCATCTTCTGTAACCGGGCCCATGGCACGATAGGGAATGGTATCCTGCTCCCTTCGACCGAATCCCATTCTAAGGTTAAAGATCCGTTGAAAGTTGTATACCGCTTCGCTCATGGTGATCAGATCCTGCGGTTCCACCCTGCGCCCGGTCACGGAACTAAAATACTCTGCATACCACCGAACATGTTTCATCACCTTTGCGGGTTCCGGGGTATCCTTGTTGTCCTCGGGAATAATATCGTTCCAGGGCAGCTTGCACAGTCCACAGAGCCCGAACCACGTACGGAACATGGGAAACCAATGAAGAGCCTCGGCTTTCTGCTCAAAGGTGGGGATAAAATTATGCACCATATCCATGAATATCAGCCAGGCCTCGTCATGCTGAGGCCCTTTAAGTGCCAATCCATACCCTCCCTGCTGGGCCAGCGATTCCTTTGTCATATATTCCGAAAATTCAAGTCCCTTCGCCTCCATCCCGATGTCCTGCATCAGCGTCACGTCCGCACCGTAGTCGCGTGCAAAAACATCTTTCATCTTGCGAACTCCCTTGCCGACGACTTTGCCAAACCCCCGTCCTTCCGCCATTTGATGGAGTAATTCAAGAGCGGACAGGCGGTTTCCAAAAGACAGATCCAGGCCCTGCGTGTGGTCGGTATTGATAAGGCCTGCCTCAAAACACTCCATGGCAAAGGCGATGGAGGTGCCAATGGAAATGGTGTCCAGACCATAGGTGTCGCAGTAAAAGTTCATTTCGGCGACAGTGTGGGGATCGAATATTCCCAGGTTGGAACCGCAGCCTGCAATGGTTTCGTATTCCGGACCATCGACAAACACTTTTACTCCCTTGTATGGTCCGGTCAACGGTATAAAGTCTTTGATACCATGGGAGCAGGCCACCGTGCATCCCATCCAGCATCCGTCAAAACCTTTATCGAACAGCCGACGGTACACCTTGGCACCGATGTTGGGCACCTGCGGGTGTCTACCGTAGCGGAAGTTGTGAGTGGGCAGCAGGTCGAAATCGTTCATGATGGTCACCAGATGGGTCGTTCCGATTCGAGCCATTTCATTCTGTTTTGGATCCAGTTCGGCAATTTCCTTAGAATGCTGTTTCGCCACCTCTTTCAGGGCATCAAGATCAGCCGGATTGTTGGTGCTTGCGGTTACCGTATCCCAGCGAGCGACCACCGCCTTGATTCCTTTATCGGCAAAGACGCTGCCGATCCCACCCCGACCGGCTTGCTTATAACGAACTTTTTTTCGTCTTCCATCGTACCAGGTAAAGTTAAGACACCCCAAAAGAGTGTGTTTTGCGGCGGGTCCGGTTGAAATCACAGAGATGGTCCGAAGTTTCCCGTCGCCGAAGTGCTCGGTTAATATCTGAGAGGTTTGATAGGAATCTTCCGGCAACCCGGTTATGTTTAGGATTTGGATCTTTTGATCGATCCCATCTACGAAAATGACGTTCCCTGCGCCAGCCTTCCCAACGATTTCAAGCGCATCGAATCCAGAAAATTTCAGATACGGGCCAAAATAGCCACCCACGTTGGAATCCATTGCACAGTCTGTCAAAGGAGAGATGGTGGTCACAATGCTCTTTCCAGATCCAGGATAGATGGGTGTGCCTGCCATGGGACCGGATGCAATACAGATGGCATTTTCAGGATCGTTCCATTTGGTGCTATCTTTAACCGCATGCCACAAAAGCCAGAGATCAAAACCCTTGCCACCTATAAAAACCTCTTTCATTTTTTCCGTTACCGGTTTGATATTGATCTCGGAATTGGCCAGGTCCACAAAAAGGGTCTGGTTGGCATAGCCTCTTTCAATGATTGGTCTCTTATAGGAAAGAGTCTTGATTTCTTCAACACTAAGTTCAGTCATAATCTTCGTCCTTTCTATATGTTAATCAAATCAAAGCGCTTGTGAACCATTGAAGCGCAAAATCCCGCTCCCCTGCCGTATGTTTATTTACCATACCATATTTATCATTGAATTCAACATTCTTTCATTTTGCACATCAATTCTCGGCGAAATTAGAGGAGTTTTATTGTTCGCCGGTAATTACTGCATTTGGCAGAAGTTTTAACCGGAATGAACTATTTTTCCAGGCCATCTGCAATGGCCGTTGATGGGGCAGGTCGGACATTTAGGATCTCTTGCCCTGCAATATTCCCTGCCAAAATAGATAAGATGCAAGCTGAAATCGTTCCAGGATCTTTTCGGAATGATTTCCATCAAGTCATGCTCAATTTTGACCGGATCTTTTTGGGCAGTAAATTCAAGCCGCCGGGCGATTCTTGCCACGTGCGTATCCACCACTATGCCGGGGACACCGAAAGCGGCACCGAGAACCACATTGGCTGTTTTCCTTCCAACCCCCGGCAGGCGGACAAGTTCCTCTATCCGGCAGGGTACCTTTCCATCATGTTTCTCTAAGAGTGCCTCTGCACAATGCTTTATGTTTTTAGCTTTATTATGATAATAACCAGTTGGTCGAATCATGCTTTCAAGCCTTTTCAAAGAAACTCGAGCAAAGTCCTGGGGTGTCTTCAACTCTTTAAACAGCCCCCTGGTTACGGCATTAACCTGTTTGTCGGTGCATTGGGCCGAGAGAATGGTGGCCACCAGGATTTCAAACGGATTTTTATGATGCAGCTGGGTTCTTACCTGAGGATAGGTTTTTCTAAGAATTTGTCGAATCTTATCGGCTCGTGATCTTAAGCTTGACATGATAGACACCTTGGGTTAGCGCTATGGATACCTGACAGGGGCCCGTTTCGAGCTTATGTTTTGATATGGAAAAACCTCTTAACATGAATTCCAAGCAAATAAAAGTAAGAGCTCTTGGACTTTGTTCAGGCGGGCTTGACAGCATGCTCGCCGGCCTTATCCTTCGAAAACAAGGCGTGGAAGTAGTATGGATCACGTTTGAGACCCCCTTTTTTTCCTCTTTAAAGGCCAAAAAAGCCTCCGAGACAACGTCTATCCCGCTTATCGTCCAGGACATCACGCAAGATTACCTTCCTATACTGAAAAATCCCCCTGCAGGTTATGGCAAGTGGATGAACCCCTGCATGGACTGTCATGCGCTTATGTTCCGCCTGGCAGGCAAACAGCTGAAAGATGGAAAATTCCATTTTCTTTTCAGTGGAGAAGTGCTCGGACAACGCCCCATGTCTCAGACGAAATCCTCTCTGAGATATGTGGAAAAAAACTCCGGGGTCGAAGGCTACATCCTCCGGCCGCTCAGCGCAAAGAGACTACCGGAAACCATCCCAGAAAAGAAGAGATGGGTTGATCGGGAGCAGCTTTATGATTTTGCCGGCAGATCCCGCAAACCTCAAATTGAGCTTGCCCGGCAATTTGGTATCACCGGCTATCCATCGCCTGCAGGGGGATGCCTGCTGACCGACAAGGGATACTCGAAGAGGCTTAAGGATTTGCTTGAACATCAGGAAACCGTTCAGGAATCAGAACTCCATTTGCTTAAATACGGACGGCATTTCCGCCTTAAGAACAATACAAAAGTTATCGTCGGGCGAACCAAGCCGGATAATCAGCATATTGTTAAATATTACAACCCCGCTGCCGACACACTTATAAAAGTGCTAAGAATCCCAGGGCCTATTATTCTGATCCCTCACGGTGCAGCCCCCTCGACCATACGGTGGATTGCCTCTCTGTGTGTAGGCTACAGTAAAACATCAAATGAAACGCCCGTTGATGTTCTGGTCAAATCTCCTGAGGGAAAAAGAATTATCAAATCATCGGGTATCTCACCCGAGCAGATCAGACAATGGATGATTTAGACAAGCAACAGGAGCTTCCTATACTCCTTTACCACTCAACTGCCCGCATGCGGCAGAGATGTCCTGTCCTTTGCTTAGACGAATGACCGCCGTGTAGCGGTTTTCAAGCAGTATATCCCGAAATCGGTTTACGACCCTATCGGAGGGGCGAGAAAATTTGCTTCCCTCAAACGCATTGAACGGGATCAGATTCACCTTGGCCTTAAGGGATCGCAGCAGCTTGCATAAGCGTATCGCGTCCTGCTCCGTATCGTTGACGCCCTTGATAAGGATATATTCAAAGAAGATCCTGCGGCCGGGGGACAACGGGTAAGAACGGCAGGCATCCAAAAGCGTTTCAATGGGATATTTCCGATTGATGGGCATCAATTTATTTCGGGTATCATTATCCGTTGCATTCAGGGATATGGCAAGATTCACGCGGGTGTCGGCTCCAAGCTTTCTAAGCTTTGGGACCAGCCCGGCGGTGGATACCGTTACTTTACGGTTGGAAAACTTAAGCCCAACAGCGCTGTCTGTTAGGATGTGAATCGCTCTTGTAAGGTTCGAATAATTTGCCAAAGGTTCTCCCATTCCCATGAAAACGATATTGGACAGTGGTTTGGAAACATCTGTTTCCCGGAGAACATCCCGCACCTGAGCGACTATTTCACCTGCAGTGAGATTTCGCACAAAACCGAACCGACCGGTAAGGCAAAAACGGCAGCCCTGCGCACAGCCCACCTGGCTGGATATACAAAGGGTGAAGTGATCTCTTTCGGGGATGAGCACGCTTTCAATGAAATTGCCGTCATTTAATAGAAACAGGTATTTTTGAGTTCCATCCTTTGAGAGTTCCGTTCGTACTTTCAACAGGCGATGTACGACGAAATGACCTGAGAGCAGGCTTCGAAGCGATTTTCCTATATCGGTCATTTTTTCAAAGACATCTTCCTGTCGAAGATATACCCACCTGAGGATTTGCCCGGCCCTGTAAGGAGCAATACCCTGAGACTTGAGCCAATGGGCCAGCTCATCTTTGGTAAAGTCCATCAGATTTATTTTATTTGAATTCGACATGATTTATCAGTACCAGAGCCCAGCCTCTTCTGAGTCGTCTTTCAACAACGGGCTTCACCTCGAATTGCCGATACCAATTTATTTTGGTTGACATAGCATTTTGTGATATATATTATCAAGGATTTAGTATCTAAGGAAGGTGTATCATGTTTGACAGTCTAAGCGATAGGCTTAATCTCATATTCAAGAAACTAAAAGGACACGGCAAGCTTTCGGAAAAGAACATTGCCGATGCTCTTAAGGAAGTTAGAATAGCGCTTCTTGAGGCCGATGTCCATTATAAAGTGGTCAAACAGTTTATCGCTGATATAAAAGCCCGTGCCTTGGGCCAAGAGGTTCTATCAAGTCTAACCCCCGGCCAGCAGGTAATAAAAATCGTCAATGACAAACTTACTGAACTGATGGGTTCCTGGCATCAAGATCTGAGCCTTGCGGGGCCAAGCCCGGTTTCAGTGATGCTTGTGGGTTTGCAGGGATCGGGCAAAACCACGACAGCCGGCAAGTTGGCTTTGTTCGTAAGGAAAAAGGGCAGAAAACCTTACCTGGTTCCCGCAGATGTCTACCGCCCTGCGGCCATTGATCAACTTAAAAAACTTGGAGAACAATTGGATATTCCTGTTTTCCCGGCACAGCTGGGAATGGATCCGGTACAAATCTGTCTTGATGCACGCGTAGCAGCACAACGTGAAGGCTGTGATACCCTGTTTCTGGATACCGCGGGCAGGCTACACATCGACAACACCCTGATGGATGAGCTTCGCCGTATCCGCAAAGCCATCCACCCCTCGGATATCCTTCTGGTTGCAGATGCCATGACCGGACAAGACGCAGTTAATATTGCAAGTGCTTTTGACGAGGCTTTGGATATCGGAGGCGTTTTCCTGACTAAAATGGATGGAGACGCCAGGGGCGGTGCTGCCATCTCTGTTAAATTCGTCACCGGAAAACCGATTAAATTTATCGGTGTAGGGGAAAAACTGAAAGATATAGAGCCTTTTCATCCGGAGCGGATGGCCTCAAGAATTCTTGGCATGGGGGACATCCTGACCATTATCGAAAAGGCCCAGGAGGCGGTTGACCAGAAGAAGGCTGCGGAGCTTGAGCAAAAATTGCGGAAAAACATTTTTACGCTTGAAGATTTCCGCGACCAGATGGTTCAAATCCGAAAGATGGGTTCTTTTTCAGACATCATCGGAATGCTGCCTGGAGTGGGTAAAATGAAACAACTCAAGAATCTTCAGGTGGACGAAAAAGAGTTCGTCCGGATCGAGGCGATTATCAATTCAATGACACCGGATGAACGGCAAAATCATTCTATTATAAATGGCAGTCGGCGGAGGCGAATTGCAAACGGCAGCGGAACAACGATTCAAGATGTCAACAGGCTTCTGAAGAATTACACTCAGATGTTGAAAATGGTTAAAAAAATAAACAAGGGCGGTATGCGAGGACTCAGCCGGGGCATGCTTCCCTTCTGAAGGAGATTTGGTATGGCAGTAAAAATTAGATTGGCTAGACACGGTGCAAAAAAAAGACCCTTTTATCGAATTGTTGTGGCTGACAGCGAAAGCCCCAGAGATGGGAGATTCCTTGAAGTGGTGGGAACGTACAACCCATTGACTGAACCGGCTGAAGTATCGTTTAAACCAGAGCGAATCAAGTACTGGATGGAACAGGGTGCGATTCCTACCAGTACGGTGAAAAGTTTACTGAAAAGAGAAAACTTATGAAAATCCCGCAGAGCTTATTTATCCCTTAACTCTCAACCGCTAACAAAGGAGACGGAGCGATGAAAGAGCTGATCAAGTACATTGCCCAGGCACTCGTTGACAATCCAGACCAGGTGTCGGTCGCAGAGGTTGAGGGGAACCAAACCTCTGTGCTGGAGCTCAAGGTGGCAAAAGAGGATCTAGGGAAAGTAATTGGGAAGCAGGGGAGAACTGCCAGAGCCATGCGGACGATTCTGAGCGCTGCATCCGCAAAAGTAAAAAAACGAACGGTACTGGAGATCATCGAATAGGCTTGTGGAGAGGGAAGGTTTTCTCCTGATCGGAAAAATCATCGGCGCTCATGGCGTAAGGGGAGCCATCAAAATACATTCTTATGCACAATCTCTTTCTGTTTTCGAGCCCGGCAGCCGTATTTATCTCCGAGGCAAACAGGATTGGGAGAAAACCTACACCATAAGGTGGGCTAAGCCTCATGGGAAAGCCGTGCTCCTGGCGCTTGCGGAAATAGACAACCGTGACAGTGCGGAGGCTCTGAGGGGCGTAAGTTTATTTATCGATCGAAAATCGCTGCCAGAACCGGAACAGGGAGAGTATTATTGGGTCGATATCATCGGTCTTTATGTTTACACGACTAAAGGGGCCTGTATCGGCCGGGTCACCTCCATCATGCCAACGGGCAGCAACGATGTATATGTCGTAGAGGATAAGGGTAAAGAGAGGTTAATACCGGCCTTAGAATCTGTGGTGCTCAACATTGATCTTAAAAATAAACGCATGACGGTTGAGCTGCCCGAAGGGCTCTGAGAAGCAGGATAAACAAAAAAATCAAACAGGTTATCGGGATAGATTTCATGGAATTTACCGTGCTTACGATTTTCCCGGACATGTTCCAGGCATTGCTGGGCCATGGAATCATCCGAAAGGCAATATCACTTAAGAAAATAAATGTAACAATACTGAACATAAGAGACTTTGCGCCCGGGCCGCACAGGGTTACAGACGATACTCCGTATGGGGGGGGCTGTGGAATGGTAATGAAACCAGAGCCGCTTGCCAGTGCCATAAGGGAGGCAAAGCACAGGGCGTGCGGCTCAAAAACGATTCTATTAACGCCCCAGGGTCGTGTCTTTACTCAAGATATCGCCCGCAGCCTGCTTACGTTTGATGGGCTCATACTGGTGTGCGGCCGATATGAGGGAGTTGATGAACGAATTCGCAGCGATTTTGTTGATTTTGAAATCTCCATTGGTGATTATGTACTGACGGGGGGAGAGCTGGCAGCTATGGTAATCATCGACGCGGTCACAAGGCTCATCCCCGGCACCCTGGGGGGAGCGGATTCCGCAGGAAAAGATTCGTTTTCCGATTATTTGATCGAACATGCTCATTATACAAAGCCAAGAACATTCGAAGGACAATCGGTGCCAGAGATGCTGTTGTCCGGACACCATCAGGAAATAGAGAAATGGAGACTGGAATCATCGCTGATTCGAACTTTTTTGAAACGAAAGGATCTGCTTGAACGCAGGGCGCTGAGCCGGCAGGAAATAGACATTTTGAAGAAATGGCGCTTTGAGCTTGAAAACATCATTCACTCCCAATCTGTACGTAGCCCTGATACATTATCCGGTAGTCAATAAAGAAGGTGATATCATTGCCGCTGCAGTGACGAATCTGGATTTGCACGACATTTCCAGGGCTTCGAAGACTTACGGGGTAAAACGGTTTTATGTGGTCACCCCGCTAAAAGATCAGAAGGCGCTGGTATGCCGAATCCGGCATCACTGGGTTCAGGGAGCAGGGGCACGGTACAATCCCAACAGACGCGAGGCCATGGAGTTGGTTGCCGTTGCCGATTCATTGAAGGAGGTGGTGGATGAAATTGGCCGAAACAACGGACGCCATCCGAAAACCGTTGTGACAAGCGCCAGAAGCGGCACGCGAAAGCTTGGCTTTATAACACTGCGTGAGATGATAGCTACGGGCACCCCCTGTGTTCTTATATTCGGAACAGCATGGGGGCTTTCGGAAAGCGTGCTGTCAGCCGCAGACTACACTTTAGAACCTATACGGGGGTATTGCGGATATAATCACTTATCTGTGAGATCTGCCGCAGCCATCGTACTGGACAGGCTGCTGGGATCAAATCAATAAGACCAACCCGATTATCGGGTGAGAGGATATTTTTTAAGGGGGAGATAATGGAAAAGATAAAACAGTTAGAGCGAGAGATGATGCGGCTGGATTTGCCGGATTTCGCACCGGGCGATACTGTCAATGTTCATGTGAAAATCAAAGAAGGAGAAAAAGAGAGGATTCAGGTTTTTCAGGGGGTTGTTATCAGCAAACGGAAGGGAACCACCAACGCCACGTTTACCGTTAGAAAAGTTTCATACGGGATTGGCGTTGAACGCATTTTTCCGCTCCATTCCCCTGTTATCGACAAAATCGAAGTGGTGAGCCGCGGCCGCGTCCGGCGGGCTAAAATTTATTATCTTAGAAATTTGAAGGGGAAAGCTGCAAGAATAAAGGAACGTCGCTTAACCTAGTTCTGCCTGCAGCCGCCCATGAAACCGGACCTGTGGAAATTCGAAAAAGAGGTTAAGGAAAACGGTTTTGTAAGGATCGCCGGCATCGACGAGGCCGGTCGGGGCCCCCTGGCCGGCCCCGTGGTTTCTGCAGCCGTTATTTTGCCCCCGTGGTTTCCGGTTGAAAACATCAAGGATTCGAAGAAACTCTCCTCCGAAAACCGCTCGGCTCTTTATGAGCTTATTTACGAACATGCAGTGTCCGTTGGAACCGGGATCGTAGACAGTCCGGAAATCGATCGGACAAACATCTTGAAGGCAGCTCTTCTTTCCATGCTGATAGCGGTCGAAAACTTGAATCCACAGCCGGATTTTCTTCTCATTGACGGGGCTAACCGGATATCCTCAAGCTTGCCCCAAAAAACAATAATAAAGGGAGATTCGCTCAGTGCTTCGGTAGCCGCCGCCTCCATCGTCGCCAAAGTGACCAGAGACAGGCTCATGGAAAGGTACCATCTCGACTACCCTCAATTTGGATTTTGCTACCATAAGGGATATCCCACAAAGGCACATCTGGAGGCGATCAAACGACATGGGTGCTGTTTCATCCATCGCCGAACCTTCAGAGGAGTTAAGCAGAATCTTTAACCGATTCATATGACACGGCATCGACAACAATTCGCCAAAGAAAGCGAGTCCGATGCGGTTCGGTTTCTAAAGAAAAGAGGATACAAAATTTTAGAGCAGAACTACCGAAACAGGATCGGGGAGATCGACATTATCGCCAAAGATAAGAACACCATTGTGTTTGTGGAAGTGAAAGCCAGAAAATCTCGCTATTATGGAGATGCAAAATGGGCCGTTAATTCCAGAAAACAGAGGAAAATATCCATGGTGGCCTTATATTATCTAAAAGCGACAAAACAAACTCAGGCAAAGGCACGATTCGATGTGGTCACAATCCATGAGGAAAAAGAAGAGCCTCAGATAGAAATCATAAAGAATGCCTTCGAACTTGCCTATGGCTGATCGAAAACATCATCCCCAAAGCGGGGCCCTATATATTGTTGCCACTCCCATCGGTAACAGAGAGGATATTACCCTAAGGGCGCTTCGGATTCTTAAGGAAGTGGATCTCATCGCAGCTGAAGACACCCGCAGGACAAGGAGGCTGCTTGCCCATTACAAAATCAAAAACCGCTTAACCTCATATCACGAACACAATGAAACACAGCGGAGCCAAAAATTAGTCCAAAAACTAAAACAGGGAGCATCCCTGGCTTTGGTGTCAAATGCAGGGACACCTGCAATATCAGACCCCGGGTATGCGCTTATTGAAGCGGCGATTTCAAACGACATCAAGATAATCCCGGTTCCCGGTGCATCCGCGTTCACCGCTGCCCTCAGTGTCTCGGGTCTGCCCACAGACTCTTTTGTTTTCACGGGTTTTCTTGCCAAGAAGCAAACCAAACGCTTGAAACAACTCCAGGAGCTTGCAGCGGATAAGCGTACCCTGATATTTTATGAGTCTCCCAAGCGGATTCGAACCTTGTTAAACGAAATGATCCAGGTCATGGGGGACCGATATGCAGTGCTGTCAAGAGAGATGACCAAGCGTCATGAAGAGTTCTTGAGGGGACCTTTATCCGAAATCGAAGCGCAGTTGAGCACGCGGCCCGAAGTGAAAGGGGAATTTACACTCATGGTGGCAGCCGCAAACGACATCCCAGAATCCATTGATTCACTAAAGGAAGAGCTTGAAAGGGAGCTGACAGCAGAAACGAGTCCACTTTCTGATATCGTAAGAGGGATGGCAAAAAAGTATGGAATTTCAAGAACCCGGCTATATAAAATGGCCCTGGAAATAAAATCTAAGAGAAGGTAAGGGATTTACAATGGAAAATTTAGATGCGATTTTTTCACCGGAATCCGTAGCGGTTGTGGGCGCGTCGACCACACCCGGCAAGGTGGGGCATGATATCTTCGAGAACATCTTAAGAGGGGGGTATACGGGGACACTCTACCCTGTAAATCCTTATGCAAAATCCGTATTGAGTGTCAGGGCCTATCCTTCCATTACTGAAATCCCCGACCATGTCGATCTTGCGATGATTATCCTGCCGCCCAAGCTCGCCCTTGAGACGGTACAGGAAGCCATCAAAAAAGGCGTGAAGGGTATTGTAATCGTATCTGCAGGGTTCAGAGAAGTGGGAGGGGAGGGACTTGAAATCGAAAATAGAATAGTCTCGCTCTGCAGGGAGGCCAACATCCGTGTGGTGGGTCCCAACTGCCTTGGTGTAATCAATCCGATGCCGACTGTAAGGCTGAATGCAAGCTTCTCGGCCCGCATGCCGACCCCCGGCAACATCTCCTTTATCTCTCAAAGCGGGGCGCTATGCACGGCTGTGCTGGATTTTGCAGCGGATCGAGACTTTGGTTTTTCAAAATTTGTTTCCATCGGCAACAAAGCAGATGTGGATGAGCTGGATTTGTTGCAATACCTTCACCAAGACCCAGATACGGAAGTCATTCTCATCTATCTGGAAGAACTCAGGAGGGGACCTGAGTTTATCGAAGCGGTCAAGGAGATTACTTCGGGGGATTATCGGCCTACACCGGTGCTGGCGATAAAATCCGGAAGAACCGCTGCCGGCGCCCAGGCCGCTGCCTCCCATACCGGTGCGCTGGCAGGGACCGAGGCCGTATACGATGCCATCTTCAAGCAGTCAGGAATCATTCGGGTTGACTCCATAGATGAACTGTTCGATTTTGCCAGCGCATTTGCATACAAAAACGAAAGCGCACTGGGCAAGCTGCGAAGAAAGGTGCCGCATGGGAATCGCGTGGCGATCGTAACCAACGCAGGGGGCCCGGGGATTGTTGCAACCGATATGACGGTATCTTCCGGGCTGCAGCTGGCGACATTTAAGGCCGATACCATAGAGGCGCTGGCAAGCCACCTGCCCAGAACTGCAAATTTACGTAATCCTGTAGATATAATCGGTGATGCCGCCCAGGACCGTTATGAAAATGCGCTTGATGCGGTCATAAAGGATGAAGGTGTTGATGGCGCACTGGTGATTCTCACACCTCAGTCCATGACCAATGTTTTGGCAACCGCAGAGGCCATCGTTAGAATCGCACGGCGCTCTCATAAGCCGATCCTGTGTTGCTTCATGGGTATTGTGGACGTGTCCTCCGGAGTTAAATATCTTCAGGAACATGGCATACCCGTTTACCGATTTCCCGAAAACGCAGCCAAGGCCTTCGGAGCCATATACCGGTATTCGCAGTGGATGAATCGGCAGCATCTTGCTCAATTTAAGTTGCACCACGATACCGTAAAGGCAAAAGAAATTGTTAAAGGCTGGCTTGCCGATGGCACAAAACAGCTGGGTGAACTTGAAGGAATCGAACTGTTGAAATGTTACGGCTTTTACGTATTACCCACACAGCTTGCTCAAAACGCGGAGGAAGCCGGCAAGATCGCCGATGAGATCGGCTACCCCGTTGTCATGAAAATCGTATCGCCAGATATACTTCATAAATCCGATGCCGGAGGGGTAATGGTGGGGCTGGATAGCCGAGCGGAAGTGGAAAAGGCCTATGACACAATTGTCAAAAGCGCCTTGGCCTTTAAATCCGATGCGAATATCAAAGGCATCTTGATTCAGAAGAAGGCGCTGCCGGGCAGGGAAATTATTCTTGGAATGAATCGATATCCTGTATTCGGCCCCCTGCTCATGGTGGGGCTGGGAGGCATTTTCGTTGAAATATTTCAAGATGTGGTATTTCGGCTTGCTCCCATCGGTCGAAACGAGGCACGGCGCATGGTTCGGAGCATCAAAGGGTACAAGTTGTTCAAAGGGTTTAGAGGTCGGTCCAGGGCGGATCTCGATATTTTAGAAAAACATCTGGTCAGCCTATCCGATCTTGTCATCAATCATCCCGAGATCAAAGAGATGGACATCAATCCACTGCTGGTGCATGATGAGGGCAAGGGGGCCACCGTGGCTGATTGTCGAATCATTCTGGAATCTGATGAAGCATCGAGCTGACAGGCAAGATGTTAAGTGTCGGGCAATGGATCACCATCTTGTTGAAGACTCTAATTACACCATTTATCCGGTTATTTTATCGGTGCCTGAAGAAAGAAAAACACTTACCGGAAGGCAAAAAGTGGCCTATCTTAGCAAGCTTGCCCGGCAGGCCGGGAGGATTTCCGCTCAAAGACAGGGAGCAGATATCGGTGAGTTTGCGAAAAACGAAAACGGTGTGCCTGCCCCGTGCTGCGGTTATCACTGGTCGATTTCTCACAAATCCGAGTACGTCGGCGGGGTTGTGGCTCCCTTTCCGATCGGCCTGGATATTGAAAAAATACGGCCTTTTTCAAGCGGGTTGTTTGAAAGAACCGGCACCAATGCAGAATGGCGGCTTATTGACTCTAATCCACAAATCCTGTTCTTTCGGTACTGGACATCCAAAGAAGCTGTGTTAAAGGCCGAAGGAAAGGGTATTGAAGAGCTTTCAAAGTGCAGAATCTTAAAAATTAGGGATGAAAACCATCTTATGGTTGCTTACAATGGCAGGCAGTGGCTGATAGAGCATTTCTTTTTCGATCATCACGTTGCATCTGTTGTTTGCAATGGCAGTTCAATTCGATGGGCTATTTTCGATGGTAAGGTCGCCATACCTGAATTACCAATAAATGATCCTGTTAAAAAATAACACGAACGCCACCCAGATCCTGTATCGAAAAGGAATGTTTCTCCTCCGGAGCCCCGATAAAGATGTTGTTATGAGCTACTCCAAATTCTTTTGATACCTCTTCGATGATTTCCGGACCAAATTTCCCCTCCCGCACCACCAGCTCAATTTTAAGCGTCGGATAAATCTCTTCGATGATTTTCAACACCTCCCTTAGAGATTTCTCCTCGTTTTGCCCGGGGTTCGAATAGAGGTGGATCACGATAACCGAACGACTCGATTCATTTTTCACAATATAGTTAAACGCAGCATGCAGTCTTCCAAGGCCCACTGCCCGCGTAAACAGAATCACCCGCTGATCTGTTATGGCGGTAATGTTGTCGATTACTCTGGTACGCCACACAAGCATGTTCGACATGAGATTGTTCAACACCTGCAGTACCCCTTTCAAAATGGGTATTCTCAGGTACATAATAAGAACCAGCAGCACGGTGGGAATAAAATACTGAAGAAAAAACAGAAGGTTGTTAAAATCAATGATTATATTGCCCAGCATTCCCAAACTGGTTGCTGTGATTGCCACCAGGATGACACTCCAGGGTGCCCTGTAGGTTCGCTTAAGTTCCCTGCGTCTGAGCTTCAACAAGATGTTTCCGAAACCAAACAGGGTCATAACCCCAAGAAAAGATATGGTGTACACGCCGGCCAAAGACAGCAGGCTGCCTTTGGTGGCTATGAGAATGGAGGAACATAGAAGAAAGAAGGTGATAATTATTCGATGGCAGGTCCCTCTATGATTTTTTTTCAATAAAAATTGAGGAAGACATTGATCCAAGGCCATTCGTTGAACCAAACCGGTAACACCCACGAAACTGGTCAACACCGCACCTGAAAGAACAGCGGCAGCATCAAGAACGATAATCATTTTAAAGGTTACGCCGCCCATCTGATACGCCATCTCTGAAAGCAGATGATCTTTGAACAATATGATTTTGGCAACCGGTAACATGCATAGAGAAAGAATCGAGGTCAACGGGTTAAATATTCCAACAGTCACTAACATGTTTCGAAGGGTTTTTCGAAAAACTCCTGCATCCTGCTCTTCGACAAAGTTTGCAGAGCTTTCAAAACCGCTAATCCCCAACAAAGCCGCCGAGAACCCCAGGGAAATAGCGATAAGAAGATCTTTTCCAACCGGAATGGTCTTAAGATTGTCCCACAGGATATGAAAGTCCCCTGGCAGACTGAAGAATCCCAGGATGCAGAACGTGGTAAGCGTGCTTATATGGAATATGAATATCGTCAGCGCAACTACAGCCGATTCGGTAATTCCGATAATTGCCAGGGTGGCAAACACGGCAAGCACCAGAATCGTTCCTTCAACCACATTGAATGAGGAGAAAACCGAATGCACGTATTCTACAGCAGTCTTGGATGAAATAACCGCTGTGGCAATATAAGAAAGGATGGTCATGCAGGCTGCCAGGGCGGCGGAAAACTTGCTGGTGCAGTTCAGAAGGCAGTTATAGGTGCCGCCGTTCAACGGCAGGGCTTCGACAACTTCTGTATATACTTTTTTATATAAATAGAGGACGAAAATAACCAACAAAAGCACAACCGGAGCAAGCGTGCCCGCAAATACTGCTGCAATCGCGGAAACATAAAGACAGGAGGAGGAAATGTCGTTGCCGCAGATCCCTGTGGCAAGCCATTGGTTGAGTCGTTTTTTGCGTGCAGGCCCTATGAACAATTCTTGGGTGGAATGGGCATGGCCTGGAGCGACTGAATCTGAGGTATCGTTTTCCATGACGATATTTTTTTATATTTGAGTTGTTCCTGAATTTTCTATTTTTAAAGACTCGATGTTCCGGCACTATCCCTGCGGGTGCAAATTAAGTATTATCAAGCCAATATTTACGATTATTCAAACCTCAAAAGGCTTATCCTAAAAAAATTGGACCAAGGTGTATAGGCATTTCCAGAAGAAGTCAAGATTGAAAGCCCATCAGGTGGGTGAAAGTGTATCTTTTCATGCTGCCGCAAATTACAGGATAAGGCGATGTTCTCCACAGAACACATAGATGCCGTTTCCCTTTTCATTGCTTGCCAGGGTCATGTTCAGTTCCGTTGCAAGGGCAACAGCCAGCGAAGTGGGGCGTGACATTGCAAAAATAACGGGGATACGCGCTCTTGCCGCCTTTTGCACAAGTTCATAACTGATTCTCGATGACAAAATCAATAATGTGGCCCGATCCAGGTTGCCATTGAGAAAAAGCCTGCCAATCGCCTTGTCAAGAGCATTGTGCCGGCCCACGTCCTCGGCGGTGCTCAGCACTTGATAATTAGAATCATAGATGACCGCTGCATGAGAAGCCCGTGTTTTTTTGCGAAGTGGCTGCTGGTCTGCAAGCATCTCAAGGCATCGTGCTGATTTTTGTATTTCGATTTTTCCGGTATTCTCCAACGGGCGAACCCTTTGATAAAGGTCTTCCACAATCTCTTTGCCACAGAGACCACAGCTTGTCTGACTTATGTAACCGCGCCTATCAAGGATCTCTGTTATTTTTTCCCGGTGAGAGGGTTTCAGCGTAACCGTAACCACATTTGTATCTGAATCATCACAAAACGCGATGGTTGCAAAATCATCCGGCGAGTCGACGATCCCTTCTCCAAGACAAAAACCTGCCACATGGGCAATCTCATCACCAGGGGTTCGCATGATCACCGAATAGGGGTTACCCTGTATGCGTATGGACAGCGGTTCTTCTCCAACAAGAGCCTGATCCGCTATGACCCTGGATCTCTTATTCCAGTTGATTACCGAATGTTTTTCCAGTGTTTCCACATCAACTCCTCAGCTCAATGGGATCCCCGCATGAAACGATGCCACCCCTTAGTACTTTGGCAAAAACGCCTTCCCTTGGCATGATACAATCCCCGGCCTGATAAAAGATGGCGCATTTTCGGACACATTCTTTGCCGATCTGAGTGATTTCCAAAATAACGGTGTCACCGATTTTAACCCGTGTGCCAACAGGAACCGATTTCCAATCGACACCGATGGTTGCGATATTTTCAGCAAAATCCCCAAAACTTACATCCAAGCCCCTGTTGCGTGATTCCTCGATGCGCTCGGCTGCCAGCAGACTCACCTGCCGGTGCCAGTCGCCGGCATGGGCATCGCCCTGGATACCATGATCCGGAATGATATGTACTTTTTCAACAATATCTTTTCTGGTGCCTTTTTTCTTGCTGAGTGCAAGCGATACAACTTTCATTGGATCAATACCTGTCTTATGATTAGGTCAACATGAACGTTTTCATAAATATAGAATAATCCTTCAAGCCTTGAACCCTGTATGGAAGAAATCAATCTGAAGTCTTCGCTTAAAAGGCAAGGATTTTTCTCACATCCCTCGATGGTGTTAATAAAATAGCTTTTATTGCCAAAAAATTCAAGCTCCTATATGTTTTATAAAGCAGTTTGCGAAAAATTCCAATATGTTTACCTCGTTGTTGCATAAATCACATAGTAAAATGTCCTTGCTACTTGATTTATTAGAATCTGACAACTGCACCTCTTGAGTCGTTTTTCAACAACGGGGCTTTCCGAGAATTGCTGGCTGCGCTATTATTTTATTGACAATCAAAATTAAAAAAGTAACATATGTATCTTATGTTTTTGTATCTTAAGGAGGATTACATTTATGTACGCGATAATTTCTTCGGGCGGAAAACAGTATAGGGTTGAGCAGGGCGAATTATTGAGAATAGAAAAAGTGCCAGGAAAAGTTGGGGATACAATAGCCTTTGATAAAGTGCTTCTGTTTTCAGATGGAAATAATATTCGGGTTGGAACTCCTGTGCTTGACGATGTGTCTGTTGAAGGCCACATTGTTGAACAGGGGAAATCCAAAAAGATCATCGTATTTAAATATAAACGAAGAAAGCGATATCGTCGGAAACATGGACACCGGCAACAATATACTGCAATTATGATCGATTCAATCAAAGCGTAGATGAAATTGGAACAAGGAGATAAGTTATGGCACACAAGAAAGCCGGAGGAAGTTCAAAAAACGGACGGGACAGCAACGGCCAGAGACGCGGGGTGAAACGCTTTGGAGGAAACCGGGTAAGTGCGGGAAGTATCCTTGTCCGTCAGCTGGGAACAAAAATACACCCGGGTATAAATGTTGGAATGGGCAAAGACTACACCTTATACGCCAAGATAGACGGCATCGTTGCATTTGAAAGGCTGGGCAAGACCCGTAAAAAAGTGAGTGTCTATGCAGCGTGAAATTTATCGATGAAGCGATCATTACCGTTCAGTCCGGAAAGGGTGGAAAAGGGTGCGTCAGTTTCAGGCGGGAACCTTTCGTTCCGAAAGGCGGACCGGACGGCGGGGATGGAGGCAGGGGCGGAAATGTAGTCCTGATCTCGACATCACGGCGACGTTCACTGTATCAATTTCGTTTTAAGAAGCATTTTAAAGCTCAAAACGGGGAACACGGGAAAGGAAATCAACAAACCGGGAAAAGCGGAAAAGACCTTGTCATTGAAATTCCACCGGGAACACTGGTAACGGATGCAATCACCGGTGAGGTTCTTAAAGATTTCGACAAACCTGGTGAAAGCTGGATTGCAGCAAAGGGGGGGTTGGGTGGCAGAGGTAATCGCTGGTTTAAAACTTCAACAAATCGCTCACCGAGATTTGCTCAACCGGGGGAGCCCGGTCAGATCGTCCATCTTAAATTAGAGCTTAAACTCATAGCAGATGTTGGTATAGTAGGCCTGCCGAATGCTGGCAAATCGACCCTTATCAGCAAAATCTCTTCGGCACACCCTAAAATTGCGGATTATCCTTTCACCACCCTTACACCAACCCTTGGGGTTGTTGAGAGCTCTGGGGACAAGCCGTTTATAGTAGCCGACATTCCAGGTTTGATCGAAGGTGCACATAAAGGAAGCGGTCTTGGAACTCGATTTCTCAAACACATAGAGCGAACCCGCATGCTCATTCATCTCATCGACGGCTCGGTAATCGAACATGACGACCCTCTTCAGCCATACAGAACCATAAATCGTGAACTGAGCATGTACAGCGAAAAATTGGCTGAAAAAAAACAGCTGGTGGTCATCAACAAATTGGATCTTCCTGATGTGAAAACCGCAGCAAAGATATTCAAAACCAAGGCGAAAGGAACCAGGGTCAAATGCATATCGGCGCTGACAGGCGAGGGAGTTGCGGATTTGGTTTCGGAAATCCAGCAGATGCTAAATACGTTATAAGCCTCATGATTTCGGGCCCCGCCGGGATCAATGGTGCGTCATTATGGTGCTCTTAAAAAACTGGGTTTATTGATCGTATGATATTGCCTGTGGCAGAATATTTTTTCAAGAACATAAAGATCGATACGATGAAATAAAAGTGCTAAATACAAATTTTCAGGCACAAGAATGCGTTTCCGACTATCTCATATGAATGAACAAAAACCAGGCGGCAACCTCTTTGGTCTTGTCCTTTCCGTAAAGATTATGGTAAGTTAAATAAGGATTGATCAGAGGATACCGGATTCAAACAGGCATAATCGAATGCGCATTGGACTTTTTGGAGGTACGTTTAATCCAATACACTTCGGACATCTTCGTACCACGCTGGAAGTAAAAGAGGCTTTTTCTCTGAATAGAATCTACCTGATTCCCTCTGCCATCCCGCCGCATAAAGCACCAAATGGAGTTGCCAATGCAAAAGACCGTTTCGAAATGATTCGGCTGGCTATCTCGAATCATTCGGATTTTGTGGTATCGGAGGTTGAACTTGACCGCGCAGGCCCTTCATATTCCATTGACACAGTGAATCATTTCCAGGCGACGTTACCCGGCAATACGGACCTGTTTCTGATTTTGGGCCTTGATGCCTTTCTTGAGATCGATACCTGGAAGGCATACCGCGAATTCTTTGAGCGAGTGCCGTTTATCGTTATGGATCGCCCTGCTAAGCGGGCTTCTGTTGCCATTGGAGTCAGGAATCTCGTTTATGACTTTTTAAAAACAAAAATTTCCAGCGGTTATGTCTATTGCGATTCCAAGAACCGATACTCCCACAAGACGAAGAAACCGGTCTTTCTGGCGCATGTTACCCAAATGGACATTTCTTCAACAAAAATCCGCAGGTGCCTGAAGCAGGGTCGATCCATAGAGTTTCTGGTACCGCAAAGCGTTTCAAGGTATATAGAGACCAAGGGGCTTTACCGATGACACAGGATTTGGATCCTTCCTTAGATATCTATGTCAGAGCTGCATTGGGGAAAAAAGCGTTGGGAATTGTGGTGCTGGATGTCCGTGCTCTTACCTCCATATCGGATGTGTTCATTATTTGTCACGGCCGTTCGAATCGCCAGGTCATGGCGATCGCCGAACATATCTTGGAATATCTTAAGAAGCACAAAATCAGGCCCATCAGCGTGGAAGGTATGAAAGAGGGACACTGGGTTTTGATGGATTACGGCCATGTCATTATCCATGTGTTTTATGAATCGGTTCGCTATTTCTACGATCTTGAGGGTCTGTGGATAGATGCGAAGCGGGTTAAAACCGAAAGTATGATTAAACTGGAGGAAAAAGCCGGCGGAAAACACGGGCAAAAACTTGATTTTTGACCTGCATCAGGGGGGAGAGGTTGGCTAAAACCTTAAAACCATATAATTTGATTACTGATTTTGTTACCGGTAAGAAGGTGCCCAACATTGGCGCAGAGGAAAACCGCCAGGCTGTGGAACGGTATCTGGTGGAAGAAAAGGGATATCAAAAAGAAGATATTGAAGTGGACGCAGATATTGAAATAGCCATTGAAGGTCAGTGCTATCGATCCCAGATTGATCTTGTGGTGAGTGTGGGTGGCAGACGCTTTATGGCAATCAAATGCGCAGCGGGCTCGCTAGAATCCAGGGAACGAGAAATCCTTTCTGCTGCTCGAATCCTGGATCCTCATCCTCTGCCCCGAGCGGTTGTTACTGATGGCAAAACAGCCATCGTTCTTGATACACTGTCGGGGAAAAAAATAACACAAGCACCAATGACGGCAATCGATTCGAGAAAAGAGGCGGAGGCTATTGTCAGCCAAACGGCTCTTCAACCCCTAACGCAAGAACGCTTAAAGCGAGAGCGGCTTATCTTCCGGGCCTATGACCGTCTAAACGTCAATGTTCAACGAAATATCAGGTAACGGTTACCGGCAGGCAACCTGGCGTCAAAAAAATGACGCTGCGGATTTTCATAATTCTGTTCAATTATCTGCCGAAAAAAAAGATTCATGGTAGAAGCTTGGCTGCTTGAAAAGACGTCCCGCCACAGGTGAGATTCACTTCTTTAATCGAGAGATTGTAACGATGCAGGAAAGATTTTCCTTCTCCGGAAGACATTGCCCATATCTGCCTTACAAGATAGATCCTCTCAGCGTTCCAACAAGGGGAATCTTCACTGGCTTTCCGAGGGGCGGGATAAGCGCTCGTTGTTTCGGTTCAAGGTGCTTCCGTATATGCATGGAACCCGCGGGATAACGTGATGGCATAAAACTTGCTATTTCATAGCCCGGTCTAATGGAAGGACTGTTGTGTGATGAAACATCTTCTGAAAGAAACCATGAAAAAAATTCCACTTCTATCAGGTATTTTTCTTGGTTTTGCAAGAAGGCTTGATTACAAGACGCTCAGCCGGTATATGCTCAAGATAAATGAGCAAAAACAGCTTTCCGCAATTCTTAAGGAAGCCTCCCGGTGTCTTAAAGACATCCTCAACTATAACCTGTTTGCATTTGCTCTTCAGGACGAAGATAAGCTTGAGGTGTGGATAGATCCAAAGGTCTATAAGCAAGCTGTTCGCAAGGTGATCGAACAGGATTTTAACGTGAAAGGCTTTTCCAATTTTCATCCCATATATGATGATACAGGGCCCCATGTCCGGACGGTCACGTTTCACAGCACCGACCTGATCTCTTATGTAATGATGGACGGTAAATATTTTGCAAAGCTTTACCTTCTACCGGACAGAAAGCTGTTCATATATCACAACGAGATAATCAATATTATCGTTAAATCTTTGGGAATTTCCCTTACCAACTATATGAATATCAAACGCCTTGAAAATGCCGCGGCCTTTGACCCGATGACAAATTGTTACAATCGTCGAGAGTTCGAAAGGCTTATCGAACATAGCATCGCCAATGCTAACCGGTATGGCAGAGATCTTTCTGTCATCATGTTCGATCTCGACCACTTTAAAGGTGTAAATGACAAGTATGGACATCTGGTGGGTGATACCGTATTGAAGAACATCTGTCAGGCGATCCATTCAAAGATCCGCAGGGGCGACTACCTGGCACGATATGGAGGAGAGGAATTTGTCATCGTGCTTCCGGACACCAAAAGACCTCGCGCCATGGAGCTTGCCGAGCGATTAAAACAGGTAATCGAAAACCTAACTACAGAAGCACGTGACGGGAAAACCATTAAGATTACAGCAAGCTTCGGGGTGGCGGCATTGAAGAGAAATTCTGATAAAATCAGGTTACTAAAAGAAGCCGACAACATGCTTTATAAGGCCAAGGCCGGTGGCAGGAACATGGTGATGCCCAAGATGAGACTGCTCAACACTCAATCTTAGAAGACCCTACTTTCCCTCATTATTAAAAAAAATTTCCAGGCTCTTAACCAATTCGGCCATGAAAACATAGTCGAGCGTATCCTGAGTATCAGACGGCAGATGGTAGTGGGGATTTCGATAAAAAGCAGAATCGGTCAACATTACCGCCTTAAATCCGCAATCCCAAAAAGAGGCGTGGTCGCTTAGCCTAACAGCTGGCAATATCCAGCCATTGAATGGCACGGTTAACTTCACCGCTGGCAGCGAAGTGTTTTTCTTGAAAGCCTTGAGAATAGAGCGGCTGAATTTTCTAGACCTCACGTTGCTTACAATGCCTATGAAATTGCCTCTCTTGGGATAGCCAAGAAACATCAGGGGAAACGGATAATCCTGACATCCTGGCGTATCACACGAATAGCCGACCATTTCCAGGCAAATCATGCCGTCAAGCTTCTTCTTCTGTTTTTTTGCTTCTCTGGCATAAACACGGCTTCCCATGTAGCGGGTTCCATAAACCGGTGGTTCTTCAAGTGCAAAAGAAACAAAGGTGACGGCAAGGTCCATGAATGCTTCTTTTTTCCATAGCGAGAGCCGCCGGGCGGTTTCCAACTGAACGGCAATGGCACTGGCATTGTCATCGGCTCCTACAGTGCCCGCAACGCTGTTGTAATGGGCTCCGATAAGGAAATGCTTGCGAGGGCTTAAACCAAAGACGATTTCTGCCACCACGTTTGCAACCGTAAGAGAACCATACGAATATGGCTCGGTGTGAACACAGATTCCTTTGTTACGATAAAAGGAAACAATGTATTGTTCGGCTCTTTTGAGATTGGCGGCCACTGCCACGCTGCGCTCCCCGATGGTCTCAGTTAAAGCTTTTACATGCGCACGCAGCTGCTCAACGGTCTTGGGAATATCTGCCATTTCTGTTACCGTAAGCCCAGTTAGTTTTATCTAAAAAGAAATAATCGGGTTAATTGAAAAGCGGCATCCCATCTGCACCCACATCGTGCACTTCAAATTGTCCAACACTTTGTTCGGTAACGTAAATCTTCTTTGACCCAGGTGGTCCAAACGCAACGTTTGTCGGCCCCTTTCCTGCAAGCGGGATCCGCCTAATCGTTTTGCCATCGGGATCTATCACGGTAACATCGCCCTGCCATACAACGGCAACATAGAGATTGCCGTTTTCATCAAATGCCATGCCGTCCGGCCCCCGGTATGCGTCCCCCATCTCAGGGTTCAACACGGATGCGAAATCCTCACGTTGTCCCAGCCTGGCTGCCTTACATCGATAGCAGTAGATCATTCCGCTTCGGGTGGCAGATACATAAAGGTTGCCGTCAGGTCCAAAAGCAATACCGTTTGCAAAAGGAATAGCGGAATCCAGTTTTTCGATTATCTTTTTCTTGACCTCGATGCGATAAATCCGACCGTCTGTTTTTGTGTTGCGTTTTTGCTCAGGAGAAAAGGTCATCCATTTTTTAGCAGAAAAACCGGAATCGGTCATATAAAGCGCCCCATCCGGGCCAAAGCACAAATCGTTTGGAAACAGAAAAGGCTCACCGTTGCACTCGGTCATCACAACCTCCGCCTTCCCATCCATGGTGACCCGAAGCAAAGACGGTGGATTTACGGACTCTGCAACCCAGAGAATCCCGTTCCTGTCAATGGCAAGCCCGTTAGGACGTCCGGTTTTGGCTATAACCCGCCGTGTTTTACCATTCGCATCGATATGGGTGATACATCCTCTTTGTGGATCCATCTCCACAAGTGCCCAGCTTGCATCTGGCAGCAGTACGGGTCCCTCGGGTTTGCCCAAACCCGTAACAAAGATCATGGCCGTCACCTCCGCATTCAATATATTCTCAAGTTTCACACCCTATTTTACCGTAAAATTGCCAATGGTTCTTACGTCGAATAAAATTTTTGAAGGCAAAATAATTACACCGAAGCTTTTAGGGGGCAGCCATTACGAAACATCGGGTCCAGGCACAAGGAGACGGCCACCAAGCAGCATAAGATCTTGTTAGTTCTGGTTTAGGTGCTTTGTTGACTCCCATTGTGCCGTTATCGAAGTGTGATAAAATGTATTTTGCCTTCAAAAATTTCATTCGACTCCATCATATAAGACATTTCAAAGGATTAGGGGTGCGAAACTTGAGTATATTTTCAATAAAGTCCTATCAATTATCGGTAAGCGTGGTTTTTGAAAAACGACACAGAAGACCGAAGTCTTATTCAAGTTAACCCGAATACTGCCGCAGCTCATCCGCCACGATTTCTGCAAATGCCTGGGTTCCCATCGGCCCTCCAAGGTCCGCTGTTCTTTTGCTTTGATCTTCAAGGGTATTATCGATCACCCGGTCAATAGCAGCGGCCGCTTCGCTGAATTTTCTATTGTTGTAACGTTCGGCCAGCCAGCTTAGCAGCATGGCTGATGACAGTATAAGCGAGGTGGGATTTGCCCTGTCCTGGCCGGCTATGTCCGGTGCAGAGCCATGCTGTGCTTGTGCTGCTGCAAGATTATCGCCGGCATTAATGGAGCCTGCCAGCCCCAGGCTTCCTGAAAGTTCAGATGCAAGATCAGAGAGGATATCTCCGTAAAGATTGGTCGCTACCACCACGTCAAACCGGGAAGGGTCTCTTACAAGATGTGCACACATGGCATCGATAATCATTTCATCAAGTTCCACATCCGAAAATTCCTCGGCCACTTTTCTGACCTCTCGCAAAAACAACCCGTCGGTTAAGATCATGCAGTTTGCCTTGTGCACGGCGGTCACTTTAAAGCGACGGGTGCGTGCCAGTTCAAACGATCTTCTTGCAATCCTCTCACATGCAAATGCGGTAATTTTGCGAACAGACAGGGCCATGTCATGGGTGGGCATGAATTCTCCGGTACCCGCCACCATGTTCCGGTCGCTGTAAAATCCTTCCGTGCACTCACGCATGATGACAATGTCCATCTGCTTTCCAAGTCTCGATAAACCCGCCCGCGAGCGGGCCGGCCTGATATTGGCGTACAGATCCAGTTTTACGCGGAATGCTGCAGAAACGTTCACCCCGCCATGTTCACGAGGAGGATAATCCAGGTGGGATATGGGTCCCAGAATGATGCCCTCTGCCTGCTTTGCTTTCTCCATCACGTAATCCGGCAGCGTGGTTCCCGTCTTGTCCAGCGCCTTGAAGCCTATATCTTCAAATTCAAACTCAAGCCCCAAAGAAAATCGATTGTTGACAACGTTCAAGACCGTCATCGTTGCCCGGGTGATTTCTTCCCCGATTCCGTCTCCGGGTAACACTAGAATTTTCATATGAATTTTCCTTGACAAACCGTTTTAAGATATTTGTTCAAAGCTATTGCTGCATCCCAAATTCCGGCTGTTGTAAACTGTGCAAGGACTTTTTGCAGTTTGTAACAATCTACATGTTTGAAAAAACCTTCCGCCACAGCCGAGAGCGAACGCTTCGCTGCCCGCAGCCTTTCAGAGGGTGAAAATGTTGCGGTAGTTTTATAGTATCCATTTATGTTTAAACCATAATCTGAATCAGATCAAAACTCAATTAAGCATTATCGTTTAACTGAAATATGGCATATCGTTGTATTGTCATCCCTATCGTGACCTTTAGGGATTGAAAACAGCCTGATATTTGAACCGACTCGATTTCGAAGAGAAAACCTCCCGAAATCAAATGATCTTTAGCGCAGATCATATTTTTTGACTTTACGCCACAATGTGCTCGGAGCTATGCCCAAAAGCTTTGCGACATCGGATTTATACCGGCAGTTTTTGATTAGCTCCTGTATAAGTTGCTTTTCTGTGTTCTGGGTTGCGGTCTTTAGATTCATCGAGGCATCCCCTCTCTGGGCCGAGAGCGGTTCTTGCTCCAGGCAGGCATCAATAATATCATCCACCTTTCTTTGCTTGCCTTCCGATGCATATAGAAGACAGAAGCGTCTGGCAATATTTTCAGGTTCGCGGGCGTTACCTTTAAGAACCTGTCCGGCCAGTGCTTTACCGATAATTGTTCGCCTGGAAGCTATTCGGGCGCTGATTTCCGGGTTTATTTTTGATACGAAATGCAGAAAAAGCGGCACCACATCTTCAAACCGTTCACGCAGGGGTGGAATGTGCAATCGGAAGACATTCAAACGATAATATAAATCCTCGCGAAAGCGGCGTTCCCTGACACAAGCTTCGATATTTTCATTGGTTGCCGCCAGTATACGTACGTCAATGGGAATGATCCGATCGCTGCCCAGCTTAAGTATTTCTCGCTCGGAAAGCAGCCTCAGCAACTTGGCCTGCAGCTGATAGCTCAAAGTGGTGATTTCATCTAGAAACAGGGTCCCCTTGTGTGCCAGTTCAATCAACCCCTTTTTTCCGGTTTCATGTGCGCCTGTAAAAGCACCCTTTACATACCCGAAAAGCTCACTTTCAAGTAAGTCGTTCGGAAGGGTGGCGCAGTTGATTGCCACAAAGGGCCCTGTGCTTCGTTTGCTTGAGGAATGAATCCCATGGGCA
Source organism: Deltaproteobacteria bacterium (assembly GCA_019309565.1). Taxonomy (GTDB): domain Bacteria; phylum Desulfobacterota; class Desulfobacteria; order Desulfobacterales; family SURF-15; genus JAFDFZ01. The sequence continues at coordinate 53,197 of JAFDFZ010000025.1, forward strand.
AAAAGCTCTTTTCCGGTTCCGCTCTCTCCTGTGATCAGAATAGGATCAGGGGCATCTGCATACAATGCCGCTCGCTTCTTACAATGGCTGATGATCTCGCTTTGACCGATGATATCATCCATCCCGTATTTTGCCGCAAAGCCACGGTAGTGCAACCTTTTTCGCACGGTAAACTCTGCATCCTGTACCTCTTCGACTCCTTTTACGGTGCAAACCAGACCATGGATAGTATCGTTGGAGCGAACCGGGAGGTAGTTAACGACCAGTTTATGGTTTTCCAGCACATTTAAAACCCTCTGCCCGCTGCTCAACACATGATCGGCCGTTTTGCTGCCAAACAGTTGGCTGGCTGTTCGGCCAACCAGATGTTTCGACTCAAGACGTCTCTGGGCAGGAGGATTGTCGAGGATCACACGTCCCTTTTCATCGGTCAGCAGAAGCCCCTCTGTGAAATTGTTTACTACCGCATTGAGCTGGGAGATTCTCCGGGTGTTTTCTTCCTCTACGTAACAGATTTCAAGAGCCTTGATAATAGCTGTGCGGATCATATCCATGCCCTTATAGAGCAAAATACCTTGCAGCCCGATTTTCTTGGCTGCCTCCACCGTAAAGCTTCCGCCGATTATAACCTTATAACCCCTTTCTTTCGCGGTTTTACAGCTATCCTCATATTCTTTGGAATTGTCGCAGTACAGCGCAAACAGGCTGACATCCATCACGTCTGAAAGAAGCGGCAGGTTGAAATCTTCATCATCGCGGGAAAGGGATATGGCGATGCGGCGATCGATTTTCTGGGCCTCTCTTATGGCCTTGATAAGATCTGGAAATGTCGGCTGGAAGGAAATTATGGGAATTTTAAGTGTTTTAGCATACATCCGCCGGGTTGACGGCCCGGCCAGAACGATTCGGGCCACCCCTTCCACTTCCCGTAAAAGTGGAAGGGCTTCCTCCATCAAAGCACATATGAAAATAAATTGCGCCGAATCTTTAAACTCCATGGCAACCTTTTTGGCGATGTTGATTACCGGTTGATAACCTACGATGCAAAGCCTTGGTTTCATGATCCTTTCTCCATTTTTTTCATTTCTGCAATTTTCGTCGCAGAAATGCAATATAATTTTGGAGTAAAATTTTAAACTCCATTCTGTAGTTTATTCTATCTGGCTGATTTTTCTAAGATAACTTGTTTTTGAAAAATCGAGGCACACATATTGCTACCTATAGGTTTCAAGAACAATGTGTGAAAAAGGATTTGATCCAATGAAAATCGTCGGCGTTATAGCAGATAACCTCACAATTCCGTATCCCGGCGAGTTCCGGCCGGCCTGGCAACCCGGGCTGGTAGTGACCTCCCATGACTTCACGCTGGTCCGCGTCGTTACCGATGAAGGCATAACCGGCGTGGGCGGCACCAGCGGACATCTGGCGGGAACTATCGATTCCCAGGTCACCCCCTACCTGATCGGTGAGGATCCTTTTGCCACCGAACGCCTGGCTCGAATCTACCGTAATGCCGGCAGTGGTATTTGGTGTATCGACATGGCGCTTTGGGACATTATCGGCAAAGCGGCCGGCCTGCCACTCTACAAGCTCTGGGGCCATTATCACGACAGGATCCCGGCCTATGCCAGTGCAGTGGAAGTAGACACGCCCGAAAGCCGAGCCGAGCTGGCCCTTCACTACAAGGAGCTTGGCTTTAAAGCCATGAAACTGCGGCTGCATAACGAAAAAATGAAAGACGATCTGGCTCTTCTGGATGCCTGTAAGAAGGCAACGGGGGGACGGATGGATTTCATGGTTGATGCCAATCAGGCTACCAATCTGCCTTCACCCGAACCGGGGGTCCGCTGGGATTACCAGAGGGCTTTAAAAATGGCCCGGGAGCTGGAATCCCGCGGGGTGATATGGCTGGAGGAGCCGCTTGGACGATATGATTTTGACAACTTGATCCGATTGCGGGAAGCCACGGAAATTTATATCGCAGGTGGTGAGAAGAATCAGAAGCTGCACGAATTCAGATGGCTTATTGAAAACAGAGTATATGACATTATCCAGCCTGACCCTGCAATGTCGGAGGGGGTTTCTCAACTTAGAAAGGTTGCCGCATTGGCGGAAATGTATCAGATACTGTTGATACCTCACCACGGGTTGAGCGGAATCGGACTTTCCGCTGCCCTGCATCTGGCGGCAACTTTTCCAAACCTTACCTGGCTGGAGATGATTTACGAGCCGAAAACCCGCACCCTCGAGTCCTATCAGATGCTAGGCGGCATCCTTGAGTCCAGGATATGGATCGACAAAGAGGGCTTTGTGGCTCCACCAGACGGACCTGGCCTGGGAGTGATTATTAACGAGCGGACAATCGAGAAATACAAAGTTTAACCTGAATCGAGCTTTAAGGCAGGTGTCGGTTCCGTCGGTTTTACTCTGGTTTTCCCGGATTTTTGATTAAAGCTTAAATAATTAACATGGATAAGAGAACGGTCATAAAAAATAGAGATGAACTCCTTGCAACAGGGGACAGAGCAGCGCGTAAACCGGCACTGGATACGATAACCCTGGCATTAAAAGATTTGGACATTTACCAGGTCATTAAGAAGAACTTGACGTTAAGGAGTAATCATCTCTTTTTTGGGGAAAACAAGTGGGATCTTTCAAAAAAAAGAGACATCTATGTGGTTGGCGGAGGAAAGGCCGCCAATGCCATGGCACGAGCCATCGAAGAGATCCTCGGAGACCGAATTACAACCGGAATAGTGGCTGTAAAGAATCTTGATCCGCACGACAGGCTCAAAAGAATCGAGCTTGTTGTTTGCGGCCACCCTCTGCCCGATGAAAACAGCCAGCGCGCAGGGCAGCGCATACTGCAATTGGTTCAACGGGCTGACTCGGACGATCTTTTCATTGGCTTGATAAGCGGTGGAAGCTCTGCGTTAATGAGCTGCCCTCTTCCCGGTATCACCCTTGAGGACGAAATCTCCTGTACTCGGGAGCTTCTTGCCAGTGGAGCTCGGATCCTGGAGATCAATGCAGTGCGCCGTCACATTTCGGCCATCAACGGTGGCCGCCTGGCTCAGGCTGTAGATCAAAAAGGCTCGGCGATGATCAATTTTATCATTTCAGATGGTGTGGGCAACGCCCCGGCCACCGATCCGTGCCAGCCCGTGGATTTCTTCGGCACCCCGGTGGCACCGGACAGCACCACTTTTGCCGATGCGTCCAATGTGTTGAATAAATACGGTCTGCGACAAAAAGTTCCCCGTGCCGTCGTTGCTTTTATTGATAATGCGGATGCTTGCCTGGAAACACCGAAGTCTTTCAGCAGGAGGATTTTGCAGTTTGTAGTGCAGCGGGTGGCTGACGCCGGTGAAGCGGCTCTGCGGGCCGCAGCCGCGATCGGCCATAAGGCTTTAATTCTCACCACTTTTCTTCAAGGCGAAAGCCGGGAAGCAGGCACATTCCTGGGATGTGTGGCACGGGAAATAGCGTTGAATCATCGCCCCATAGCCCCACCATGCCTGCTGATCGCAAATGGAGAAACCACCACCACGATCAGGGGGAATTGCGGGATGGGAGGGCCCTCCCAGGAGCTGGCCCTGGGGTTCGCACTGGAAATCTCAGGTCACAGTGGCATCTGCCTGGCAGCACTGGATACGGACGGAACCGACGGTCCCACTGAATATGCAGGGGCGATAGTAGACAGCACCACAGTTGAAAGAGCCCGCGATCAAGGAATCGATGTGTATCAGTGCTTACAGGCCCATGACAGCAGCAGTGTTTTCAAAGCCGTTGGTGACGGGATCATCACCGGAAACACCGGCACCAATGTATGTGATTTAAATATCATATCAATCTTATAACCTGGTTGTAGAGATCACTTTGGCTAGCAGGGGTGAAACAGGATGGGAGAGTCGAGAATAACGGAAATTAGAGCCCGTGAAGTCTTGGACAGCAAGGGAATTCCCATGGTGGAGGCAGATGTGATCGCCAGCGACGGATCGATGGGTAGAGCCACATCGCCCTGCGGAGTTTCAGTTGGAAGCCACGAGGCGGTCGTTTTGCGGGATGGTGGGGAGCGTTTCCGCGGGCTGGGTGTAAGAAAAGCGGTCAAGAATATAATTGATACCATTTTCCCTGCCCTGAAAGGCAGAGATGTTCGATACCAGCGCGCCATTGATTCAGTGCTGAACGAACTGGATGGAACTCCCGACAAATCGAAGCTTGGTGCAAATGCAATCTACAGTGTATCTGTTGCCGTGGCCCGGGCGGCCAGCAATTCCGCCGGGATTCCACTATACCGGCACCTGGGTGGCTCTGAAACCTATACCCTGCCGATTCCCGTCTTTAACATGATAAACGGTGGGAAATACGGCGGCATAAACGTCGATTTCCAGGAGTTTCTTTTGCTACCCACGGGAGCGGGCAGTTTTCAGGATGCCTTAAGGATGGGGGTGGAAACATTTTACCATCTGCAAGAGGTGATCGTTAAGCGTTTTGGCGAACATCGGCTGCAGATCGGCAGGGGGGCCGGCTATGCTGCTCCTGTAAATGAACCCGCACAGGTCCTGGAAACATTGTTGGAGGCGGCGGAAGTAGCCGGTTACAGGGGCAGCGTGAAAGTTGGATTGGATTGTGCAGCTACCCATTTTTACGATCCTTCAAGCCACTGCTATCTGTTTCAGGGAAAAAGCGTAAAATCCCGGGACATTATCAAGACCCTGGTAGAGTTGGCCGAAACATACCCCCTTTTTCTAATCGAAGATCCGCTTCATGAGGATGATTTTAAGGGGCATGCGTCGATTACCCGGCGGCTTGATATCCTGATTGCAGGCGATGACCTGTTCGCCACCCAGCTTGAGCGACTGAAAAGAGGTGTTTCAATGGGTGCTGGAAATGCAATCGTTATAAAACCCAATATGGTGGGGACCATCTCAGAGGCGTTGGAAACCGCCTTATATGCCAGAGACCATGGATACTGCCTCATTCCCGGAGGGCGGGCCGGCGGAAGCGTGGATGATCCTATCCCGGATATTGCCATTGCTGTCGGGGCTTCCATGGTAAAGTTCGGTGCACCACGGGCGGGGGAAAAAATAAACAAATACAATCGGCTGCTTCAGATTTGTGACGAACTGGGAGACGATGCCCGCTGGATCGATTTCAAAAGCCTGATGCAGGCGCATCGAAAGTAAAAAATCGCAAAAAAAGCTCGAGAGCCGATGAACAAAAGGAGGAAAGGCCGATGCCCAAATTAAGTTTCAGCGGGGGGCAATTGAGGTTTTTAAGCGAGGCGGATGTGGTTAAAATCCACGAAGGCGCCCTGCGAATTCTTGCAGAGGCCGGGCTTAAGGTTCCCAATGCCAGGGCCTTTAATATTTATAAGCGGGCCGGAGCACAGGTTCATTCAGAGACCCAAACGATTAGATTGCCCCTCAGTATGGTCGAACGGGCTCTGGCGGATGCGCCTTCACAAATTTTGTTGGCAGGACGCGAGGAATCAAATGATCTCCTTTTGGTGGATCGTGCGGTTTACGCCGGAACCGGCGGTGCCGAACTGCACGTCATCGACCTGGAAACGGGAAAGCTAAGAGATAGCACACTGAAGGATGTAGCCGACATTGCCAGACTGGTTGATGCTTTAGAACACATTGACTTTTACATCCGTCCCGTGGTGGCCCAGGAGATTCCACAGACGTTGCTGGACGTTAATAAATATTACGCGTCCCTAGCCAACACATCCAAGCATGTTATGGGCAATGTCTATTTTCCAGAAAAAGTACCCGAAATCGTAGAAATGGCGGCCATTGTGGCCGGTGGGAAAAGAGAGCTTAAAGAGCGCCCGATTGTTTCATTCATCACCTCCTGGATGCTGAGCCCTCTCACCCTAAATGCCGAGGTGACCGAAATCGTCATTGAGGTAGCCAAACATGAAATGCCGCTTGCACTGTCCTCGGTGGCTATCATGGGGCTTACCTCACCGGTTACGATGGCCGCCAATTTGGCCCTCACCCACGCCGAGCAGCTGGCGGGTATTGTTTTGTGCCAGCTTACCAACCCCGGAACCCCTGTTATTTACGGAGGATGTCCGGGGGTGGCCGACATGAAGGATATGTCCTTTATCCCAGGGAGCATTGAGCGGCAGATATTGAACGCTGCCATCTCCCAGCTGGCCCAGCATATCAACGTTCCCAATTATAACCTGGCGGGGGTAACAGATGCCAAGATTCCCGATGCCCAGGCAGGCTATGAGAAGGCCTTCGGCCTGGCTCTGACGGCCCTTGCCGGTTCCAATTATATCCACCATGCCGCCGGCCGCATAAAAGACGGCGTCGCCTACGAGCAATATGTCATCGACAATGAAATCATCGGTATGGCCAAACGCGCCGTCAAGGGGATAATTGTCAATGACGAAACCCTGGCGATCGATCAAATTATCGATGAAGGCTCCGGTGCAAATTACCTGGCCAGCGAACACACCATGAAATTTTTTCGGGATGAATTTTTCAACCCGCGTATTTCAGACCGAAAACCGAGAGAGGCCTGGGAAGATTCCGGCTGCCTGGATACAAGAGAGCGGGCGCGGCTTGAGGCCAAACAAATACTAAAAAATCACCGTCCGCAGGACATACCGAAATCCTGCGATGCACAGATAAGAAAAAAATTTGAGATCGTATATTCCCGGTAAAAAAGGCCAGTTGTCATGACTTTGAACAATGCCACAGCGAAAAACAAGTTAAACGCGACAATCGTCGCACGATTTGTCCTCAACGCCAAGTTCCGGAGGCTGCCTGAAGCTGCAGTTCAGATGGTGAAAAGATGCCTTCTGGACTTTATAGGTGTTGCTTTGGCCAGCGGACATATCCCGGCAGTGAAAAGCGGGTTCGGGCTTCTGGATGCGCTGGGAACCTCAGAGGATGCAACCATTGTCGGCTGTGATCTCCGCACGTCGGTCATCGGTGCTGTCTGGGCCAACTCCATGCTGGGCAGTGCCCTTGATTTTGAAGACGGTTACTACCCTTCGGTGGGTCATCCTGCATCGGTAATTTTTCCGGTAACCTTGGCGATTGCCGAACGAGAAGACAAAACCCCCGCCGAATTCCTTACCGCAAGCATCATTGGATACGAAGTGTGTGCCCGTTCTGGGATGTTGATGACACGCACTTACAGGGAAAAGCCGCGCGGATCTGGCGGTTCCAGTGTTTACGGCGCTGCCGCTGCTGCAGCCCGACTTTTGGATCTTAATCGCAGGGGAATTGAGATGGCCCTGGGTATTGCAGGTGCATATATGACCGCCATTCCGGTATTAAAGAGTCATGCCCACGAAGCCATGGTAAAAGGCGGTATTCCATGGGGGGCTGTCTCCGGAACAGCCGCAGCTTTCCTGGCCAGGCGCGGATTTACGGCGCCGCCTGCCACACTGCAGGATCCGTTCTCTCCGGATAATGATGAAAATGCGCCTATGGTGCTCGAATCTCTCGGACAAGAATATGAAATAATTAACGTATACTTTAAACGCTATCCATCCTGCCGCTGGACCCACGCCCCCCTGGATGCAACCGCCGATATCATGCACAAACATGATATCGTTGCCGAGCGCATAAAAACCATCCGGGTGGAAACCTTCAAGGAAGCGCTTGTGCTTGATCTTCGCCGTCCATCCAGCCTCGAAGGGGTGCAGTTCAGCATTCCATTTACGATGGCGCTTCTTTTAGCAAAAGGCGAATTTGGCGCCGGGCAGATGTCGCTTGAGTATTTGCAGGATCCGTTCATCCAGAGGATTGCAGATAAAGTCCGGCTTGAAATAGACCCTGCTCTGGATCAGATGTTTCCCGAACGCCGGCCTGCCCGCGTTACCATCACTACCACTGAAGGCCGCAGCTTTTCAAAAGAGATCACCGAGGTTCACGGCGAACCCGGAAGTGATTTTGCCGCTGAAGGAGTCAAGGATAAATTCTTTAACCTGGCGACCGGACGCCTGGGGGATAGCCGTGCAAAAAAACTTTATGAAACGATCAACTCGCTTGAGTATTTTTCTTCTCTTGAACCGCTCATAAAACTGTTGAAAACCTGAACAGCCGATATCTTGAGTGGTTCAGGGGTTGGCGGATAAATTCATCTAAAATGTAATGAACCAACAACCAGAAAGGAGGAAGTGCGATGAAAAAGAAGATAAGTTTGTCGTTTGCAAATCCTGCCGTGGTGCTGGCGGTAATCTTAACGCTGGCAGTTTCATTTAATCCGGCCCTGGCAGCCGAAGGCCATGTGTTGCGTATGGCCTGCAAATATAGTGATGCCAAAAGCCTGGACGCACACCGTGCCACCGGCTCCCAGGACCGTCTGGTGGTTGAGCTGGTGTTCAACGGTCTTTTGCGGTATCGCCCGGGCAATCTTTCGGTTGATGCCATCATACCGGATCTAGCTGTTGAAATTCCTTCTCCCAGGATACTGGCAGACGGCCGCCAGCAATGGGTTTTCAAGCTCAAACAGGGGGTGATGACACATCCTTTTAGTGGAAACCCGGGATACGAGCTTACAACCGAAGACGTGATCTATTCGTTTCAGAGAGCGGCAGATCCCAAGTGGTCATCCTTTTCCATCGATTACAGCGGAATAACCTTTGAAGCCTTGGATAAATATACACTGCAGGTTACAGTTGATAAGCCGCTTTCTGCCAATCTGTTCCTGCCGAAATTTTCCAATCGCGGCGGCGGGTTGATCGTTGCAAAAAGAGCCGTGGAGGAAAAAGGCAATGAGTGGTTCAAGACCCATCCGGTTGGCACCGGCCCCTTTGTTTTCCAGAAATATATACCCAGGGAAAAGGTTGTTCTCACAAGGAATACAAAGTTTTTCAGAGGTTCTCCGAAACTTGGGGGCGTTGAGCTCTATTATATGCCCAGCGTAAGCAGCCGCGAACTCGCCTTGCAAAAGGGGGAGCTAGATGTGATCGAGGGCCCCAAGGAGCAGGCCTGGGGTGAGAAAATGGCGAAGATTCCCGGCATAGAGGTAGAGTCCATCAGCAGTGCAGAGACCATCGTGGCGCATTTCAACATGACTGTCAAACCGCTGAATCGGCTTAAAGTAAGACAGGCCATAGCCTATGCCATGAACCGCAAAGAATTTGTCGCGGTTTACGGCCCGAATGTTTCCTCTCCAATATACTCCATCGTACCCGTAGGCCGCATGATTGCCGGCCTTAGCAGAGAAGAGGTGGCCAGGGAAGATCTGTTGTATGAATACAATCTGTCCAGAGCCAAAAAACTGCTTGCAGAAGCAGGTTATCCGAACGGCTTTTCACTGGAGGTATTTACCTCGAAAAGCTCAACATACAGAAGAGCCTATGAATTAATGCAGGCTCAACTGAGAAGAATCGGTATTGATCTCAAGCTCTCCGTGGTGGATCATTCCGCCTTCCATGCCAGGATTCGCCAGAACTTAAATCCCATCGTGTTTTACGCCTGCATGCGGCCCAACCCCGATGTCATTCTAACTCAGTTTTACCATTCGGACTCTATCGTAGTCACAGGAAAAAAAGCCATTACCAACTTTTCCCATATCGGTGAGGTGGATGCCGATGGCGACGGCAAAATCGACAGTGTGGACGATTTAATTATAAGGGCGCGCACGGAAAAGGATCCCGGCAGGCAGGTAGCGCTCTGGAAAGAAGCCCAGCTGGTGCTATTGCGGAAGCTGGCTTCATATCCGATAATCACCGTCGGATACCTCTTTGCCAGGAATCCAAAAGTGGATTGGGGCTATGAGATGGTAACCATTACCGACGGGCCAAAACCAACGGAGAATACTACCATCAGGAAGTAAGTCGAGGTCAGAACGAACAGGAGGCGCACGATATATGCCTCCTGTTCGATTTCGGGCACATGCTGAAAAAGTCGAGTTTAGATATTGAATGCGAACAGCTGGAAGGGAAATTGAGGTTGTGAAACTCAGCGCTTTCAGTTCGAGCTGGTCCTGTTTTCCGGCAAAGCCAAATGTAAAAGCAAACAAGGCAGAAAATACTCGGGCCTTTTTTCAAAAATCGAGGAAGTCAGAATGGTAAAATACGCCATTAGAAGAATTTTGATCTCAATCCCTATTCTGCTGACGGTGGTGACTCTGATATTTTTTCTTGTCCGCAGCATGCCCGGCGGCCCGGCGATGGCCGTTCTGGGCGATTATGCCTCTAAAGAGGCCCTGGAAGCCCTGGAAAAGGAAATGGGTCTGGACATTCCTATCTGGCAGCAATACCTGGCTTTTCTTAAGAGCCTTGCACGAGGCGATCTGGGAAAGTCTTTGATAACCGGAACGCCGATTGCACCTCAGGTGGCTCGTGTCCTGCCCTATACATTGGAGCTTACCATCAGCTCCTCTCTGTTCGGGGTGTTTATGGGGATACCGCTTGGGGTGTTCACCGCCTTGAGAAGAAACCGGATGTTCGATTATATCGGACGTACCTTTTCCCTGGCAGGCATATCGCTGCCCTCCTTTTTCTTGGGCATCCTTATGATGCTTGTTTTCTCAGTAAAGCTAGACTTGTTTCCCGTTGTGGGAGGCGGAGATATCCATGATCTTTCCGATTCGCTGCACCATCTTTTTCTTCCCGGCTTAACACTGGGGCTGATGATGACCGCTTACATCACCAGAACCACTCGCTCTTCCGTGCTAAATGTGCTTCAGGAAGACTATGTAAGGACGGCCCGGGCTAAAGGGATGCGGGAGCGAATCGTCATCTACGGGCATGCGCTTAGAAATGCTCTTCTGCCGGTGGTGTCATTTGTCGGGGTTTATACAATTGTGCTTATCGGAAGCTCGGTTCTTGTGGAGATCGTTTTTTCAAGACCCGGCTTGGGGAAAATGATGGTCGGCGCCATCGGACAGAGGGATTACATGACTCTTCAGTCGGTAATGGTGGTTTACGCGGGTTTGGTGGTGGTCATCAACTTGTTGACGGATCTTTCATACGGCCTGATAGATCCAAGAATCAGATATGATTGATGAAAGAGCGCAGAAAACTCTGGCGAACCTTCAAGACCAACCAGACGGCTGTTGCCGGTACGGCAATGGCAATAGTCGTTCTTTTGATCGCCGTATTTGCATTTTTGATCTCCCCGTATGACCCCCTGGACCAGGACGTGTTTCATCGCCTTACCCCACCGGAGCGGGCGCATCCCTTCGGCACCGACGAATACGGCAGAGATGTTCTGTCTCGAATCATCTGGGGTACCCGAGTCTCGTTAACGGTCGGGTTTTTCTCTGTATTGCTGGGGATGGTCATGGGCACTGCGATGGGGGTCGTGGCCGGATACAGCGGAGGGGCGACAGACACCTTGATCATGCGGATGGTGGATGTGCTGCTGTCGTTTCCCACATTGATTACCGGCATAATGATTGCGGCTATTTTGGGCTCGGGCCTGGTGAAACTGATTATTACAATTGGAATCGTTTTTGCCCCCAGATTCGCCCGAATTGCCTATGGGCCGACACTGGCGGTAAAGGAGATGGAATACGTGAGTTCAGCCAAAGTTATTGGGGCAAGCGGCTTGAGGGTTATCCTCTGCCACATAATTCCCAATATTTTCGGTGAGATCATCGTGGCGGGTACACTGTGGATGGGCACGGCCATTATGACGGAAGCGAGCCTGAGTTTTCTCGGCCTTGGCGTATCCCCTCCAACTCCCACATGGGGTAACATGATAAGAAGCGGAATCGACGTCCTGGCCAATGCGCCATGGTTATCTCTGTTTCCTGGACTTTCCATATTGATAACCGTTTTGGCTTTCAACATGATCGGTGACGGCTTAAGAGACATTGCCGATCCAAAGTTGCGGGTTTGAAACAAAGCACCTGTCCAACATCGCATGGAAAATGAATTGAAACCGCCGGGGTATACTTTTTACTTCCTGGTAGAAAACCGTGCAACCTGATTCAGATGAAGCCTAAAATCGACAATACAAGCGGCCCTCTGTTACAAATAGCAAACCTGCAGACCTATTTTTTTATACCAGAAGGGACGATAAAGGCGGTTGACGATGTCAGCTTTCAGCTGGATAGGGCTGAAATCGTCGGTTTGGTTGGAGAATCCGGATGTGGTAAGACTGTCACGGCCCTGTCTGTTTTAGGTCTTATTCCGTGGCCGCCCGGCAGGATTGTAGGTGGGCAGATCCTTTTCCAGGGTCTGGATCTAACGAAGATACCGATTCAAGAGCTTAGAGAAATCCGGGGCAATCAGATTTCAATGATATTTCAAGAGCCCATGACCAGCCTTAATCCGGTTTATACCCTGGGACATCAGATCGCAGAGGTTTATATGGAACATGAGGGTACACCCAAAAAGGATGCCTGGAAAAGAGCTGAAGATATATTGAACAAAATGGGAATACCCTCTGCTTCAAGGAGAATTCATGAATTTCCCCATAATTTATCCGGTGGTATGAGGCAGCGGGTTATGATCGCCATGGCCCTGGCGTGTAACCCGAAATTGATCCTGGCCGATGAGCCCACCACAGCACTGGATGTTACCATTCAGGCTCAAATCCTGGAACTGATTGCCGGGCTTAAGCAATCCCTGTCGACATCCATTTTGCTGATTACCCACAATTTGGGTATAGTGGCCGAATTTGCCGACCGAATTATCGTCATGTACCTGGGAAAAATTGTCGAAGAAGCACCGGTGGGGCCGATGTTTGAAACACCGCTTCATCCATACTCCATTGGACTTCTAAATTCAATTCCCACGCTTGGCTCCAAGGCCGCCGGACGCAAGCAAAGATTGGCGGAAATCCCAGGAAATGTTCCCAGCCTGCTCGATTTGCCCAGGGGATGCTATTTCCATCCACGATGCTCGATGGCCAAGGAAATCTGCCGGCAAAAGCAGCCTAAGTATTTAGAAGTTAAACCTGGACGAAAGGTTGCGTGCTGGGCGCTGGAAGAAGGTTGGCACTGACATGGAAAAGCCTGTGTGCAATACCGGGGATCACCTGTTGGTGATTCAAGGCTTGAAAATGTATTTCCCTATCAAAAAGGGAATATTCAGAAGAACCGCGGGCTGGGTTCAGGCAGTAGACGGTGTCTACCTGTATGTAAACAAGGGTGAGGCTTTGGGTCTTGTGGGAGAATCTGGTTGCGGCAAATCCACTCTTGGTAAATGCGTTCTCAGGCTCCTGGAACCCATCGCCGGCAAAATATTTTTTGCCGGTGAGGCTATCGGATCCATAGGGCCAGCTCAAATGAAGGATTACAGAAGAAAAGTTCAGGCCATTTTTCAAGATCCTTATTCATCCTTGAATCCACGAATGTCTGTAGAGGACATCGTCGGTGAACCGTTTAAAGTTCACAAATTATGCACGGCTTCTGAGCGAAGGTCCAGGGTTGCAGACTTGCTGAATAAAGTGGGTTTAAGCACAGATTCTATGTCTCGCTTTCCTCACGAATTCTCCGGCGGACAGAGGCAGCGAATAGGTGTTGCCAGGGCACTGGCGCTTGAGCCGCAGTTTATTATTTGCGATGAACCTGTTTCGGCTCTGGATGTGAGTGTCCAGGCCCAGGTGATCAATCTGCTGGATGATTTAAAGGAGGAGTTTAATTTAAGCTACCTCTTTATTGCCCACGATCTCAGTGTGGTGGAGCATGTCTGCGACCGCATAGCTGTTATGTACCTTGGCAAGGTGGTGGAAGTCGCAAGGGATACTGAGCTTTATCGCAACCCGCTGCATCCTTACACCCGGGCGCTGATGAGCGCCATACCCGTGCCGGATCCGAAACGCAAAAAAAAGAGAATCATACTTCGGGGTGAGGTCCCAAGCCCCATAAATCCACCATCGGGCTGCCGATTTCATACCAGATGTTTCTTTAAAATAGATGCCTGTTCCCACGCGGAGCCCGACTTCAGATTAATCGCTGAAGACCATTGGGTTGCCTGCCATCTGGTATAATCCAGCGTTTGACGAGTTTTTACCCTCCGAGAATTTTCATTGTACTGAAACTCAAACCTTGCCTGCAATATTTTTGCCCCAATACGCAGAGCCAGGAACAAAGAACAGCAATACGAAAGCGGCGTTTTCCTTTCGCCTATAGTCTATAATCTATCGCATGTAATTGATGACCAGCACACCCTTCAAACAATACTACCGCGTCAATGAGGTGGCCGAATATTTCGCCATTTCTATTCATACATCTCTGTCAGACATGATTGGACTAATGTGGGGTGATAAAATAGGACTAATAATGCTATTTAATTTTCTCGCCCTGCAAATAGACCTTCAAGTCATGTTCTACGTCCTTCCATGCGACACGCTCACGTATTTCATAAATGAGTTTTCTATGGTCGTCGCATTGTCTCAATCGCCTTCCTGAGTCACAGGGGCAAGGCTCATGTCCTTTGGGGTAATTTTTTCTGGCTAGTAGTCTCATGAATCCAACTACTGAGGAATCCGGTGGTTTGTCAAGGATCTCGGCATAGAACTCAAGAATACCCTGTGAAAAATGGGACCGTTCCCCCCAAGGTGGATGCTTCTTGTGTGCTTCATAGTAAGCTTGCCATGCCAGGAAGGGAGCCCCGGGGTTGTTCAAAAAATCGACGATTGTTGAATCAGGTAACCAGCGCATACTTATATCTGCCTGAACTCCTATGCACAAGCCCGGCCGTCGCTCATGATATGGCGGTCGATATCGCCGATAGGCAACTTTGGATCATTGCAAAACATTTCAGGTGGCCGTTTTGGATAATTGTTCGGAAGCAGAAGGACTATTCCATACTCAATCTGTCGGGTGGAATCTGGAACTTGAAGCGTATATGTTCCATGAGCAATAGCGGATTCGTGCTTCAGTGAGTATACATTATTTATCCGAAAACGAGGTCCAACCACTTCAAACCTCATAAGTGGACAGGCTGAGGCCAAGGCTCTCATTTCCTTGCGGAATAGTTTCCGGTTGCCTTCATACCATTGAGCCATCACAAGTGTGCCCAGGGTTTGGCTGGATTTTTTGCAGCGTAGACTGAGGCTAGCTTGGCCACGTCTTTCTGCTTCTGGCCCGCCTCAATGGATGTTTCGATCAAAGGGAAACGGTCACCGACCTGCCTTCTCCAGAGGTTGGAAGCTTCCTCGCGATCACCATTAGCAATGGCGTTAGCAGCATCAGAAGACATATCTGAAATAGCATCTTGGAAGCGCTGCTTTTGTTCATCGGTCAGGCGTGCGGTAAGCTCCTCTTGGTTATCAACGGGATTATACACACAGAAAATGGGATAAACAGCGTTGTATATGGCTTGGCTTGTATTTGCTAAAGACACATCATCCCTTTCATCACCACAAAAGTGCTGGGCTGCAAGGACTGTCAAGATCAGCCCGCTGGGCATCTTGCCTCTCCTGCCGGATTGAAAGTCAGCCCATGCCTTCAAGTACCGGACTAATCTGCGGAGTTGTTCGCCGTTCACCTGTACTTTCTGCTTGAACCATACTGTCAGGGCCAATGGGTCACTCCGATGCCAACCCTTCTTTCCCCTTTCAGCCAGCATATATTCATCATTGAGATTTGCATAAGCGGGAAGATCTACATGGTATTGCCCTGCATAGCGCACACGGACGCATGTTCTTTTGTCAATGGGTTTTTCTTTCGTATGCCCGTCAGTCGCATTTACCAACCAGCGATGAACCGTTTCAGGTGTCGGCCAGTTACTGTCATTGCTCCCGTCTAAATGTTGTAAGTAGACTCCATCATCGATATCGAATTCTCCGCTTAGTGGATTGACGGTAGTCCCCATTGCATAAGAGCCTTGCCCCAGAAACCCGGGTAATCTCACTTTGAGATTTTCGCGGAAATACTTTCGAATGCGATCTCGAATAGCGTTCCGCGCTTTTCTGAGAGCTTCCTTTTTCCCAGAATTAAGAGCGATTCGATCATGAAATGTCATGAATTCACTTTTTAGGTCTGCCATTTTTTATACCCCCATTCACTTTACTTGTTCGGTTTTGACTTTGGATACAAAATCTTCCATCGGTTTGGGAGATGTCCATGTCAGGATCAATAACGCGAGCGCTACCAATATCAGCCACACGTATAATGTATGGAAATGGTCACTCCACCTTCCTTTCAGTTGGCTGTATTCCTCGGGTAAAAGGGATATCTCTTCAAGATAAGCACCTGAATCATACATCCCCAATGCACGTTCTTTGTTGATCATGGACTCACGGTTTTTTCGAAATCCTCTTCTGAGGCCCATAATGAAATAGAGAGTGCCCGCGAAAAGCGCCAGAATGAGGAGCGTCAGGGCAATACGCTGGGAAAGCATAAGAGTTTTCTGGGTTATAAGCAGCCACCCCAGACCGATTGCCATAGTAATATACCTCCTGAGTGCTTTGAAGACGTAAAGGCCGACAACTGGGTGTCCGGTCGGGGCGTCAAGTCGTACACTGAAATCCTGGAGTGGTCTTTGCCTGTCAATTCTTATGGGCATGTCCTTACTTTTCTTTACGACGAGGAAGGGATTGCATGGTGGGACGAAGATGATGATGTAGATAAGGGGGCCGAGATTGAGAGGGAACCTCCGACTTTCCACAAGAGTAAGAGAAAAAAATGAACATGTTTCCTCAGACAGTTTACAGGGAAGGGATAGATTACTAGGTTTTTTAAGAAATCTTTTGGCTTTCTGACCGGATCTGTCAAAAGCGTATGATAAAGGATGCATCAGATTTTCTCTTACTTTGTGTGTGTTGTTCAGGACACTGGCAAAAACCCTTGACTAAATAATTCATTTTAGGCTATTTCTTAGTAGAATTAGAGATATTAGGTTTTAGTTCTTATGCAAAATACTATGATCTGAAAGGATTGAAAATAAAATTAGTCCCTAGGTATCATATGCGTGGAATTGGAAGCACAGGGTTATACTGTAGCAATCAAGGGCATCCCGGTTACTTCTTCAGGATTCTATAATGACGAATTTCAACAAATTGAGAAAAAGATGGAGCCACTGGATATCGCTCTATCCCAGAGCGGTGAACTGGAACAAGAATTTTGCCTGGAATTCACCGATTATCATGAAATCATACTAAAAAGAAAAACGACCTGAATTGAGGATCAATATTTTCGGACTAACATATTCAAATCATGAAAAAATATGGACCCATACCGGTCGTGGACGTTTTTGCAGGGCCAGGAGGCTTGGGCGAAGGCTTTTCTTCCCTCGGACGTAAAGAAGGTGTGGTTCGTTTTAAAATCTGTCTTTCAATTGAGGAGAACTATGCAGCCCATCAAACCCTGGAATTGAGAAGTTTTTTCAGGCAGTTTTCCACTGATACAGTTCCTGATGAATATTACAGCCATATCCGCGGAGAAATCTCGCGTTCTGCACTCTTTAATGCATATCCGAACGAAGCTGAGACAGCTTCCAGGGAAGCCTGGAAGGCCACTTTGGGGAAAGTTTCTTCCGAAGAAGTTGACAGGCGAATAGAGGAGTCCCTTTGTGGTAGAAGAAATTGGGTTCTCATCGGCGGACCCCCCTGCCAGGCTTATTCTCTCGTCGGGAGGGCGAGGCGCGGTAGAATTAATGAGGATGACCGGCGGGTTTATATTTACAGGGAGTATCTCAGAATCCTTTCCCGTCATGCACCTCCCATTTTTGTTATGGAAAATGTAAAAGGATTGCTGTCCTCCAGGGTGAACGGGGATCTTATTTTCGAGCAAATATACAGGGATATTCAGAACCCGGCGGAAGCGGTTTACTGTTTGAAAGGTCGTCGAAATGGCAAATTACAGGAAGTTCATTACAGAGTTTTTCCGTTAGCGAGACGTTCTGAAAACTTTGATCTATGCAATAGACCGCAATACCGTCCTCAAGATTTTGTTATCAGGTGCGAAGATTATGGCGTTCCGCAGTCTAGGCACAGGGTTATTCTCCTGGGGATAAGAGACGATCTTGGCTCCATCATCCCGAAAATTCTGAATAAAAGTAGCAGACAGGTGAAAACAGCTTCGGTTCTGGATTCGTTACCACGTGTTCGAAGCGGCCTTTCAAGAGGGGGTGACAGTAAGGCTATATGGCGAGATAGAATCAGAGAGGTATTGAAGGAGCCATGGCTGAAGGAGGTCAAAAGAATAAAGCAAAATGATGTTTATGAAGAACTCCGTTCTACGGTGCTGAATCTTAGAGTGCCCCAGAAAGATAGAGGAGGAGAGTTCCTTTCTTATTCTAGAATACCCCGAAGTATGAAAGTTTGGTTTCATGATCCCAGACTTAATGGCGTCTGTAATCACACCACCAGAGCTTTTGGTGCAAATGGGAAAAATGGAGTGTTGGTTAAGACTAAGCTATAACTTATCTATCATCTGTTTGAGAATATATATGAAGCTAAAGGCGAAATCCGAATAGGTATTCATTCTCAATTATAGTTTTCTGAAGATACTTTTTAGGTGATTGACTAAATGCCTCAAACTAATCGTGCAAGTCGAAGGCCCTGGTCTCGTGAGGAATTGCTTCTTGCAATGAATCTATATTGCAGGATCCCATTCGGACGACAGCATAGTCATGCGCCTGAGGTGATTAAGCTTGCCCGGAAAATAGGACGTACGCCTGGCAGTGTCGCAATGAAATTGAATAATTTTACATCTCTAGATCATAGAGAAAAATCGCGAGGCATTCGGGGGCTTACAAGTGTGAGCCGCCTAGACCGTCAAGTCTGGTCAGAATTTCATGAGGACTGGGAAAAATTAGCAGAAGAAAGCGAAAAACTTTGGCAATCCAAAATAGAGTGCCGCAGTGGAGAAATTTCCAAAAACAATATTGTACAAGAAACAAATCTCACAAAAACTACTGGCCCTAAAATTGAACACACAGGCCCTACAGAGGGAGAACGAATGACCTTGGTTCGTTATGCTCAGGGTTTTTTTCGGCGAACAGTGCTGACAGCATATGGAGTACGATGCTGCATCTCTGGCCTTCCAGTCCCTGATCTTCTTATTGCCAGCCATATTCTCCCATGGAGTCAGTTTCCTAAGTGCTCTGTGTCATAAATTCGGTGACGTATTTTTATGCTGCCAATTTTTGTTTATCCTTGATTTCGGATAGTAATTTTTTCAGATCCTCTCGGGTGAATTTCCACTCGAA
>JAFDFZ010000248.1 GCA_019309565.1 Deltaproteobacteria bacterium
CAGTGACAAGCCCTTTGCGTCATCAGAATAGGAAAGAGTAAGATTAATCATGTCACTCGCGGATAGAGTATCTTTCTTAAGAGTTGCCGAAACGATTTCTGGATTATATTCGACCTTGAAGATGCCTGATATCCAGTCGACGAGCTTCCCATCCGATGATAACTCAAATTCAACTGCATATTCGCCATTTTGGAGTTGAGGTAACTTCACTTTTATTTTCCCATCGCGTGATTTCGCCGCAAGGCTTCTCTCTTCGATAAGATTGTAATTTTCGTCCACCAGCCGGTATTTCAAGCTCATGGCGGATGTGACATCTTCAACAGAAAGCTCAATTTCCTTATTACCTGTCTGTTCCGCCTTTATCAACTTAGGCTGCTTTATGTTTTTACTAAATTTATAGATAAGATTAGCGATTCTACGGTATTTATATTCCTCATACAGCTTTATATCACTGTCGGAAATCAGATAACCGAGTCGGTTATCTATTGGTGCTTCCATAACGCCGATTATGCCTTTGCCCAGGCGGTAGTACTGCTCTCTAAAAGCGGTCTTCTCTTTGATGCCGGCAAAAGTATTCAGCTGAAGATCAACTTTCTGCATCTTTGCGAGTTCGTCCCCAAGCGTCTTTTCCGGGGAGAAGATTAGAAGCGCAGTACCGCTTTCGGCTTTGTCGAGAATTGCCTTCTGAACTTTCTCCGGATATCTGCTCCAAACCGGACGCACACCTATTATAATAATGTCATAATCTTTTTTCAGGGCATTGAGCGCGTCTTCGGTCATCTCGTCCTGGGTTATCTGCAACTCGCGCCAGTAAACCGTCTTCCGTTCAAATCCGTCTTTATTGTATCCTGCCTGAAAAGCCGAATCGAGACGAATAGTCACAATTTCACAATCGAGACGTTTGGCAAGTTCAACCGAATGATAGTGGGCGGGATAGAGAGCGATCGAAAGAATTTTAATCTGACCATTTTCAAGAGGCGCAAGCACTGGGTTGTGACCGGCGCTATTAATGATTTCATAAGCGCCGGATGTAATTGTTGTGAGAAGGACAATTGCCACTACAATAATCGTAGAAAATCTCCTGTCCATAATTCTTCCCTTTGTTTGTTAAGGTACAGTTATTAAACGAACAACGTTTACTTCTTTTAATCAATTAACGGGACCCGATGTTCATCGATGTGATCGTCCATGCTGCCGATGTCGAATTCGTTCATGATGTCCTGAATCGTGAACTGGTCGGACAGCGATTCCATAACCGTAATCGCGCTCCCCTGTTCAAACTCCATCTTAACCTTGCTGCCGTATTTCCTCGTGATCTCCGAGAATGCCGCTTGAGCATCGGTAATATAGACTCTCTCGTAGTCGAAATTGATGGAACGCGTGAGCACCGGGGGCAGACTGCCGAAACGATAAGCTTCAAGCCTTGTGCCGACACCCCCATAGTCGTTTCCGAACGGATCCACAAACCGGCTCCAGTCGGAGTAGGCGCAGACAAAATGCAGCCCGTGCAACAGAGCATAGCTGTTGACCAGTTTACCGCCGCCAAACATGGAAGAAAAAACGATCAGCTTGGCCCCCAGTTCTTTATAACGAACGACCAGTTCCTGATAATTCATGTCGAAACAGATCATAAATCCGACTTTGATCCCCTGCCAGTCGACTACAACCGGTTTGTTCCCGCGGATTACACCTTCATCGGCTTCTCCCGGAGCCAGAAATATCTTGTCGTATCTGCCGCTGATTTCTCCCTGTTCATTGATAAAAAGCGCGCGGTTGAAATAGCCGCTTTCCGCCTTTATCAATAACGGCAGCACAATGCTTACGCCATGTTTTTTCGCAATATCGTAAAACGGCCGGACCTCAGCAGCATTTTCGTCGAGCGCATAATCCTCGGATTTGATCTGATCAGCGGTAGCGGGTGTGTTGCCGCGGAAGCGGTTGGCAAGTTCCGGAAGGCACACAAGCCCGGCGCCCTGCTGGAGAGCGAACTTTACCAACTCCATCGCATGATCCAACTTTGTTTCAAGACTCGGCTCGTCTGTCATGGGGAGAGCGATGGTGGAGATTGTGCGTAGGTCCATATAGTATTTCCCTTGTTATTTCCTGCTTCTTACAGTCGCGATATACTCTTCCTCATACCGGTTGCCGTCGAACCCGGTTTCATCGGGCTCCAATTCCGACAGAATGACCACCTCACCTCCGTTTTCGCGCGATTTTTTTGCCGCAAGGTGCGCCTTTACGTTCTCTGTCATTTCCGCAACCGAAGCCATTTTCTTTCTGTTTTCAAGCTGGTCGCAGACCGCTTCGAGCATAGGAGGGTAAACATTAAACAGATCCGGTTGAATAGTGTAGACCGATTTGGTGGTGGTTACCGTGAACGCCTGGGGCAGCCACACTCCGGACATCAGGTGCAGCACCATGGTTATGCCGTCGCCACGCTCGAGTATATATTGGTCTGAATTAATCTCGTTTAGCGAAATACGCGAACGAAAGCAGGCCGACACAATACCCGGCCCGGTTATGCCGCTCATCGCTTCGATGGCGTGGATGCCGTATCCGAAATCATCAACCCCGCACAGCCCTGTGATCGATATGATCTCTCCGCGCTCTTCAGTGGGGATCTCTGCAAATTCCCGGATCTGGTCACAATACCGGGATGCCGAAGAACCTAAGATCAGAGCGCCTTCATCCGCCAATTTCTCTAATTGTAGGCAGTCCTTAAGGTTTCCAACAATCGGCTTGTCCAAAAAAACCGCTTTACCGGCTTTTATGAACGGCATCGCTTGTGCAAGGTGTTTGTCCCAGTTGCAGCTATGAATAAAACCAATATCAACGTTTTCCGCCAGCGACTCAATACTGTCGTAACGTCTCTCAACCCCGTTTGCCTCCATGAACTCCCGCACTTCCTCATCAGTCCGAAAGCCATCG
>JAFDFZ010000095.1 GCA_019309565.1 Deltaproteobacteria bacterium
TTTTAAATGTTTATTGTTATACGAAAGATCCTCAGGGCCTTCAACAGAACCAATCAAATCTTTAGCCAGATCAAGACACGAATTGGGGGTAATTGATTCACTTGATTTCACAATATTGTCAAGGGCCGCGCGGATTAAGGCAGATTTACTCTCACGCCTCTTTGCTGCGACAGCGGTCAGTTTCAGGTCTAACTCTTCGGGGACTTTTACAGTCAGTACTTTCATTTTGTCTCCTTATCGTTACTATTGTTGCTCGGTAGTATCAAATTGTCAACATTGTAATACCAGACACAACACCTGTCAAGATCCTGTAAATTACTCGTTACAATGCCCTGTAACATCATGACCTTAGGCACACAATGACATTTTCCCTCACCACAATGGGTGTTCAGTATTCCCAAAAGGTTGGAGAGGAACTGTTCTGCTTCAGTCGGAATTGGAAGAAATCGCGCTATGATCGCGCAAGGTGGTGCTTATCATCTATTACCCTATTGAAGCCAATGCACCGGGGGATGTTTGGCGCGCTTTTTCCGCTACTTAGCGCCCCTTCCCTTGTGCCTTAAGCTCGATGTATCCTATTGGATGGCCGCTAAAAATTTTATTCGACTTAAGACCCATTGGCAATTTTAAGATAAAATGGGGCACGAAACTTAAGTCATTATTTCAACTAAAGCCTTTGTATGGCTCGGTTTAAGGCTCATTAATATGCTTCAAACAGTTGAGCGCTTCAAAGTCCGATTATCCGGCGAAGTTAAACGTGTTTTATTGTTCACCCAGAATTGCTGCAATGAACCGCACCCACTTGACAATGGCTTCAGGAAGCTGATAATCGGTTTCAGACACGGGGTTCATAACATTGACAACCCGCTATGCTGAACGGGATTCAATCCAACCAAGAAGGAGGTTTAAATTGCAGTATTGGACAAACCGCATGGAACCTTTCACATTGAAGAAAAGCCCCTTCCTGAAGTCAAACCTGGACAAATCCTTGTCAAACAGGAAAGAACCGGTGTGTGTGGCACCTGTGTTCACATGTATCATGGGCGCCTGCCAGGAATTAAATATCCCATCATCCTGGGACATGAGATCGTCGGCACCATAGACACGCTTGGAGATGGGGTTAAGGCGGACCTTATGGGTGAACCTATCAAGGAAGGAGACAGGGTCTATGTTCTACCCGGCTTAAGATGCGGAAAATGCTATTTTTGTTCGGTGCTGGGAGCCCCGAACCTTTGCACCGAGGGCGGGGCATACGGGGTAAAGCCGCTGTCGGATGATCCGCTTTATTTCACCGGCGGCTACGGGGATTATGTCTATCTGGATCATCCCTGGTCCAAGGTTTTAAAGATAAATGCCGATCCTGACACCGCGGTTCTTCTTGAGCCCTTCAGCATCGGTATTCACGCACTTGACAGAGTGTGGGTTAAAACCGGAAGCGTGGTTGCCATCCAGGGCGCTGGAGCCATCGGGCTGTTTACCCTGGTGGCCGCAAGGGAATCCGGGGCCTTTAAAACCATTGTTCTGGGCGCGCCCGCTTCGAGGCTGGAGCTTGCAAAGGAGTTCGGTGCCGATGTTACCATCAATATAGAGGAAGTTCCGGATGCCAGCCAGCGAATCGAGCTTGTTAAAAGCGAAACTCCGGGAGGATACGGAGCGGATGTGGTATTCGAATGTGCGGGGGTTCCTACAGCCGTACCCGAAGGGATCGATATGTTGAGAAGGGGCGGCACGTATGTTGTGGCCGGACATTTTACGGATGTTGGAGAGATTTCCATTAACCCTTTTACCCACTTGAATAACAAACATATTACTCTTGTGGGAGTCTGGGGAGGCATCCTTCCCTATTTCGTCAAGGGTAAACCGATTCTAGAATCGGGAAAATACCCATTCAAAGAGATGGTGTCTCACATACTGCCATTGGACAGAATCGGTGATGCCATGAAGGCGATCTCAACCGATTACCGCCTGGATGGAAAAGAGGTAAGAAAGATCGTAATCGCCTCGGATCTATAGCCAGGCATCGTTGAAAAGAATCGCAAACGACCCCTTCAATTGAGGCTCCATCCGCCACTTTAATTCTCGGTGAAGTGGAATAGTTTCCACCTTCACCGAGAATTTTTGACCCGTTAAATATTTTCTTGACTAAATCTCTTAAATTTATTAGCCAATTAGAGAAGAAGCAATTCTGGCAACAATCCTTAAAGCAGCGCTGTACGGTACTCAAGATATCTTTTGTTTCTGATAGGAACTTATCCGGATTTGTTGTCCTGGTCACAGGGATTTGTTGCAAACGGACCCCAACAGTATCGGTAAGGAGATTTTTATCAACCCATCCATTCAATCAACCCACCCAATGAAAGGAGGTTTGCCATGCAAAAGAAAGCCCAAAAAAAACAAACCACTCGAAAACTGAACCGTCGGCAGTTTCTCAAGGCAGGAACCGCGGGCTTGGGCGCGGCTGCTCTGGGAACCATTCCCGGTAAGGTTTTCGGAAAAGCCCCTGCCTACAACAAAGGAACAACACTCTCTATTCTCTACGGTACCTTTTTCATTGCACCGGCCCAGGATCTCATGAAAAAACAGGTCCAGGAATGGGGCAAAATGGCCGGGGTGAAGGCATCCATCGATTTTCTGAGCTGGCCGGATCTGCAGGCCAAAATCGGGGCAGTGATCCAGGCAGGCGGTATGGATATCACCGAACTGATGGTTTACTGGAACTACCTTTACAAAGATCAACTGGTGGATGTAACCGATCTGGCAGAAGAGATCGGAAAGGCCGGAGGCGGATACGAGCCATACGTACTGAATTCTGGGCCTGTCAACGGACGCTATTACGGCGTGCCCACCGGTACCAGCCTCGGTACTATGGCCTATCGCATAAGCTGGTTCAAGGAAGTGGGGGTTGAGAACGCGGAAGATGGAAACAAGCTCGACCTGACCTGGGATGAATACCACGAGATCGCTAAAAAACTCAAGGCAAAGGGAAAACCCTTCGGCCAGGCTCTGGGGCACAGCACCGGTGACCCTCCGTCATTCTGCTATGCATACATGTGGTGCAACGGAGCCATGGAAGTGGACAAGGACGGGAAAACCGTACGCTTTAACACGCCTGAATTTGTAGAAGCCATGGAGAAATTTATCCAGGCCTGGAAGGACGGGTACGATACCACCGGCACCTCCTGGGATGACAGCAACAACAACCGGGCGTTTCTGTCGAACCAGATTTCTTGCACATTCAACGGATCGAGCATCTACTTTGCAGCCAAAAAGAATCATCCGGACATCGCCAAAGACACGCACCATATGCTCATGCCGAGAGGTGTATCCGGACGTTGGTACCGGTTGGGAACCCGGCACATGGCGGTCTTCAAGAAATCAAAGAACATCGAAGCTGCCAAGGATTTCATGAAATGGTGGTTTCAAGACGAGCAGTACGGCACATGGCTGCGAATCCAGCAGGGCTACCACCTGCAGCATGTCCAGAAGTATGCCGACGATCCCATGTGGTTTGAGGATCCGAAAATGACGCCATATCGGAACGTGGCCAAGTATGGTCGAAACATCGGCTATGCCGGTCCTCCCAATCGAAAGGCTGCGCTGGCACAGGCGAAATATATTATCGTGGACACCTTTGCCAAGGCGGTTCAGAGCGGGGATGCCAAGGGTTCCATCAAATGGGGGGCCAAGCAGTTGGAGAGGATTTACAGCAGAGGCTAATAGAATCTCAATTTTAGCCAGGGCGATCTCGGCACAAGAGAACCCAAACCGATTTTGCCCGCCACGATCCTCAGGCAGTTGATCAAGGAACCGGAGAGTCGCAGATTCCCTCTCCCGCCGATTCTCCGGTTCATGCTATGAGAAGGAAGACGGAGGTTTAATTGGGCGAATCAGTTCATACGTCTACGATTGCAGAAACTATTCCGGGCCGCGAAAGAGCTTACTGGTTGAAGCATCCACTGGAATCCGAAGCCACCCTGGGCATTCTCCTCATGCTTCCCGGTTTTGCCCTGCTGATCATTTTCTTGGGCTATCCCTTCTTTCTCGGCATCTGGCTTGCTATGACCGATACGACCATCGGAATGCCGGGCCAGTTCATCGGGCTTCAAAATTTCGCCGATCTTCTGACCGATACCATTTTTCATCGAACCGTCAAAAACACCTTTATTTACGCCCTGGTGACGGTTCCGTTCAAAACCATTCTGGGGCTGGGCCTGGCCCTGATCTTGAACACCCATCTTCGGTTCAGCAGTGCGGTCCGAGCAGCCGTAATGATGCCCTGGATCGTTCCCACGGCACTCAGCGCCCTGGGCTGGTTCCTGATTTTCGATCCTGTCTTCAGCCCCATATCGTGGCTTTTGAAATCCATGGGTCTGGTCAAGCAAAACATCAATTTTCTGGGAGATCCCGTACTGGCGGTCTGCTCGGTGGTGGTGGTGAACATCTGGCGAGGGGTTCCCTTCTTCGGGGTTTCCATATTGGCCGGTCTGCAGGCAGTACCAAAAGAACTGCACGAGGCGGCTGCCATCGACGGCGCCAATGCATGGCACCGGTTCCGCCAGGTGACCATCCCGGCGATCAAAGGGGTTGTCATGATCGCCGCACTTTTTTCCGTTATCTGGACATTTGCCGATTTTCAGTTGATTTACGTGCTGACAAAAGGAGGGCCGGCAAACCAAACCCATATTTTCGGTACCTACGCCTACCAAATCGGCTTGGCAGCAACGGAAATCGGCATGGGGGCTGCCATCGCCCTGTACATGTTTCCCGTGCTGTCCTGTTTTGCTGCACTGCTGCTTTTCTACCTTCGGAGGGAAAGTTAATATGGTCGGTAGCAATGTATTTCGCGTACGCCTGATGAACGTCTATCTGCCGCTTTCGGCGTTTCTTATCTTTCTTCTTTTTCCGTTCTACTGGATGCTTATCGTTTCTTTCAAACCCACCACGGATCTCTTTAATCTGGGGTTGAATCCGTTCTGGATCCAGCACTTCACCTTGAGCAACTACGTGTACCTGTTTCAAGAAACGGATTTTCCCGTATGGTTGAAAAACACCATTATCGTCTCGGTCACTTCGACTTCCTTATCCCTTGCCTGCAGTATCCTGATCGGATATGCCCTTGCCCGGTTGAAATTTCCCGGATGCAACTTCCTGGGCATCGGTATTTTCCTCGCCTACCTAGTGCCGCCCACACTGCTGTTCCTGCCCATGGCGGAGGTGATTGCGAAATTGAACCTTTACAACACTTACTGGGCCCTTATCTTCACCTATCCCACCCGGCTCATACCCTTCGCTTCCTGGTTGTTGATGGGCTATTTTCGGACCATACCGAAGGATATCGAAGAAAGTGCCATGGCCGACGGCTGTTCCAGGCTGCAAATCCTGTTTCGCATCGTGTTGCCCCTTTCCGTGCCGGGGGTGCTGTCGGCCGGAATTTTTTGTTTCACCCTCTGCTGGAACGAGTTTCTGTACGCGTTGATCTTCATGTCCGCCGGTCCGATGAAAACCATTCCTGTGGGAACCGTAAGCGATCTGATCAAAGCGGACACTCTGTTTTGGGGATCGCTGATGGCCTCGGCGGTTTTAGGCTCATTTCCGGTTGCGTTTATCTATTCTTTTTTTGTCAAGCATTATGTAAGCGGCCTTACGGCCGGGGCGGTGAAAGGGTAATCAGCAAAAGTAATCCTTGGAAAGCGCTTCATAGCCGACATAATAGACAGGTAGGGGCGTCAAGCATATTGCTGCCTAATCGTTTTTTTATCTATTTTACCGACGCTTGTTTTGGGAATGGCATCGGTAAAGACAACTCTTTCCGGAACACCGTATTTGGGAATCGCTCCTTTTTTGACAAATTTCATAAAGAACGCCCTGATGTCATCTTCGGTTATCTTTTCGGCGAATTCCTTTTTTAAGACTACCACTGCAAGAGGTCTTTCTCCCCATTTTTCATCCAGCACCCCGATAACAGCCGCCTCGCTCACCGCCTCGTGCTGTGTTATGATATCTTCCAACTGAAGCGATGAGATCCACTCCCCCCCTGTCTTGATGATGTCTTTTAAGCGATCTGTAATCTTCAGATATCCTTCCGGGTCGATGAATCCCATATCACCGGTGTGAAGCCAGCCGCCCTGCCACAGCTCTTCGGCTCGCTGCGGGTCATTGACATAACCCTGTGTAAGCCAGGGGGTGCGAACCAGTATTTCACCTACACTTCTCCCATCATGCGGCAATGAGGCGCCGTTAACATCAACGATTTTCATTTGAACATCACTTATCGGCAATCCCGTGCGGCACCGGAAATCAAGCTGTCGGTCAAGATCCCAGTTGAGCATGTGGGATTTCAAATTGGCGACTGTGAGCACCGGGCAGGTTTCAGACAGTCCATAAGCTGCATAGACGTTGATTCCCAGCTCACAGCCAGCCTTGCAGAGCTGTTTGGACAACGCGGCCCCTCCGATGACCACTTTCCAGCCTGAAAGATCAACATGCTTCACCACGGGGTTGCTAAGAAGCATAAAAAGAATGGTCGGCACACAGTGAGAAAATGTGACCCTCTCTTTTTCGATCAGTCTTAGCAGCTTCTCCGGCTCGTAGCGGCCGGGATATACCTGTTTGGTGCCCATCAGCGTCATGACATACGGAATTCCCCAGGCATGAACATGAAACATTGGAGTTAAGGGCATGTAAACATCCTTGGGCGTTACAGTGGCATGGAGGTTGTGAACACACAGAGCGGCAATGGTAGCGTAAGTATGCAGTACCAATTGGCGGTGGCTGAAGTAAACTCCTTTCGGCAAGCCTGTGGTTCCTGTGGTATAAAACGTGGTGGCCATGGTGTTTTCATCGAAGTCCGAAAAATCATATTCTGTATCGCTTTCGGCCAGGATCTCCTCATATTCACCGTCCAATTGCAGCGGTGTATCAGGTGGCTGGTCATGATCTTTAAGGAGGATGATTTTTTTTACCGTTTGAAATCGATCCTTAACGGATTCCAGCAAAGGTATGAAATCTGCATTTACCAGAATAATATCATCCTTCGCATGATTGATGGTGTAAATGAGCTGCTCTTTGGATAAGCGGATGTTTACCGTGTGAAGGACGGCTCCCATCATCGGCACGGCAAAGAAACACTCAAGATACCGGTGAGAATCCCAGTCCATGACAGCCACTGTATCTCCTTGATCTACACCAAGTTTTTCAAGTGCATTGGCAAGCCTGCCGATGCGCTGAACCAACGTCCGGTAGGAGTATCTTGTCTTATCGCTGTATACGATCTCCTGATCCGGCGAATAGATAAGCGGTGTGATGAGAATGTTTTTAACCAGCAACGGATATCGATAGGCAGACGCTGTTGATTCGATGATTCTAACCGGCATTTTAGCTCCTTGTCTATTAAGACTGTGCTTTTGTCTGGTTCCAGCGGAAAATAAGAAAGCAGGTGGTCAGAAAATTCTTGAAATATTATTGTATAATTGTAAAGCTTTTTCTGTCAATGGCAGATTCGATTTCATAGCGCTTCTCGGTGAACATAAAAAGTATCTCTATTCGCCGAACAATCGCATTTTAAAGCGTGTGGAACTTGCGACCATTCGGCTCATGGTCTAAATTTAACCGAAAATTGCTGATGATTCTACTTGCGGTTCCAGGTTAACCTAAAGGGTTAGATGTTTGGTCGGATTTGCCGCCAATTCTAAGTTTATATAAACAAGAGAAGGAGGTACAGACATGAACGTTCAGAAAATCTGATAGGATGTGATCGTTGCTTGGTCACCCCCTCCTAGCGGAACGGCTCGTACCGGCCATGTAAGCCGCTCTTCGATTAGCGAGTGAACGTCAGTTCAAGAGGTTTCTGTACGAACAATTCAAGGAATATTAATCCCCGCTCTCTGAACAACTGGAGGTTCATTACAAAGCGAACCTCCCTGTGTTTGATGGATGGCAGGTGGTTAAAAGCCTTTTCATTTATGCACCACCTGCCGGAATTACCTCCCGGAAAGTCTACGATGGTTTCCGCAACGAAATTTAAGGTGATTTGAAACAGGTATTACCGGTAAATGCTGTACTGTTAAATCTCAACAGCTTCATGGTGGCCGATGGTTCGATGATTGCGAAGGAGACATTCTATCCCGTATTCGGCAGATCGTAGGACCCACGGTGCCCGTTGGTGCTGAGCTGGATCTCCACTGTCATCTGACGGGACCAATGGTGGCAAATGTCACCGCACTGGTTCTGTACAAAGAATTTCCCCACACCAATTTTGCAGAACGTGCTGAGGATCTATTCTCAATCATCATTCGAACGGTACAGGGAAATATCCGACCGACCATGGGCATATTCGAAGCGAATCGATATGCTAAATGCCGAGGTAGGCTTCCTTTACTTTGGGATTCTCCAGGAGCTCTTTTCCATCACCTCCCAAGACGATCCTTCCATTTTCGAGGACATAGGCTTTGTCTGATATGGAAAGGGAATGAAAAACGTTTTGCTCAACCAAAAACACCGTAATCCCATGAGAATTGATCTCTTCTATGGTTTCAA
This sequence comes from Deltaproteobacteria bacterium, assembly GCA_019309565.1. GTDB lineage: Bacteria > Desulfobacterota > Desulfobacteria > Desulfobacterales > SURF-15 > JAFDFZ01. Next base: position 8,536 of record JAFDFZ010000095.1, read on the forward strand.
ACACGTGCTTTACTAAAATAGGAGCTAGACCAAGGGAAGGTTCATCCAGCATTAACAGTTTCGGCTTTGCCATAAGCCCTCTGGCTATTGCCAGCATTTGTTGTTCTCCGCCGCTAAGCGTTCCTGCCAGTTGATATTTCCGGTCCTGCAAAACAGGGAAAAGCTCGAAAACGCCCTGAAGATTTTCTTCCTTCTGCTGCCTGGCATTGGAATTGAATGCACCCAGCTCAAGATTCTCCAAAACGGTCATATCCGGAAAAAGTAGTCTTGCCTCAGGGATCTGGATAATCCCAAGCTCGACGATCTTGTGCGGAGGAAGATGCGTAATGTCGTTTCCCAAAAACACGATACTCCCGGCCGAGCATTGAACGACTCCTGAGATGACATTGAGGGTTGTGCTTTTCCCCGCACCATTTGAGCCCACCATTGAAACAATCTGCCCCTCTTCGATCTCAAAGGAAACCTCGCTGAGGGCTTCCATATCTCCATAGTATGCATTGACATTCGTTAGCTTAAGCAAGATATTCCTCCCCAAGATAGGCATCGATGACTCGTTTGTCTTTTGATACTTCAGCCGGTGTTCCTTCGACGATCTTTTCCCCATGATGCAAAACGATAACCCGGTGAGAAAGTGTCATGATTGCTTTCATCACATGCTCAATCATAAACAGGGTAACGCCATGGTCGGAGATGGATTTCACGATTTCGATAATCTCTTCGGTTTCCTTGGGATTGAGCCCTGCCATGACCTCATCCAACAGCAGAAGCTCTGGCTTGGTCGCCAATGCTCGGCCTAGCTCAAGCCGTTTTCTATCGGCAATGGTTAAACTTGAAGCCAATGAATCCCTGTGCCGAGAAAGCCCGATAAAATCAAGCACCTGATTCGCCTCCTCTCTGGCTTTCTTTGCGTTCTGAGTGCGGGCAAATGCGCCGACCATGACATTTTCCAGAACGCTCAGTTCGTTAAATGGTTTAACGAGCTGAAACGTTCTTCCAATCCGTCTGCCACAGACCCTGTGCGGAGGTTTAAGTCCAGTGATCATCTCACCCTTAAACAAAACATTGCCCTTGTCGGGTGACAAAAATCCGGTTACAAGATTGAAAATCGTGGTCTTTCCGGCTCCATTCGGACCAATCAACCCGAGGACCTCTCCTCTTTTAATCTCAAAACTGACATCTTTCACTGCAATCAAACCGCCAAAGCTCTTGCTCATAGACTGAACCTCAAACAAGGTGGAATCCTTTGATCCAGATGTCGACTGGGATGCTTCAACTGCGAAAATCGGTGTCCCCTTCACCGGCGGTTCTGGTTTCCATTCTCCATAGCGGGGCAGTTTCTGTATCAGCGGCCCATACCATCTTCTCACCCATCCGGCAAGCCCTCTTGGAAAGTATGTGACCGCCACCATCAATACAAGGCCGTACACAATGAAGTTTAGGCCCGCAGATATGCCGCCCAGCCAACCCCTGAGCAGCACATCGAGAGGTGTTAGAAGAAACGAGCCAAGAACAGGCCCAACAACGGTTCCAAGGCCTCCAATAATGGAAAACAAAGCCAGTTCGATTGAAAAATTCAAATTAAAGGCGATAAACGGATCGATGAATAAAAAATACTGGGCGTAAAAGGTGCCTGCAGCAGCCGTAAAAAATACGCTGATCAAAAGGGCATAGAGCTTATAGCGAGATGTATTGACCCCCAGGCTTTCGGCCGCATCCTGGTCCTCCCGCAAGCCGTTTAAATAGAATCCGAATCGAGAGGTTCTTATAACATACGATGCAAGGATTATCGTGAGCATAAAACCCAAAGCAACGTAAGCATAAGGAAGTTTACTCTGGAATATCAAATTACCAAGTTTCGGCTTAAAAGGGATCAGAAGCCCCACTCCGCCCTGCGTAAGATCTCTCCAAAATGAAGCAATAAATCGCATCACTTCGGCAAAAGCAATGGTAGCCAACGCAAAAAAATGACTCTTCAATCGAAAGCAAGGAATGCCGATTCCCGTGGCAATCAACATAGCTATCGCCGCACCGGCTAACAGGCCCAACCACGGAGATATCCCGAATTTAAGATAAAGAAGGGTTGACGTATACGCCCCTATACCAAAGAAAGCCGTGTGCCCTAAAGCGACCTGTCCCGCAAATCCTCCGACGAGATTCCATGCTGATGCCACCGTACCGTGAAAGAAGATCATGATGATCAGATTTTGATAAAAAGGGTTTCCATACAGCAGGGGAAGCAGTAGCAAGAACAGCAACAGCCCGAGGGGAACATAACACTCCGGGGAAAGCAACATGACGATGGTATTTTTCGGCTTGAGACCCATAATTTCACCTTTTTTACACAAAACTAGGCTCGCCCGAACAATCCTGCAGGCCTAAACAACAGTATGAGAATGAAAATGACGAAATAGACCGCTTCTTTTAAATGGGGCGAGAGGTAAAACCCGCTGAAAGATTCTACGATACCGATGATAAGCCCACCAATGAGAGAACCGATGAGGCTGTTGTATCCCCCCAGCACCACCACGACAAAAGCAGTCAGAACGAACAATGTGCCCACGGTGGGAAACGCGTAGTAAACCGGTATTAGCATCGCACCGGCGGCACCCACCATAGCAATTCCGAGACCAAAGGCAATCTGATAGGTCCGGTAAACATTTATTCCCATCAGCATGGCTGCTTTTCTTTGTTGGGCTAAAGCCCGAATCGCTTTACCGGTATAGGTTTTTTTAAGAAAAAGAAAAAGTGCACCAATTAGTATGAACGCTGAAAGAAAGGCCAGCAGCCGGGGAAAGCTGATCATCAATCCGGCTATCTTAAGCGACAGCGATGAGTAGGAGGTCTTGACGGTTCGGTAATCTGCTTTCCACAACGCCAGCGCCGTATTTGCCATGACCATTGAAAGACCGACAGTGGCGAAAATCTGATTGAGTGGCGGCGCATCGATGATGGGCTGGATGACCACACGCTGAACAGCCATCCCCAAAAGAAAAAATATGGGGATAATGAAGAAAAAGCTTACATAGGGATCAATACCGGTCAGTTGAAACATCCAATAGCATGCATACATGCTGAGCATTAAAAACTCACCGTGGGCAAAATTGATGATCTCCAACACCCCAAAAATTAAAGTCAGACCTATGCTGATCAGGGCATAAATACCTCCGATCAGCAATCCATTGACAATCAATTGGATGATGGTTTCAAACATTTTAAGGGGAATCCTTAATCAAATTTAAAGTTCTTTGATGCCGCCCCGCGGCTGCAATCTCTGATTTGCTCCGAGAGGCAGGATCTGTGAATCGATTTGACAGACGGAATATACGCTTTGTTTCGGCAAAGTGCTATCTCGCACCGCTGTATTTCTCCGCTATAAGGAATAGGCTTAAATTTTAGCTTCGCTCTTTGTTTTGGCTCTGATGACTTGGGTGGAACATGAGAAGAAAGGGCGTGTGCCCCTTCTTCCCAAACGACATTCAAACGGTTTGCATACGTTTAATCGATGAATTTGTATTCGCCTTTGGCCCTCTGCTCCCAGGTAGGCAATGGCAACAGGGGTTTTGCCACGGCGAAGTCTTGCGGGTAGACAACTTTCATTTGCTGACCCTGCCACTGCATCAATGCAGGGTGAGCCCTTAGATTTTGTCCTGCCGCCGGGTGATCCGGCGGGGCGAACTTTACGCCGAAACCAAAAACGGTGCCGCCTTTTGGGATATCCACTTTCAAAGCGGCTTGTCGTACCGCTTCCGGGTCTAGAGAGCCGGCCCTTGGAAGCACGTCAGTAAACAACACCCACGCCGCAACGAAACCTGCTGTAGCGTGGGTGGCCGGAATGTGGCCGAATTTTGCTTTGAATCGATCCTGAAACTCTTTTAACCGAGCCTTTGCATCTTTGTTGTAAACCGCCGGGTTGATGCCGATGGGCGGATCAATATTGAAAATGTAATCTCCTTCCTTGCCAAAGGTCTTTGCCCAATCTGGCATGCCATGGCAGGCTCCGGTTCCAATGAAGGCTTTGACGTTGAGGTCCAGATCCCTTGCCTGACGCCAAAAAAGGAGTCCGTCTTCAAGATAGCTGGTGGCAATGATGACATCGGGTTTTAAGGCCTTAAACTTCATCACCACCGAGGATAGATCAACGGTCTTTGCACTGTAACTCTCGCTGGCTACTACCTTCATGCCCAATTCTTTGGCGCGTTTGCCGGCCATTGTCCCAACGGAAGTTCCGTACAGGGAATCCTCAAACATGATAGCAATTTTCAAATTCTTAGGATCGATCCCAAGCTTGGGTGCTACGGTGGCGTGGGCAAACTCTGCGGCCATCTTCCCGAAATCCCCTGCTCTGGCAATCGTTCGAAACAGATACTTAAAGCCTCTTGCTGTGATATCATCGGCAATGGCACCCTGTTCCCAGTAAATGACCTTATTCCTTTCCGAAACCTCAGATGCTGCATAGGATCTGGAACTGGAGTAGGTACCGAAAATAAGCTTTAGGCCCTTTACGGAAATCAGTCGTTCACACTCGGCCATGGCGGCTTTGGGATCGACGGCATCGCCTTTCACCCACTCGATCTTTTTACCCCAAAGGCCTCCCTTTTCATTCACTATATCCGATGCGATGGTCGCACCGTTGTAAGACTCTTGTCCAAGCAGCGCCAAAACGCCGCTAAACGGGAACAGGGCCCCGATCTTAACCGTATCGGCAGCCATTGTTGAAGGAGAAACAACCAATGAAAATAAAAGAATGAACAGGATATAGGACCGTTTTTTCATCTTTTTACCTCCTTTTCGTTAAGCCCGTTAATAAAAAGCGCATTCCCTACTTCTGTCTCTTAAATATCTATTTCTTGCACAAATCGGATCAATCACGGCAGGCCTTCCAATCCATAGATGAGGATTTTTTTCGTTGGGCAGGTTGAACACCTCCTTTAACGAATCAAAGGTGAAATCCCGTCATAAGACACGGGTTTCACAAAGCTTTGCAGTAAAAGGTGGATCGTTAGTCCTCGAAGCCGAAAACCCGTCGAGAAAGCCACCAAACGAGAAAAAAACGATTTTTAGGGATAAACACGATAAGAAAATCCGTTTCGTAATGTATAGGAGACCCTATTATCCAATGTCAAGAAATTTTTATGAACTATCGGTTGAACCATCGTTTGTTATCCTATATAGAGTAATTTGGTTATCCAGAAATCCCAAGTGAAATCGACTGGACGTTAGAGGCAACCCGATTCGCAGGGTTATGAAACTCCTGCATAGGGGCATAACACCGAACAGTACATTGATTGAAACAAAACATCGTTCAATGATTTTATTCATACTATAAGGAGGGACAAGAGATGAGCACCGAAAAATCTCTTAAAGAAGAAATACCAGTGCCTGAGGCAATTGTTCGAGTGCTTGAGGAAGCTGGCATCGATATGGTTTTTGGGATGCCCGGAGGAAAGGCGATGCAAATTTTTGATGCCCTCTATGACCACCGTTCGACCATACGAACCATTCTTGTTCGCCAGGAGTCTCTTGCCGGAGTGATGGCTGAAGTCTACGGGCGTTTAACCGGTAAACCGGGAGTTGCTTTGGGTCAAGGGGCTTTTATGTTATCAAATGCCTTGCTAGGAACCCTCGAGGCTCACCTGGGGTGCTCGCCGATGCTTTTGATGGCGGACCTCTCGGACAATTCCCCATTTTCTCACCATGCGCCGTATCAATCGGGAACGGGGGAGCAGGGAACATGGAACGCACAACGCAGTTTTGAAGGGGTGACAAAGCGCACCATGGTGCTCCACGAGGCGGTACAAGCGGTTCAGGACACCCAGTTCGGTATCAAACATGCCGTCACTGGGAAAAGAGGACCGGTGGCCCTGCTCTACCATAGCACTGCCTTAAGAGGTCGAGTAGGTCCACGATCGGTTCCCAGCATATATCCAACCCGATATTATCTGCCCGAATGCCCTCCTTCTGCTGTAACAGAACACGTCGTTGCCGTTGCAAAAATCTTATCTCAAGCCAAACAACCAGTGATAATTGCAGGAAACGGAATCCGAATCAGTAAAGCTTACAAAGAACTGCTAAATATTGCGCAATTGATGGTTGTACCCGTGGCAACGACAGCCTCTGGTAAAGGCGTTTTCCCGGAAAATCACGAGATGGCACTGGGCGTGTTTGGCACTTTTGGATTACCCGTTGCAAATGCTATCATCGCGGAAGCAGATGTGGTTTTGGTCGTCGGGTCCAGACTTTCATCTACGGATACTGCCAACGAGAATCCCAAACTCCTTGATCCAGGACGTCAGACCCTGATTCAAATCGACATCGAACCAGAAAATGCGAGTTGGACTTTTCCTTGCGAATATGCGCTTATTGGTGATGCAGCTGTCGTGTTGTCTCAATTGATAGAAGCACTTCGATCTGAAGGGCTCCCGTCACAGCAGACCGTCTCTTTTAGAAAAGCAAGACTGAACGCTGCCCGCCGCGAGCAAGGATTCTTTGATGCCCCTGAGTTTTCCTCTGACGAGGTGCCGATGCTTCCTCAGCGAATTATTGCTGAAATTCGCAATGCATTGTCGGAAGATGCCTTTGTTGCCTGTGATGCAGGGGAAAATCGACTGTTTATGACTCATTTTTTCCAAACAAACCAGCCGGGGTCTTTCATTTCACCGGCTGCCATCGGCGGGATGGGCTATGCCATCCCAGCGGCTATGGCAGCCAAACTGATCTTTCCGGAAAAACAATGTCTAGCTGTTTGTGGAGACGGAGGGTTTGCAATGACCATGAATGGGCTGATGACCGCATGCGATGAAGGCATTCCCATTGTAACGGTAATCTTAAACAACCAGTCGTTAGGCTGGGTGAAGCATGCGCAGGGTGAACGGCTTATTGCTTCCGAGCTGAAAGACAGGAATTATGCTGAAATCGCCCGTGCAATGGGCTGCCGGGGGATTCGAGTGCAAAATCCTGAAAATCTATCCCGGGAACTGAAACATGCATTTTCCGCTGGCGAACCAACGGTTTTGGATGTAGTAACTTCTGATCGAATCACTTACAAACATGTTTTATCTCAGTTGGCTGTTTCGCCTGAAAGCCGATAGCGCGGGGCTATCCATCATTTATCTTTTCGTTGCCGGTTTTTTGTGCCGGTGTCTGTGAGGATAGTTTTTACCGCCAACCGGTATTTGGGATCACTCCCTTTTCACTGTGTTTCATTCATGATCGGAAACTTAAGGAGGTGCGATATGAGCATTAACTTAAGGAGGTGCGATATGAGCATTAAGAAAGTTATGGTGGTCGGCGCAGGACTAATGGGAGGCGGTATCTGTCAGGTATGTGCCCAGGCCGGGATAGAGGTGTTTCTCAATGATATCTCACAGCAGAGTCTGGACCAGGCGCTTAAAAACATTTCCTGGTCGGTGGGAAAGTTCGTTGAAAAGGGCAAATTAACGGAACCCAAAGATACCATTCTCGGAAGAATCCAGACGGTAAAAGATCTTGATGCAGCAAAAGAAGCAGATCTTGTTATTGAAGCTGTTTTTGAAAAGCTTGAACTGAAACAAGAGCTTTTTAAAACCCTCGATGGGCTGTGCGCACCTGAAACGCTTATTGCCAGCAATACGTCTGCGATACCCATCACCGAGCTGGCTTCTGTGACAGATCGTGCGGACAGGGTTCTGGGGCTTCATTTCTTCAGCCCGGTTCCCATGATGCAGGCCGTTGAGGTGATCAAGGGAATGTCAACGTCCGAAGAGACCATGCAG
>JAFDFZ010000096.1 GCA_019309565.1 Deltaproteobacteria bacterium
TTTGATCAAAGCGGTTTTAAAGCTTCTCATCATCGGCTCTGTGGCCTTTGTGGTCATTAGAGAAGAAAGCGAACGGTTCCCATTGCTGTATCGGCTGGATATCCCCCTGATCCTCATTTTCATCCTAAAGGCCGCATTTAAAATATTCATCGTGGTGCTTTTGATCATGCTTGTCATTGCGGCATTGGACTTCGCTTTTCAGAAATGGCAGTTTGAAAAACAGCTTAAAATGACCAAACAGGAAGTTAAGGAAGAACAAAAACAGACAGAGGGCGATCCGCAGGTAAGGTCCCGGATTCGAAGCATTCAGTATCAGGTAGCCCGGCGGCGGATGATGCAACAGGTGCCGCAAGCCGATGTGGTTGTCACCAACCCCACCCATCTGGCCCTTGCCATCCGTTATGATCCCGGTGTGATGGCCGCCCCTGAAGTGGTCGCCAAAGGGGCGGGTCTGGTTGCGGAAAGAATCAAGGAGGTAGCATCCATCAACGGCATTCCGGTGGTTGAGAATAAAAAGTTGGCCCAGAATTTGTATAGATTGGTGAAGATAGGCGAGCCGATTCCGGTACAGCTTTACCAGGCTGTGGCCGAGGTGCTGGCCTATGTTTATAAACTTAAAGGAAAAACAATATGATAGGAGGCCTCAAGGCGCGATTGTTTCCTTGGTACAAACGTCACTTCATCAACGCTGTGTGCCAATAGAGTGGCGTCTTTTTATCAAGAACGATCTGGAAAGACGATGGAAACCAAAGCAAACAGACTCTTAGGAGGTATTCTTCAGGATTCAACCGATATAGCGATGGTGCTGGCGGTTATCAGCATACTGATGGCCATGATCCTGCCGCTTCCACCCATGATACTGGATTTTTCACTGTCTCTTAATATTACCGTTTCCATAATCGTGTTGATTACGGCCATGTACGTGTTAAAGCCTCTGGATTTTTCTATTTTCCCGTCTCTGCTGCTCGTGCTGACCCTTTTTCGGCTTTCCTTGAATGTGGCTTCCACCCGGTTGATTCTACTTCACGGCAATGAAGGACCCCATGCCGCCGGTGCCATCATACGGGCATTTGGAAATTTTGTTGTGGGTGGCAACTATGTCATCGGGCTTATCATTTTTCTCATCCTCGTGTTGATTAATTTTATTGTCATTACAAAAGGTTCGGGTCGAATTGCCGAAGTGGCCGCCAGGTTTCAACTGGACGGTATGCCGGGAAAGCAGATGGCCATCGATGCGGATTTGAATGCCGGTATTATCGATGAGAGCGAAGCAAAGGAAAGGCGAAAGGAGATTGCCAGGGAATCGGAATTTCACGGAGCCATGGACGGGGCCAGCAAATTCGTAAGAGGCGATGCCATTGCGGGGATCGTCATCACGCTGATCAACATAATTGGCGGGCTGTTCATCGGTGTGTTCCAAAACGACATGTCCATGAAAGCAGCCGTTGAAAACTATACCCTGCTTACCGTGGGAGATGGTCTGGTAACGCAGATTCCTGCTCTGATTATTTCAACTTCCGCCGGCATACTCGTCTCCCGGGCTGCATCGGAGCATCGGCTGGGAAAAGAATTCGGCGTTCATATATTTTCAAATCCCAATCCCATTTACATCGGATCCTTTGTGGTATTTCTGTTCGGTCTCGTGCCAGGGCTGCCCACCTTTCCATTCTTGACACTGTCGTTATTGCTGGGAGGAGGGGTATACTTTTTTCAACGAAACCGATGGCTGGGCGCCGAAAAACAACTTGCCGAGGCTGCCGCCGAGGAGAGCCCAGAAGATTTTTTGCCTGAAGATGTCGAACCGCTTCTTGCTATGGATATCATGGAGCTGGAAGTCGGCTATGGATTGATTCCTCTAGTGGACAAGGAACAGGACGGAACCCTGCTTGGGCGTATTCGAGCGATTCGACGACAGTTTGCCACCGAGATGGGAATCGTGATTCCGCCCATTCATATTCGAGACAACTTGAAGCTTAAGCCATCGGAATACAGGGTGATTATCAAGGGAGTGGAAATGGCCCGAGCAGAGCTGATGGTAAACCATCTGCTAGCCATGGACCCGGGGGATGCCCCGAAAAAAATTGAGGGAGTTGCCACCACTGAACCCGCCTTCAATCTTCCGGCTTTGTGGATTCCAAAAGAAAAAGAAGAGGAAGCGAAATTCGCAGGCTATACCGTTGTAGATAATGCAACGGTTGTCGCCACTCATCTGACCGAGATTATTCGCAACCATGCTGCGGATCTTCTTGGAAGACAGGAAACTCAACATCTATTGGACAACCTGGCCAAAACGAATCCCAAGGCGGTGGAGGAACTGGTTCCCAATCTGCTGCCCCTTGGTGCCGTACAAAAGGTATTGCAAACATTATTGAAAGAGAGGATTTCCATACGCGACCTGCTGAGCATCGTAGAAACGCTGGCGGACTTCGCACCCATGAGCAAAGACCCAGAGCTCTTAACCGAGTATGTGCGACAGAAACTTGGCCGAGCCATATTGGCCCCATATGTGACCGAGGAGGGCATTCTGAACGTCATTACGGTGGACGGTTCGGTGGAAGAACTTTTCAACAAGAGTGTTCAGAAAACCGAACAAGGTTTTTTTCTTGCCTTAGAGCCGGGGGCCGTTGAGCTCCTCGCAGCTTCCATAAAGGAACAAACGGAAAAAGCTATGGTGATGAATTTTCAACCCATCATTCTGACTTCCCCGGCAATTCGCCGGCATTTCAGGAAAATCGTCGAGCAGGTGGATCCGTCCATCGTGGTTGTTTCACATGCCGAAATTGCACCAAACGTCCGAATACAGTCCCATGGAAAGGTTTCACTGACACATGGCGATCAAACGATATAAGGCTAAAAGCATTCAGGAAGCCATCCGTCGTATTAAGGAGGACTTCGGCCCCGATGCCATGATCCTTTCCACCAGAAGATTGCCCAAAGATCCCCGAAATCCGTATGGAAAAGACTTTTTTGAAGTAACTGCCGCCCTTAAGAACGAAACAGAGTATATCGCCCTTAAAGAAACCCATTGTATCGATGAGAGCCTCGATAAACTGGGGCACCACGTAGAAATGCAGAAACCGGCGGCAGAAAAGGCCAGAAGAGCGCTGCTGGGGGAGGGGCTGCAGGCTCTGAGCGCTGAATTGTTCAGTATCCGAGAGATGCTGTTTCTCATCGATCAGACGGGAGGACTCCCTGAATTCTTGCACCGATTTCCCGAAAGCTTAAATCTATATGCCAGGCTGGTAAAGTCGGGTATATCTTCCCGATTAGCACAAATCTTCATGAAGCGCGCACTTGATACGCTAAGCGATCGCCCCGCCGGCGCAGAGCACATCACGAAGCGAGTTCTGAATGAGATTCTTTCCTCCATCAGTGTTTTGGATCCCTTTTCATCTCATAATAATAAACAACAGGTGGCTGCCTTTATCGGTCCCACGGGCGTGGGCAAGACGACAACCATTGCCAAATTGGCGGCCATCTTAAGTTTACAGCAAAAAAAAACCATAGGAATTATCTCGGTGGACAGCTATCGCATCGGAGCGGTCGATCAGCTAAGAACCTATGCAGGGATCATGGGGTTGCCCTGTTTATCGGCTTTTTCACGCCAGGATTTACAGAAGGCAGTAAAACAGTTGCAACATAAAGAAATTGTTCTCATTGACACCGCCGGTCAAAGCCACCTGGATAAAGACCGCATGAAAGCGCTCAGTCGGCTGATGAAAGGCCAGCCTGCCATCTCCAACCATCTTGTGTTGAGTGCCACCACCGAAAGAGGTGATATGAAAGAGGCGGCAGAAAATTTTTCCATTTTAAATCCCAGGACCTATGTTTTTACAAAACTGGATGAAACCCGCCGCCGCGGGACCATAATAGACCAGGTGTTGGAATTTAAGTTGCCTGTATCGTTCATTACAGACGGACAGCGGGTGCCGGAAGATATCCAGGCGGCCAATAAGGAAAGTCTCTTACGGCTCATATTGCGACGTTAGAGTTCGCTGTGGTTTAAGCAGCCGCCATCGCAATGAATCGAAGCTTTGTTTTTAAGGAGTAAACGCCGTGGACCAAGCAAGCAGTCTAAGAAAAATGGTGAATAAAAAGGCATCGCGAATGAAGAAAGATCGGTCGAAACTGAATCCATCCCCCGGCAACCCTCCCCGGGTCATATCCGTGACCAGCGGTAAGGGGGGCGTCGGGAAGACGAATATCGTTGGAAATTTAGCTATCGCCCTTTCACGTATCGGTAAAAAAGTGCTAGTGCTTGATGCCGATCTTGGTCTTGCCAACATCGATATCATTTTCGGCATTCATCCCGAGTACAACATTGGTCATGTGATCAGCGGCGAAAAAACACTTTCAGAGATCATAGTCAAGGGCCCGGAGAACATCAGAATCATACCCGCAGGCTCGGGATTCGTCAATCTGACCCATTTAACCGATGGGCAGAAGTTGGCGTTGATGAGCGAATTTGAGGCGCTTGAAGATTTGTTGGATATTATGCTCATCGATACCAGCGCGGGAATCTCCAGAAACGTTATTTACTTCAATCTTGCCGCCGATGACTGCATCATTGTTGCAACCTCAGAGCCCGCCTCGCTTACCGATGCATACGCCATGATGAAGGTGATGGCTACACAGCACGGTGCCAAGTATTTCAAGTTGCTGGTGAATATGGTGTGCGATGAAGCGGAGGCAAAATCCGTGTATCTCAATCTAGGCCAGGCCATAGAGCGGTTTCTGAAGGATGTAGTCATCGAGTACATCTCCTATATACCGATGGATGAGTTTATGAAAAAAGCCGTTAAGAACCGCAAAGCCGTGATTGAGCTTTATCCGGATTCAGCTTCAAGTCGGATGATAAGAAAAACCGCGGAACAGATTTTAGGTTGGCCCAGACGCGTGGATTCGGAAGGAAATATCAAGTTTTTCCTAAAGAGGTATATGGATTACAGGGCGGGCTAGCGCGTAAGCTCGATGATCTGTTATGTACTATTAACACTGTATCACGGTACATACCACATCTGGGCTAACACCGTTTTTAATGTAAAGACCGAGACTTAAGCGAGCAGTAATCGCCAATGGCACGGAGAGCCGCAAAAAAAGCAGCACAGAGGAGATGCAAAAGCTTCAGCCGCAAACAGCGTGAAGCCATGATTGTTTCCTATGCTCCGCTGGTTAAGCATATCGCCGGGCGGATGGCTATGCGAATTCCATCCAGTATCACATTCGATGAACTTATCAGCGCCGGATGTCTGGGACTCATCGACGCCATCGACAGGTACGATCCTTCAAGAGAGGTGGATCTTAAGACATACGCTGCATACCGGATAAAGGGGGCGATCCTGGATGAGCTTCGAAACATGGACTGGTACTCGAGATCTATGAGGAAAAAGATCCAGGAAATTGAACGCGCCCTGATATCGGTTGAAGCCCGCAAGGGAAGGCCTGCAGAAGATTGCGAGGTGGCAGAAGAAATCGGTTTGTCGCTTGAAGATTACTACAAGTTGCTTTCCAATATTCATGGGATCGGATTGTTCAGTTTAGATGAATATATAAAAGATGAAGACAACGATTCGTTGAGCAAGAAATCTTTTCAAGAAAGAATCCTAAGCGATGATGATCCAGTTGAGAATGTGGTTAAGGGAGAGCTCAGACAGCATCTGATAGCCGCCATAAAAACGCTTTCGGAAAAGGAACAAATGGTGATCTCGCTTTATTATTTTGATGATTTAACGCTAAAGGAAATCGGCCATGTCATGAACTTGACCGAATCAAGGATCTGCCAGATCCACACGCTGGCGCTGATAAGATTGAGATCCAAACTTAAGAGTTATCATCACCAGTAGGATGGTGATCGGATAATGGGACACAGAAAATGTAGAAAAAAGCCTGACACAAATGCCCGAAACCGAGGAAAACAAGACAAAGGCTGTCTCGCAGGATGAAATCGATCAACTGCTGAACCTAAACGACAATGCCGCTGAAGCACCAGAAGCCTCCGGCCGGCCGACGGAGGCGGTAGATGCAGTGCAATCCCCCGATATCCTGCCGCAGGAAGGTGCAGATAAATCCGTTGAGTCAGAGCAAGACGAAACCGAGGAAACAGAGTCCATTGACGATATAGAGGCGCTGCTGGAACTGGAAACGGATGAATCCAGGCAGGCAGAGGAGGCTGAAACATCAACCGAGCAGATAAAAGAAGCAGCAGTGCCGGATACCTATTTGCACAAGACCGGAGCTGAATCCGATCAGACAGAGCATACCCCGGATTTAAAAGAAGCGGACGAATCGGAGGAATTGGACGAATCCAGCGACTCTGTGCAACCGCAAGGGGATAAGCCGGCCGACGACCTTGATTCACTGCTGGAAGAGGAGATCGATTCGGCTCAATCACCAGAAGATGGAACCCCGGATAAGGTCATACTGGAAGATGTGCCTGCTGAGGGAAAATTCGAATCATCAAAGGGGTCGGATCGTAAATTACGTCCCAGCAAACAATTGACGATCGTTCTTGCTGTTGTCATTGGTGTGGCAGGGTCGTTTCATGTCCTGTTCTACTTTCATAAGCGAAGGTCTGAATCAATTCCCCCATCTGTGGTTTTAAGCTTTCCTGTTAAAAACCAGCCAGAATCCTCTACGACCTCGCCTTGAATTCACCACCACCGAAGCTGCCGCAATTGTTAAAGGTCATGCTGCTTTTTTCCGAAGTATCATATATGAAGTGATGCTCAATGCGCTGGAATCAATGGATAAATCCAAAATCAACGAGATCAGTCTCAAGTTGATGATATTAAGGGATTTAAACGGTGTATTGCCAGAAAGATCCTTAAAGGATGTCGTGGTGGAAGCCTTCATCATGTACTGATGAGAAAAAGGCCTTTGCGAAGTACAGGGGGAGTGCGGGCGGTGACGAGCATTTCGAATATGAACATTGTTGTTCAGCAAAGCGGTGAGGCAAAGGGTATTCACGGTGTGAGACATTCGTCTCAAGAATACAGCCAGGTGGTTGCCGCTCATCAAAAAGAAAAGGATGCCCAGCAGCAAACAGCGGTGCAACAGCCCGATCAGTCAGAAAGATCCAAATTTGAAAGAGCCTCTGCGGATGGTAATAACCGTAAAAGGCGAAAGAAGGCAAAGAAAAAAAAGAAAACACCCACCGAGACCCAACATTCTGGCTCTTCAGGAAAGCTGGTGAATACGGTGGCATGAGTTTTGAATTAAAGCAATTAAGCGAGGTTTTTCCCGTCCTCAACCTGACATGTGTATTTGAGAGCAATGGAAATTTTAAACATAAAATTTTGGGTTCTCCTTCAGATGATTATCGATCTTGTCCTGGTTATTTTGATCCTTTATTTTGTTCGTTATCTCAAATCGGGCGTGTCGCTTACGGCTTCCAAAGAAGCGGCTTCAAGGCTTTTTGGATTGCTTGAGCCTCTTTTCAAAGAAGCCGACATCACTGCCAAGGCTTTTGAAAAGCAACTCAAGGAAAAAGATCGTCTTATAAGGAATCTAAATGAAAGGCTCGACAGCCGGATTATCAGCCTCAACCTGCTGCTCAATCGAGCAGAAGGGTATCTGTCCGCAGCGCCAAAGACAGTGGAAAGCAGAGGACGCGACGTTTATGATCAACAGAAAGCAATTGTTGAGCTCTTAAATCGAGGTTATGATACTAAAACGGTGGCTCGAAAGCTTTCATTACCCATAGGAGAGGTTGAAATGGTGTCAGAGCTGAAGAAAAAGTTTCTGAAACTTGAACAGGAGGTAACGGCGTCTGAAGGACAGGCATAGATTTCCTGCTTCAACCCGGCGAAAACGGGAAATGTGCTTAGCAAGGTGGCTTGTTTCCCAAAGCCCTTTTCAGCTTCTTGCTTCCGCCATAACGATGCATCGGCCTTATGACAGAGAGCGTCTCATATATTCTTGGATTCTCTTCTGAACTTATAATCGATCGGAAAAGCGACGGAAAGACGCCAATCCGGGACCTGAAAGTCGGTCAGTTACTGGAGGCGAAGGTACAAAAGACCGTCACTGAACGGCAAGCACAGCTTTTCATTCAGGGCAAATCGGTTTTGGCCAAAACCTATGTTCCTTTAAAAAGCGGAGAGATCCTTTTGCTGAGAGTCACCCAGGCAGGGGCTCAGCCAAGATTTCAACTGGTTGAGACAAGGACAGGTGACTTTCTGATTTTACCCAGGATGTCAATTGAGGCAATGGTGCGGCCGGGCATATTTGACTTGCTTCTGAGGATCTTAAGAAACCATGGCGGAAATACGCGTTTGACACAAGCGCTTAAGGGATTGGATTTTCTTGCACAACAACTTGCGGGGCGAACATATAATGGTGATAAGACATTTTTGAAATCTCTCATTCATACAAGCGGTCTTTCTTGGGAAAGTAAGCTTCGAAACCTTTTTGCACACTCACGATCCTTGCCCGAGCCGGTAATCAAAAGTCTGGTTCAAGGTGATTTAAAGGCTCTGGCCATGAGTTTAGGGTCGGATACATCAATAAGAGGTGAATCCGTTCACGAACTGATTCGAACATTGGCAGAGGGAATTGAGCAACTGCAACTGCTAAACAGCCACAGCTCTCAGCAAAGCGGCAGATATCTAATTCCTTTACCGGTGCCTTTGGATGAAATGGTTCGATTCGGGCAGATCCTCATTGATTTGGGCAAAGAGAATGCATGCGAGAAAAACCCATCACAGAGGGTTATCACCGTATCATTGTTGCTTGAGATGTCGAATCTGGGAAACCTTCGAGCCGATCTCTTTTTGTTGAAAGATGCTGTAAACGGATGCTTTGAAGTTGAAAATGATGAGGTCAAAGGATTTGTGGAGCAACATCTCCCGAATCTTGTCACAAAACTTCGCCACAGCGGATTTACGGTTCAGCGGATTACCTGTCGAGCCAGCGACCCTCAAGTTCTGTCCTCCACCAATTTTTTTGATGAATTGATTCGCAAGGATGGCGGTATTCTTAATATCGTGATTTAGACGCTTTAGATCACTTACAACTTGCTTTTTGTGCCAACTGCCCCGATGGACCACTTTTCCCGAGTGAAGTATCTGTAAAAGCATAGTCCCTTACCCTGTTTTTTACTTCTTGCGAAATCGGTTGATACCATGTTATTGGAAGTCGGGTATCAGTCGATGATTGCATTATGGTGATGGATATGTATCAAGAAACCGTGCGGGTGCTCTGGAATAAACAGATTGGGACGTCCTATTTTCACATGGGATTATCCTGCTACCATGGATATGGGGCTGCCATGCCAGGTCAATTTGTCATGGTGCGATTTCCAGATCAAATTACCCCCTTGTTGCGCAGGCCCTTTTCTATTCACCGGCTGATCACAGAGGGTGATACCACAACCGGCATCGAGCTGCTTTATAAGGCAGTGGGCGATGGGACCCGAAAGCTTTCCTTGTGCAAAAAGGGCGATTTTTTGGATGTTCTGGGTCCTTTGGGCAAAGGGTTTAGCATTGAAGAGCGTTTCAGGCGGATTTTTATCGCAGCCGGGGGCATCGGCGTCGCACCGATGGTTTTCCTTGCGGATGTCTTAAGACAGAAAATAGGCGATCTTAGTGGGGTGCGGTTGTTTTTGGGGGGTCGATCAAAGGATGATCTTCTATGCAAAGATGTATTTCTTAGTGCTGGAATATCGGTATGTATCACCACAGACGACGGCTCGGCAGGGGAGCGGTGCCAGGTGACCGGTGCACTGGAGATTGATGTTAAACGGATTAAGCCGGATATCATTTATGCTTGCGGACCTGTGGATATGTTGAAATGTGTCGCAGATATTGCAGACACCCATCAAGTCGGGTGTGAAATTTCAATCGAAACGGCGATGGCCTGTGGCATCGGGGCGTGTCTGGGCTGTGTGGTGGAAAACAGGCGATCGGCCGGGAAATATCTCCATGCCTGCATTGAGGGTCCGGTGTTCAATACCGGGGAGATCAGGTTGTAGCGATCATCGACTGATGACAAAACATTTCACATTCACCCCGTAGTTTCAGAAATCACATAATAACATGGCCTGTACGCATGATTTATCGGTAATAGAGGCCTTTGAGGCGTTTTTAAACAACGGGGTTCACTGAAAGTTGCTGTGGATTTTAACGTTGACTTGCCATAAAACCTGTGATACTGGCTTACCGGCTTGATTTTATATGGTTCTTGGATGAACCAGCGATCTTTTATATGAAAAGAAAGACAAGGCGTTACTTAAAAGAACTTGCTTATTTCAGCAGCCTTGGTTTTTCGATTGCGCTGTCGATTTTCGTGGGTCTTGCCATCGGGATTTATTTGGACCGAAAGGTGTTTAATACGTCACCCTGGCTTACACTTATTTTCCTTGTGCTGGGGATTCTGGCAGGGTTTCGGAACATTGCCCTTGCCATTAAGAAAAGCAGAAAACTGTAATGGACATTCAACGGCGACTCTTAAAATTTGTGATTTATTCCAACTGGGTTCTGTTCATAGTTACAGCCGGCGTGGGGCTCGTATATGCTCCCGCTGAGGTTACAAAGGGCATCATCTGCGGGGGGCTGATTGTCATACTGAATTTTCATTTGATGTACCGAACCTTACGAAAGTCTTTTGTACCACCCCATGTATCTTCACTTGCCGTTGTGCTGGCTAAATCGTACGTCCGTTTTGTGATAAGCGGCATCATCCTGTTTTTCCTGATCTCACGGCATTATGTGCATCCCTTGGGATTGTTTATCGGACTTTCCATTGTGGTGGTCAGCATCTTTTTTGCGACAGTGTGTGAATTAAAAAAAATTACTTTTGAGGAGGCACTTTGAAGTGGAACATCCTTATCTCATCTTCGTGAAACTGTTCGAGTTTGTAGGTCTGGGCCATTTTGCTCATGCATATCCTCATGTGATTTACTCCTGGGTGGTTATGTTGCTGCTGATCGTTTTTGGATCCATTGCCGCAAAAAACTTAAGCCTGGTGCCTGCCGGTGCCCAGAACTTTTTTGAAATCATTGTCTCCGGTATCGAAGACTTTATGGTGGATATCACCGGAGAAGAAGGACGGTGGTTCCTTCCGGTTGTGGCAACAGTGTTTCTTTACATTCTCACCTGCAACCTGATTGGTTTGGTGCCCGGGTTTTTTCCACCAACGGCCAGCCTGAATACGACCGCGTCCTGCGCCCTGACCGTATTTGTTTTCACCCACTATATCGGCATCAAATACCACGGCGCAAAGTATATTAAGCATTTTCTCGGACCCATTTGGTGGATGATCCCCATCATATTCCCCATTGAAGTCATAGCGCACATGGCACGGGTGCTGTCTCTGTCCTTTCGGTTGTTCGGCAACATGATGGGGCATGAGCTGGTTTTGGCGATCTTGTTTTTCCTGGCCGGTGCATTCTTCGCCCCGTTGCCTATCATGGCCTTGGGAATTTTTGTCGCCCTGGTACAGGCGTTCGTGTTCTTTTTGCTGTCCATCATTTACTTTACAGGTGCCATGGAGCATGCCCATTGAGGATGGACCGGGGAAATAAAACCGGTATTCCTCCGCTTAGAGTTCCGGGTTGAAAGGGGTACTGTGTTGTTCGTAAGATAAAGGCTTGGCGTTTACTCTTTGTGAGTTGGACGAAAATTTATTATTAAAATTCAAAACAGGAGGAAGAATCGCGTATGGAAGAAAAAGCATTGGATTTCTTTATCATGTGTGTTACGGCTGCGGGCTTTGGTCTTTCGGTTGCGGCGGCTGTCTGCGGAATTGCACAAAGCCTTGGCCTGAGGGCTGCTGTGGAAGGGATTGCAAGAAATCCGGAATCTTCCGGTAAAGTCACGGTAACAATGCTCATCGGCTTGGCGATGATCGAGTCACTGTGTATTTATTCCCTGGTCGTTTCCTTGATTTTGATTTACGCACATCCGCAGGCCGGGGCGATTGCAGCGCTGTTTGGGGCGAAATAGTGCTTAAATTGATTTATTAAAATAAAGCTAAGGGCCTTGCTTATAAGGAGGGAGATCAGGACCACCAGGCTTGCCGGTGGTCCTGATGCCGACAAGGATTCGGAGCACCATATCCATTTCTGGTATGATGAGCATCAACCTTGCATCCTTAATCCATTGGGGATGTATCTTGAGAAAGTGCCAGCGGCAGGTCAAGGTTGCATGTAATTTTGCATTGTCAACCAACGGGATGGGATGCTAGAATTTTCTTTAAAAACTGCCCGGTATATGATTCCGGGTTTGCTGCGATCTTTTCAGGCGCTCCGTTTGCGACCACGTAGCCTCCCTCATCTCCGCCCTCAGGGCCTAGATCGATGATGTAGTCTGCCGTTTTAATCACATCCATATTGTGTTCAATCACGATGATGGTGTTGCCGGCATCCACCAGTTTGCCCATTACGGTCAGCAGTTTTTGGATGTCGTCTGCATGAAGCCCTGTAGTAGGTTCATCCAGGATATAGACGGTCCTGCCGGTTGCTTTCTTGCTCAGCTCCCGTGCCAGTTTCACCCTCTGTGCCTCTCCTCCTGAAAGAGTAGGGGCCGGCTGGCCCAGACGGATGTAACCGATACCCACCTCTGAAAGGGTTTCAAGCTTGGACCGTATATTTCCGATGTTGCCGAAGAAACGAAGAGCTTCATCAACCGTCATATCCAGCACATCTGTAATGGTTTTTCCTTTATAGCGAATTTCAAGTGTTTCCCGATTGTACCGCCTGCCGTGGCATACATCGCATGCCACATAGAGATCCGGCAGAAAATGCATGGTTATCTTGATGATTCCCTCACCTTTGCAGGCCTCGCACCTGCCTCCTTTTACATTGAAACTGAATCTACCCGCACCGTAACCCCGCATTCTCGACTCAGCAGTTCTTGAAAACAGCTGCCGGATATGAGCAAATGCACCGGTGTAGGTTGCTGCATTGGACCGGGGGGTTCTTCCGATAGGCGATTGATCAATATGGATCACCTTATCCACAAACTCAAGGCCTTCGATCCCCTCATATGCGCCTGTGGTGATCCTGGCATGATACAGCCGCTGGGCCATTGCGCGATACAATGTCTCCAGAACAAGTGTTGATTTCCCCGAACCCGAAACCCCGGTCACGCAGATCATGCAACCAAGCGGGAATTTTACCTCGATATTCTTCAAGTTGTTGGCGCTAGCCCCTTTGATCACCAGGAAGCGGCCGTTTCCCTTGCGGCGTCTTGAGGGGATTTCGATGTATTTCCGCCTGGAAAGGTACTGGCCGGTAATTGATTTTTCATCTTCAAGAAGTTTTTCAGGGGGGCCGGAGAAGACCACATGCCCGCCGTTCACCCCGGCACCGGGTCCCATATCCACTATATAATCGGCCCCCAGAATGGTTGCCTCATCATGTTCCACAACCATCACCGTGTTGCCCAGATCGCGCATTTGCAGAAGTGTTTTAAACAGGCGCCGATTGTCTCTCTGATGCAGGCCGATGCTCGGTTCATCCAGCACATAAAGAACTCCGCTTAGCTTCGAACCAATCTGGGTTGCCAGGCGAATCCGCTGCGTTTCCCCCCCGGAAAGTGTGGAGGCCGCTCGATTCAGGGTAAGATAACCGAGGCCGACATTTTCAAGAAATCCCAATCGATCGACAATCTCCTTAATTATAGGCCTGGCAATAATGTTGTTTTTTCCTTCCAATCGAAGCGTTTTAAAAAAATCATGCGCCTTTGTAACGCAAAGCGCGCTGATTTCATGGATGGCTTTTCCGTTGATCTTCACCGATCTGCTTTCTGCTTTTAATCTCGCTCCGTTACATTCCGGGCAGGGGCGAATATTCATATATCGCCTGATTTCCTCTCTTGCTTGATGGGAATCGGTTTCCAGATATCGACGCTTGAGATTCGGGATGATTCCCTCGAATGTTTTCTCATAAGTAATTCGCCGATGGTTTTGCTCGAAGTAAAATGGAATTTTTTCATCTCCAGACCCATAGAGCAACACCCTTTTGAGCCTGTCCGGAAGATTCTTATAGGGTGTATAAATATCTGCATGATAGAAACGGGTCAGCGCATCAAGAAACTCTATGAAATGCACGGAAGTTCGATGTGCCCACGGAGCCACCGCTCCTTCCCGCAAGGACAGTTCAGGATTCGGTACGATCAGTTGGGGGTCGAATTCAGTGATGGTCCCCAGGCCGCTGCAATGCAAACAGGCACCCTGAGGAGAGTTAAAGGAGAAATTTGCGGGTGTGAATTCAGGGTAACTAATTCCACATCCAGCGCAAGCAGCCTGTTCACTGAACAGAATCGGGCTGTGTCCAAGCACATCTATAATGACCCTGCCTTCTGATTGGGCAAGGGCCAGCTCTATGGAGTCGGCCAGCCGGTTGCGAATCGATTCCTTTACCACCAGTCGATCCACCACCACATCGATGGTATGTGGAATCTGTTTGTTTAATTTTCCAGCACTCTCTATGTCCATCATCTTTCCATCGATGCGAACTCGGGCAAATCCCTCTCTTTTCAGCCGTTGAATGAGTTTGTCATGCGAGCCCTTTTGGTTTGAGACCAGGGGAGAGAGGATGATGATTCTTGAGCCCTCCTTCAGCGACATGACCGCATCGACAACCTGATCGAGGCTCTGGGAGGTGATGGGCTGTCCGCATCGATAACAGTGGGCAATTCCGATTCTGGAAAACAGAAGACGGAGAAAATCATATATTTCAGTAACTGTGCCAACCGTGGACCGGGGGTTGTGTGCGGTGGCCTTTTGCTCGATGGCAATGGCGGGGGAGAGACCTTCGATGGTATCCACATCGGGTTTGTCCATTCGTTCCAGGAATTGGCGGGCATAAGTGGAAAGCGACTCCACATAGCGGCGCTGGCCTTCGGCAAACAACGTATCAAATGCCAGTGTTGATTTTCCGGAACCGGACAATCCAGTTATCACCACAAGTTTATTTCTTGGTATGGTTACATCGATATTTTTTAGATTGTGTTGACGCGCACCACGAATAATGATTTTGTCTGATTCCATCTGCGCAAGCCTGTTAGCCAAATTGGGTTTTGCATGAGATTTACGTGATAAATATTGTTCCCATGCTTGACCCCTAAAGCTGCCGGATTGAAGCCGGTGCGGGGTTTACCCCGTTAAAGAAAGCCACCGATTCCTGTCGATTGTATAGATAATTCCTTATAGATGGTGGTTTAATGCCACCATATATAGTCGTTAGAGAACATCGTTCTCTAACGGGGTTTACCTCTTAGAACCGAGTACTGAAATTATACATATTACTCATGTCGGGTGATTTTTCAATTCAATTATAAGCGACCTGCGGGGCATGATACGATCTAAACAACCTTTGCAATTTACCTGAAGCTGCCGAGAAACCGATCAGCGAGTAAGAAAAACGCGTCAACCGGATTGGGACCCGTTCGTGTTTTGTATTGTAAGTATTTTTGAGATTGTTTGTTTTTTCAAAATTAAGAGATATTAGGAGGATTAATGAGAGAATCCGTACTCGGGTGATTGTTTAAATCCTGACGATAACGATGAATCTACCTAAAATATTTAAGGAAAAATTATTGTTAAAAAATGGTTGTATTTAGAAGCAGTTGTTTGCAATATATCAGATTTATAAAATGAAAACAACAAGTTAAAAATTGTTAATAAGTCTTCTTAAAAACAGCCTAAAATGCGGTTCTTTCGATTTGACTCATAACAGCACATGGCATATTGATCAGCGGTACCAGTCGGGTATCGTTTCGGATATAATGCAATAATCATTCCAGAAGCTTAATTATTATTTCACAATCGCTTTACAGAATAACAGAAGGTTAAAATGCGATATGGAAACCATATGGAATACGGTCAAAGCTGCGATTAAGAAACGGATTCCCGGTCATAGTTACAGAATGTGGATCGAACCTCTGCAATTAACCTCTGCAGAAGAAGACCGCATCGTTATTTCAACACCCAATTGCTTTTCAAAGAAGCGAGTTCAAACCCACTATGGAAAGCTATTGGAAGAGGAAATTCAAAGGGCCATCGGTAAAGCCTGTCAAGTGTTCTTTGAGGTCTCAAAGCGTCAAAAGCCCAAGGGAAAGCTGTCTCAATTACAAGAACAACAGATGGCATTGCCCAACCTCAACGTGCAGCCGCATGCAGGGCGAATGTTGCGCAGAGATTTCACCTTTGAGCATTTCGTGGTTGGGGGAAACAATGATTATGCATACTCCGCAGCCTATAGTCTGGCTTCACAGAAGAATGTCCAGCAGAATTCATTGTTTCTACTATCCCCGCCCGGAATGGGAAAAAGCCACCTCTCCCAGGCCATCGGTCATTATATTCTTGCACAGTTTCCCACGGAACGTGTGTACTACATGACGGCTGAAGATTTTACAAACGAAATGATTTATGCATATCGAAACGATTCCATCGGCAAATTTAAGGAGAAGTACCGTAAACAATGTGATGTTCTGCTTTTAGAGGATATCCATTTTCTCACAGGCAAGGAGCGAACCCAGATCGAACTTGCCCTGACCCTGGACTGTCTGTTTAATGAAGACAAAAAGCTTATCTTCACAAGCTGTTATCTGCCTGCGGATATCCCCAAAATGCATGACCAGTTAAAGTCTCGTCTTTTGTGCGGACTCATATCCCAGATCGACCCACCCAACTTCAGGACACGGGTGCGGATCCTTCAGAAAAAATCAAAGGAAAACGGAGTTAATCTTCCCGAAGATGTTACCCATTATCTGGCAGGGGAACTGTCTGAGAATGTAAGGCAGCTGGAAAGCGGACTGATCGGGGTGGCTGCGAAATCATCCCTTTTAGGATCACCCATCGATTTGAAGCTGGCTGAAAGCGTGGTAAAAAACATATCACAGAGGAACAAGAATATTACCATAGATGTCATAAAGAAACTGGTTTGTAAATATTATAATATTACCATAGACGATTTAGTATCCAGCTCAAGAAAGCAAGCCATCGTTCGGCCCAGGCAGATCGCGATTTATCTGGCTCGAAAGTACACAGATCAACCCCTTCAGGCCATTGGAAAAAGCTTCAACCGCTACCATGCCACTGCGTTGCATTCCATTGGAGCGGTTGAACGGGAGATGAAGGAAAGCGGTTCTACACGAGAGCAGGTAAAATATCTGAGCAAGAAACTGGATTCAGGAAATTTTTAATCTTTAACTCAAGTTTCGCACTCCTAATCCCCCTAAAAAACCCTATATGCCGCCGTCGAATGAAATTTTTAGAGGCAAAATAATTACACCGAAGCTCTTAGGCGGCACGCAATAGGAAACATCGAGGCCAGGCACAACCTGCCTTCAGTAAGCGTTTTCTTTAATCGAGCCCTTTAAGATATCCGGGGTCCTGCAAATCCTCAAAGCGCGTATATTCATCAAAGAATTTCAATTTTACATCACCTGTTGGACCGTTTCGTTGCTTTCTTAGCAATATCTCGGCAATGCCTTTTTGGGGATTACTTTCTTCTCTGTTGTAAATTTCATCTCTGTAGATAAACGCTACCACGTCTGCGTCCTGTTCAAGGGCTCCGGATTCTCTTAGATCTGACAGTTGAGGTCGTTTATCGCTTCTTTCTTCAAGCTTTCTGTTCAACTGGGATAAAGCGAGAACGGGTATATTAAGTTCTTTGGCAAGAGCCTTTAAGGCTCGAGAAATTTCCGATATTTCCAGATCCCGACGCTCTGCCGAGCTGCGGCTTTTCATCAACTGCAGATAGTCAATGATGATAAGGCCGATGCCCTTTTCCAATTTGAGTCTTCGCGCCTTTGCCCGGATCTCCATGGCAGATAGATTCGCAGAATCGTCGATGAAGATGGGAGCTTCCGACAGGACACCCGCTGCATCGGTGATGTTCATCCAGTCCTTCTTACTGAAAAAACCACTTCTTAGCCGGGAAGAGTCGACGCTGGCCTCGGCACACAGCATTCTCATGCACAACTGCTCTTTGGACATTTCCAGGGAAAAAACCGCCGTTGGGATGTTCGCATCAACCGCTGCGTTTCTTGCAATATTCAAGGCAAGGGCGGTTTTTCCCATGCTTGGTCGGCCTGCAAGTATGATGAGGTCTGAATTCTGAAGCCCTGAGGTGAGGCTGTCGAGTCGAGAAAAACCTGTGGGAACACCGGTTATCAGTGCCTTGTTCCCCTGGCGCTCTTCGATAATATCAATGTTTTTTTCGATGATATCCTTCAGCGCGAAATAGGAGGGGCGGATTTTGTCCTGCGACATCTCGAAGATGGCAGATTCTGCAAAATCTATCACCGCAGCTACATCTCCCTGATCATTGAAGCACTTGCGGGTAATCTGTCCCGCTTTCTCAATCAGGCGTCTTAAGGCTGCCTTATCACGAATAATTTTAGCGTAATGCCGGGCATTTACGGCCATGGGTACAGATTCAAGCAAAGATGCCAGATAGGTTGCGCCCCCCACCGCTTCAAGCCGCCCATCGGTCTTGAGCCGGTTTGTTAAGGTTACAAGGTCGATGGGTTCATTCTGTGAAAAAAGGCTTGAAATGGCAGAGAAGATGTGTTGATGGGCGGTCTTATAAAAATCCTCCGGCGAAAGAATCTCGATGACATCAAGAAGTACTGTGTTGTCTATGAGAATCGCACTGAGAAGCGACTCCTCGGCCTCAAGGCTTTGTGGAGGAAGTTGAAAAGATAAGGGATCCTTTCCGGTCTGTTGCGCACTCAGTGTCATGTTACCTCTCCTGTGCGGAAATACCCACCTTTCATCACCACCATTTCAAAGGGACATAAGAACACAGAAATATCGTTCATTCTGCAACGACTTCGACGGTGATCTCGGGCTCAACCTCTTTGTAGACACGGATTGGTATATTGAACGTGCCTGTGGTTTTAATGGGTTCTTTGAGCAAGATCATTCGCTTGTTTATCTGAATATCTTGTTTTTCCAATGCTTCTGCAATATCGCGCGCCGAAACCGATCCATACAGCCGACCCTCTTCGCTGACCTTTGCTGCAATCTTGCAGGATACACCTTCAAGTCGCTGAGCCATCTCTTCTGCTTCTTTTCGTTCCTTTGCAATTTGCAGCTCAAACCTGGCCTTTTGCTGTTCTATCATTTTCCTGTTTTGCGGCGTATCGAGCACCGCTTTTTTTTGGGGAAGAAGATAATTTCGGGCATATCCGTCTGCAACCGTAACTGTGCTGCCAACAATGCCCAGGGCTTCGATGGTTTCTTTTAAAATCACTCTCATACCATTACCTCCAAAGGATCATTCCGATGAACCCACGATCAGTTCTGATTAGAAGGTTTCTGTTTTCTGAAGTTAAGCCACATGTCAAAAAAACCCAGCCCGATGACAACAAGCAACATGAATTGTTGCAAACCAACAAGGCTGTAAAGAAAGAAACGGAGCAATCGCGGCACGTTCTTTTTCTCAAAATAATAAGAAACAATGGCTATGCCGGCAAAAAAATATATGGTCAGAAACGCAATGAGGCCATTTAATCCGACAAGTTTTAATGCGCCCACAGGCAGAAGCAGCATTACACCGCTGCCTATAACTCCCCAAACCAAAACATCCGGGGGCTTCCACATGTTTAACGGTCCGAAATCCGGATAAAAGAGGCCTTTTGCCTTTAGGATTGGTTTTGCCATCAAAATGCTGGTCCATGTTACAAACAGGGTTGATGCAATGATAAGTGAAGGTACGATTCGCAGCAGCACGTATTGAATTTGGGATAAGGAGTTTGCGATCAGTTGAATATTTTCTTCGGAAACTCCCATGTTTTGATATAGTATCAGGGTCAATCGCAGATTCGCTGCAATATATTCCGTTGCCAACGCAACCACACCCTTTTGGGCCAATAAACTGTAAAAGAACACGCCCACTACCCCAGCGGCCATCACACAGATGCCGGCATAGACAACGGTTCTTTCGAGTGAAAGCTTCCACTCAAACAATTCCGCCAGTACAAACCCCAGCAACATTAACTCAAGAAAGAACACCAGATCCAGAGAGACCCTGCCCAGTATGACTCCCATGATGAAAAGCGTCACCACAGGGATAATCCCACCGATCTTTCTGCCGAGCTTGGAGCGATAAAACAAAATAGGCAATGGAATAAATACCGAACAGAAGAAACCGATGATCGGCATATAAACAGAAGCGCTGAATATCAAGCTGGTAATCAGAACGCCTGCCAGGAGATCTTTATGGGTTTCTGCTTGAAGCGTTCGAAGCACTATCCCCTTTCTCCCTTTGAGGTAACCTTCCAAGAGCTGTTAATATTCCATGGAACCGACATAAGGCAGCAGCGCTATGGTGCGCGCCCTTTTGATTGCCTGCGACAGTTGCCGCTGGTGCTTTGAACACGTGCCGGATATGCGCTTGGGAATGATCTTTCCTCGCTCTGTGGTAAAGTGTCTCAACGTTCTGACTTCTTTGTAATCGATAACAAGACTGCTGTCGGCACAGAAACGACAGACTTTCCGACGATGATAAATTCTTCTTCTCTTGGCCCCGCTGCTCTTTTTAGACGAAGTGCTGGCTGCAACCATCACGCTTGCTCCTCTGTGTTTTTTGCTGTTTCAGTAAATTCTTGCTCCCCTTCGGATGTTTCGGAACTCTGCGGTTGCGGTTCAGCTTCAGCGGCTATGGTACCTTCAACCACAGGTTCTGCTTTCTGTTCGGCCTTTAGCTGTGCCTGTGCCATTTCTTGCCTGATTTTCTCGACATCCGGTTTCGGATCCTGTAAAACCGTCATGTACTTCAGCACCCTGTCATCGATTCGAAACATCCGTTCAAGTTCGTTTACAAGTGCGCCGGTGCCGCCGTAATCCAGTCTGGCGTAAAATCCACGGGCTTTCTTTTTGACTTCGTAAGCCAGTTTTTTCAACCCCCACTGGTCATTTTTTATCAGAAGCCCGCCGTTTTCGGATATGATTCCCTCTATGCGGTCAAAAAGGGGGGTTCGCTGTTCTTCGGTGAGATCAGGATCGATGATGACAATGGTTTCGTAACGTCTCATGCAACCTCCTTATGGATAATAAAGCCCTGGTTGGTACCCAGAGCAAGGAATCATAAGAGATTATGACAATTATCTAAGAGGTGTCAATAAAAATCTCCGCCTCAATCAATTTTTTATTCACAATTGAAGACCCTGCAGCACCGAAAATCGGGATCTTCGCCCTTGTTGGATCGTAGTCGATGGATAGGCCCAATTGCTTCGACAAACTTAAGGACAATATATTCGCCCTGTTGAATAGCATAAGAGGTGTGTAAAGCGCAATTCTATAGGGCCTGCTGTTTTGGTTGAAGCTTCGACCTGGAATTGATGACCTGATGCTCACTGTTTTAAACCAGCCGCAAATATGGTAGGTATTTGGTTATCTTGTGTAACGGAGAAAAGGAGGTTCTAAACATGACAATAAAATATCCGTTCGGCAATGACCCTGCGAAAATCAAGCGCTACCAGGCTTTCTGGAACAGGGATGAGGTGGATCGGCCCCTTGTGGGGTTTTCATTTGTGGGCTGGTATCCGCTGAAATACTTTACCG
>JAFDFZ010000249.1 GCA_019309565.1 Deltaproteobacteria bacterium
ATTCGATTGCATCATTCCAAACTCTCAGTTTTTGATAACCGCGGTTTTTATTCTTCCTCATCATCCCCCCACCACTCCAATACTCCAACACTCCAACACTCCAAGACTCCAATACTCCACCACTCCACCACTCCACCACTCCATCCCCCCACCACTCCATCCCTCCAATACTCCATCCCTCCATTACTATAATCTTCCACCTGCCTTTATTGTTCTCGGCCAACAGTGATTTTTACCCCGTTAGAGAAAGCCACCGACTCTTGTCGATGGTATAGGTAATTCCATATAGATGGTGGTTTAATGCCACCATCTATAGTCGTTAGAGAACATCGTTCTCTAACGGGGTTTACTTCAAGATAACCGCCCGGGAAGTTTTCCCGTCGATCTTTATGAAAAGCGGCTTTTTGAGTGTAAGGTGTGAAATGGCACCGGTTTTTGATTTTGCGGGAATTGACTTAAACCAGTTCCAGTCGATGAAATCCTTTCCTTGCCGTGAGACCGTAATGTAGCTGATTCCCATAGAAACGATATTGTGAAAAAAATGAGTTCCCTGGGATGGATCCGCCCGCAGGTTTTTCGCCGTTGTTTCAACAATAACGCCTACTGCCGAAATATCTCTCCAGTTTACCGGAATCCCAAGCCAGCGGTCTGCAGACCCCCATCGGCCCGGGCCCATCAGGAGGTATTTGCGCCCCCGGCCCATGATAATACTGTTGATTCTGCCGATTTCAGCGGCCAACCGCGCGGTATCTGCGGGGTTAAACAGATCCGGATCGACAAAAACAATGTCGGCAATGTCCGTTACTGTTCCATTTCCCATGGCATTGGTTGAAAAACAGACCGCCCGCTTTATTTCCTCGCTGCTAATCTCGATGGGGGCCTCAACCCCTGTTTCCTGATGGCATGCCACCATTGGGCGGATCTGGAGGATGGCGAATTCAGGTTTTTGATCGCTGTTTTCCGGTAGATTTATTGAAAATTCGATTTCAACCGGACAACCCATTCCTTTTCTTCCCATTTCAAGCAGATCCGAAAGGATCTCCGGCATGGGCAATGAACGGTATTTTAGGATACTGGCGAAAGTTAACACGTGATGCCCGGGATTTATGAAGGTGTCGCGAATCCGCTGATCCTCAGGTAGATACGTGCTTGAAAGGGTCTGTACAGGCCGATGATCGGTTGTGTTTTCTATCTCCAGTCTCTTTACGGTTGCTTCGCCGGCAGGGTCCAGGTCCTCAGGCACGGCTGTTAATTTCAGGGCGTAAAAGGTGCGCTGTGAGTTTTCCAGGATGTCTCTTACGGTTGAAAATTGCTGTAAAAACCGAGGGTACTTCGGGCAGAAACGCAGTGCCGTGCCGTCTTCCACAACCATTTTACCAAGCCCAAGCGCAATGTGGACGATTCCCTCCTCTGGTTTCATGTAGGATAGGGGATAGTAATTGTAAGATTGGGCAACACCGGAGATTGCAGGATAAAAATAGTCTCCATACCGATGCCCGGTCAACGCTTGAATGATGACCGCCATTTTTTCCTCTTCGGTCCGAAGGCCGGTTCTTTTGGCGAATGCTTTAGGGGTTTCCAGATAGGTCGATGCATATACCAGCTTTATAGCCTGGATGAGCTGCCTCAGCCTTACGGCCGGATCGGGATCATTGTTGGGAAGCATATAGGTTTTATAGATTCCCGCACACGGGTAGTATTGCGCATCTTCGAACAGGCTTGAAGATCTCACCGCCAGGGGATATGTGACATTGTCCAGAAAAACATCGAGATCATCGTGGAGCCAGTCCGGAAAATGTGCGGCTAAAAACTCTTCTATGACCTGATAATCGCTGCTGTCGGATGTCGCATGTTTTCTTAATCCGTTTTCAGCGATAAAGGCATCAAAACCATCGGTTGCGATCACCACCATTTTGGGAACGTCTATGTCTACCTGCGGGTATTTTTCCAGGAATTGAGGATGTCGCTTCAGCAGATCCCATATGAATGCAAGGCCTCTTGCCTTACCGCCAAGAGAGCCCTTTCCGATCTTGGCGATGTCCAAGTCCGGATCAAATTCTTCGGGTACGAAATCCACCACGACACCTTTCTGTCTCGCCTTTCTTCGTTTCCGGACATAATCCACAAGAAATGTCTTGATGGCCTTAACACTGGAAAACTCTGTTGTTTTCACCGGCCGCAGTCTTGAGGCAAGCTGTATTTCGGAGCGAGCCATCAGCCAGGTTGAGAAATCGTTTCGTCTGGCATGATACAGGATTGAATCATCCGGTATGGTCGGCAACACCCTTTCCATGGCTCTAAGATTCGCGGCACGGCCGACTTCCCTGCCATCTGGCAGTCGGAAAATAAATTCTCCAAACCCAAGGTGTTCCATAAAGAAGGATCGAATATCCGTGTGCAGGGTGGGGGAGTTCTTGTTGACGAATACCGCTATGATTCTTTCGGCAAGCCGTCCGTCTTCTTCCATGATGAAAGCATCATATGGGCTTGATACAAGAAGGATCTCCCCCACTCTGTTTGCCATCAACTCGTAGAAAACCTTAAAGGAAAGATCAAGGACGTCTGATCCGTTTGGGTCGGTTATTTTTTCCGCTAACATACCTGTCTCTTAAAGAAAACACGGGAAGAAAACCCCGGTATTATTACTCAGTTTCGCACCCTTAAATGCGTTGTAAAGCCTTATAATGATGGCGTCGAATGAAATTTTGGAAGGCAAACCGCCTATCTTTTTAATTCCTTGCCGCAGCTATGGGCAGCTCCCAGCCGGCTGCCAAGTCCGTAATAGGCCATTTCGGCTCCCGAGCTGTAAATAATCGGCTTTATCTTTTCCACATCCGGAAGCCCGTTTGTCAGAACATTTTCGGAT
>JAFDFZ010000097.1 GCA_019309565.1 Deltaproteobacteria bacterium
TTTGGAAACCTGATTATGTTTGTGGTGGCTGGCACTCTGATTTATCTTGCCATAACCAAGGGATATGAACCATTGCTGCTCATTCCCATCGGCTTCGGAATCGCGCTTGCTAATCTTCCGTTTGGGGATATGGGCAGTTATGCCGATGGGGTTATGAATTTCATTTATCGGGCCGGAATTAAAACCCAACTGCTTCCACCGGTCATTTTCATGGGTGTCGGTGTGCTTACCGATTTTAGACCTCTTCTGGGAAGACCGCTGACCTTTCTGCTGGGCGCATCAGCGCAGCTAGGTATTTTTATTGCAGCCATAGGAGCCGCTTATGTATTCGGCTTTACGGCCAAGGAGGCGGCTTCAATCGGCATCATAGGCGGTGCAGACGGACCCACATCCATTTTTCTTGCATCCAAGCTCGCCCCCCATCTGCTGGGACCCATCGCGGTGGCGGCATACAGCTACATGTCTCTGGTACCGATCATTCAACCGCCCATCATTCGCCTTTTAACTACCCGAAAGGAGCGGGGAATCGATATGCCACAGGCTCGGCCCGTATCCAGAACCGCGGTCATCATGTTTCCGATCATTACAGGCATTCTCGCCTCTTTGTCCATTCCCTCCTGCGCGCCGCTGATCGGCATGCTTATGTTCGGCAACCTGTTGAGGGAGTGCGGGGTTACGGAACGGCTGCGCAAAACCGCGGGAAGCTCTCTTATCGATATTGTCACGATCTTTTTGGGACTTGCCGTGGGGGCGACCATGGACAGTGAGCATTTTCTTACCTGGAGAACCATTGCCATTCTGATCATGGGAGCTGTAGCCTTTGCTTTCAGCACGGCAGGCGGTGTTCTTTTTGGAAAAATCATGAACCTCTTTTTACCTGCTGGTAAGAAGATAAACCCATGTATCGGCGCTGCCGGTGTGTCTGCCGTGCCCATGGCCGCGCGGGTTGTTCAGAAATTTGTATCAGATAATACCGACGGAAGGGTTAATCCCCTGATGCAGGCCATGGGCCCGAACGTAGCAGGGGTGATCGGTTCAGCCGTAGCAGCGGGTGTGTTTCTTTCCCTCCTTTCCTGACACATGTCTCTTGCCAGCAGCTTTCTAAAACCCCCTTGCGGCAGCGATGCCGCTGGGGGGTTCATGTCAAAGAAACAAAGATTAAATGTTCAGCATAGATTGTATACAAAAAGAAATATTTTCTTGTAATAAGGCATATATTTTTCAATTCATTTTAACCATTTGTAATTAATGGAATTTAAGATTATAAAATTTCGTTGACATTTTTAAAAAGTTATTTTAAAAATCCAAGATATCTTAAACTTCCTTAGCCGTTTGGATACAATTGAAGGGAAAACAGATACTATGAGTCGAATGACGGGGCGTCATTTTTTACAAATCCCGGGGCCTACCAATGTTCCTGAGCGTATCTTACACGCTTTGAGCCGTTCAACCATCGATCACCGGGGGGCGGAATTTTCCGAACTTTGTCTTGAGGTGCTGGAGGGTTGCAAACGTATCTTCCAAACGCAAGCCCCGGTGCTTGTTTTTCCGGCTTCGGGAACCGGTGCGTGGGAGGCAGCTTTGGTTAATACCTTATCTGCAGGTGATAAGGTGCTTATGTTTGAGACGGGGCATTTTGCTACGCTGTGGAGAGACGTGGCCGTGCGGCTTGGAATCGAAGTGGATTTTGTTCCCGGCGACTGGAGGCACGGAGTGGATCCTGCAGTGGTGGAAGAGAAGCTTGTCGGGGACATAAATCACCGGTATAAATCGGTTATGGTGGTTCATAACGAGACCTCCACCGGTGTTACAAGCCGGGTAAGAGAGATCCGACAGGCCATGAACCGGGCAAAACACCCGGCACTGTTGATGGTGGACACGATTTCTTCTCTGGGATCCATCGACTACCGTCACGGGCAATGGGAGGTTGATGTAACTGTGGGCTGTTCTCAGAAGGGTCTTATGCTGCCTCCCGGTCTTGGGTTTAATGCCGTAAGCGCAAAGGCGCTTGAAGTTTCAAAGTCAGCGAAACTGCCCAAGTCTTACTGGCAATGGCAGCCCATGATAGACATGAATCAGAAAGGATTTTTCCCTTATACCCCTGCGACGAATCTGCTTTTCGGCTTAAGGGAATCGATTCGAATTCTTGAAGAAGAAGGCTTGCAGAACGTTTTTGCAAGGCATGATCGGCTTGCTGAAGCTACGCGCAGAGCGGTTCAGGCATGGGGTCTTGACATTCTTTGCGCAGACCCGCGGGAATACAGCAGTTCTTTAACCGCCGTGATGATGCCCGATGGATACAGTGCAGATGCATTCCGCAAAGTGGTTTTGGATCGCTTCAACATGTCACTTGGCAACGGGCTGGGAAAGGTAGCAGACAGGGTATTTCGGGTAGGTCATCTTGGTGATTTCAATGATTTGATGCTTGCCGGAACTCTGGCGGGGGTGGAAATGGGATTGTCCCTTGCCGGGATTCCCATCAAAAGGGGAGGTGTAGCGGCAGCCCTGGAATATCTTGAAAGCGCTAACGACACTGGGTTTAAACAACAACTTCCGGGTAAAGCCGGAGGTTGTTGTTTAAAGAAGCCGTGAAGACCTTGGGATAGGGGCTGGCTCCTGTGCATTGTCGTTCAGGATGCCAAGGTTTGTAAACTTTTGTGAAAGGAGAAGGTGCCATGAGAAAACATTTTACATTGATTTTTGTAACCGTATTTATCCTTTTCGGATGGATGGCTGTCCATGGCAAGGCCCAGGCGCTGGAGTTGAAGTTCGGACACGTGGGAGCGCCCGGATCCCTGTTTCAAATTTGTGCGGATGAGTTCGCCAAACGCGCCAATGCCAAGCTGGGAAGCAAGGCAAAAGTCGTAACCTTTGGCTCAAGCCAGCTTGGAAAAGACCGGGAGTTATTGCGGAAACTTAAGCTTGGAACCGTTCATTTCGCCCTGCCTTCCACGGTTATGAGTTCTGTTGCAGACGAATTTGGTCTTTTCGAAATGCCGTATCTGGTCAAAGATCGCAACCACATGCGGAGAATCCGGGATGAGATATTCTGGGCAAAGCTTGAGCCGGCTCTTGAAAAGAAAGGCTACAAGGTAATCGGTGTCTGGGAAAACGGTTTCCGTCATATTACCAACAACGTCCGTCCCATTTATGTTCCCGCTGATTTAAAGGGCTTGAAGCTTCGGACTCCTAAAGGTGCATGGCGGGTCAAAATGTTTAAAGCCTATGGTGCAAACCCCACACCGATGGCCTTCTCTGAGGTGTTCGTGGCCCTTCAAACCGGGGTGATCGACGGGCAGGAAAATCCCTTTGCCCAGATTTACAGCGCGAAATTCCATGAGGTTCAAAAATATCTTTCCTTAACCGGCCATGTTTACACACCGGCCTATGTGACGGTGGGATTAAAGCAATATGCGAAGCTGCCGGCGGATGTTCGAGAAATACTGGAAGAGACCGCCCAGGGCATGCAGGAATTCGTTTACGAAACCGCAGAGAAGCTTGAAAAGGAACTTCTTGAAAAAATGAGGGGTTCCCTTGAAATCAATACCGCAGACAAACAGGCTTTTATTAAAGCCAGCGCAGCGATATACAAAGAGTTTGGTTCTTCAGTTCCAGGCGGGGCGGAGCTTATCGAACAGGCACGAAAGCTGGCCAAATAATCAGCATTGAAATACCGCTTATACAAAGGTTCCATAAAATGTGCAGCAATCCCAGGTAAGTGATCTCACATCCTGTTTTCACCGGGGGTTGCTGCCCAAACAGGGATCTGGTGCAAAGGGGAGGTGTATTTTTGTTTTCACGTTTTCGCAGGTTTTTCCATGCGTTGCTTGAGTATATCGTCATCTTCCTGATGGTGGTGCTCACCATCATCGTTATTTTAGGTGTTATCTACCGTAAAGCCGGCGCTTCTTTAAGCTGGTATGATGAAGTGGCATCGGTTCTGCTTGCATGGCTTACCTATTATGGTGCGGCTCTTGCCGCCATAACCAGAGGTCATATCGGTTTCAGTGGATTAATAAACGCAATGAAACCTTCGATGCGCATCCCGCTTTTGATTACCGGAGAAGCCTGTGTTTTCGGGTTTTTTATTCTGCTTACGGTTGTGGGGATAAACGTGCTTGATATTCTTGAAGGAGATTCGTTGACCAGCCTTACCTGGGTGCCGACTCGATTAACCCAATCGGTGATTCCCATCGGCGGGGTGCTTTTTGTAATAGCCGAAGCCATAAGCCTTCCGGATGTGTGGCATCAGGCTAAAACAATCAAGGGCATTACCGCAGGCGATGAGGTGGAGATACCACCGGAGCCGGCAGGGGATTTAACGGAGGTGCTGAACCGGTGACCATATTCTGGATGTTTCTTGGCCTCTTTGCACTTATTGCCATAAACGTACCCATCGCCGTTGCCCTGGCTGTGGTAGCTGTGATTGCTATGTTGATTACCCAGGGAATGGATATTTTACCAAATGTCGCGCTGGTGATGTTTGACGGTGCCACCAAATTTCCATTGCTGGCCATTCCCCTGTTTATTTTTGCCGGTGCCATCATGAATACCAGCGGGATATCCCGCCGGCTTATCGCCTTTGCCTCCGCCTTGATCGGATTCGTCAGGGGTGGTCTTGCAATGGTTAATATCGCTGCATCCATGTTTTTTGCCGAAATGTCCGGCTCGGCAGTAGCGGATGTTGCCGCTCTTGGTTCTATTCTGATACCGGCCATGAAAAAAAAAGGATATCCAGGGCCCTTTGCTGCCGCCGTCACTTCTTCATCCGCTACCATTGCGGTGATCATTCCGCCTTCCATTCCAATGATTCTCTATGCCGTGATGGCCGACAGCTCCGTGGTCAAGCTTTTTGTAGCCGGCATCATTCCCGGAATTCTAGGCGGATTGTTAATGATGGTGATTTCATACTGGTTTGCCGTGAAGAACAATTATCCGGTTGAGGAGGTTTTTCAATGGGAAAAACTGTGGAGAACCTTTAAAGATGCTTCCTGGGCGTTTTTGCTTCCGGTGATTATACTGGGGGGCATATTCGGTGGCATCGTTACAGCCACAGAAGGTGCGGGGTTGGCGGTTGTTGCCTCACTGTTTATCGGGTTCGTGATTTACAAGGAACTTGACTGGTCCCACCTTCGCAGTGCAGTGATTGAAGGCGGTGTATCCACTGCGGTTGTCATGCTTCTGGTGGCTTCTTCAGCCCTTGTAGGCAACTACCTGACCGAGCTTCAGGTCCCCCAGCGCCTTGCCCAGAAGATCATGACATTTACCAGCAACCCCTATGCCGTGCTGGCGCTGCTCAACGTTTTCTTTTTAATTATCGGATGCTTCCTTCACTCCGCCGCTGCCATCATCCTTGTTGTTCCCATTGTCATGCCGCTTGTAAATGCCGTTGGGATCGACCCGGTTCATTTCGGGCTGGTTGTCACACTGAATCTCGGCATCGGCCAGCAAACCCCTCCTGTTGCCAGTGTTCTGATTACGGCGTGCTCGGTGG
The DNA here is from genome assembly GCA_019309565.1 of Deltaproteobacteria bacterium. GTDB lineage: Bacteria > Desulfobacterota > Desulfobacteria > Desulfobacterales > SURF-15 > JAFDFZ01. Next base: position 5,495 of record JAFDFZ010000097.1, read on the forward strand.
CCAAAGCCGATATCTGGGAGGTCAGCAAGGTCAACATATTTTACATCGGGGTGATTTTTCTCGTCTTGATGCTGGTGACCTATGTGCCTGTCGTCCCCATGTCGCTGGTGCGGCTGTTTTATGGATAAGCACTTAAGTCAGGTTATCACTCAAGTTTCGCACCCTGTTTTACCGTAACATTGCCAATGGATGTTAAGTCGAATAAAATTTTTTGAAGGCAAAATAATTACACCGAAACTCTTAGGTGGCCATCCAATCGGAAACATCGAGCTTAAGGCACAAGGGAAGCGGGGCTAAGTAGCGTAAGACCTTGATTGCTCTGATTTAAACGCTTTGTTGACTCCCATTGTGCCGTCATCGAAGTGCGATAAAATGTATTTTGCCTTCAAAAAATTTCATTCGACGCCATCATTATAAGGCTTTACAAAGCATTTAAGGGTGCGAAACTTGAGTTATCATTTAAAGAATATCTTTTAGAAGCGAAAGGGCTGTTTCGGATAATTCAACTTCCGTGTCGGTAACCGTGATGGCCCCTTCCTTGCAGACCTCAACACAGCTTTCACAACCCACACAATCTTCATCTCTGACCGCTTCGGCTTTGCCGTCTCGAATTTCAAAAACCTCTGAGGTGCAAGCCTCCAGGCATTCTTCACAGCCGCTGCATTTTCTCCGATCAACCGTGGTCAGATAGGCCATATATTCGATTCCTTTGATAATGGACCAAGATGAACATTCGATTTACCTGACGGCTTCGATACGATCACGCAGTTTCGTAACCCAGGCCGTGGTCGTCTTCTCTGCGGTGATCAGCGGGATGGCTCTTGAAAGACATAAACTTATGTAGACAGCATCGTAAGCCGTTGCACCATATTCAAATGCCGTATCGAGAACTGTTCTTTCGTCCGGCTCAGCCCTCTCAAGCGGTGCATCCAGATGCAAATCATATATCTCCTGAGCCAGATCCTCCGTTATTTCGTTTCGGTGGACAAGCGTTCTTAGAACATTCGCAAACTCCCAGTAATGCAGAAGAGGCACGATAAGGATAATCCTACCGCTAAGCAATCTCTCTTGCCAGGCCCGAGCTGCATTTGAAAATGCTTCTTCAAGGTACCAGGCAATAGCGACGCTGGTATCCAGGATATAAACGTTCATCGGGAATCACGGTCCTTGCGGAGGATATCTCGTGTGTCGCTTCGAAGCCTGACTGTCCTAGTCCTGTTCCGAAGGCTCTCAAGGCGCTCTTTATAAGTCCGGCGCCGGCGATCTTCCACTTTAACAGCAATGAACGTGGCCAAAGCCTCTTCAACCAGTGCCCGTTTGCTTTTTGCTTTTGAGTACTTCTGAGCCTCCGCCACCAGGTCGTCGTTCAATTCGATATTGGTTCTCATGTGAGAAAAAATACACCAGGTGTATAGATTTGTCAATAAATAAAAAGTTAGAGAGGATCTTCACCCCGTTAGAGAAAGCCACCGAGTCATGTCGGTGGTATAGGTAATTCCTAATAGATGGTGGTTTAATGCCCACCATCTATAGTCGTCAGAGAGCATCGTTCTCTAACGGGGTTTACTCAATGGTGCGAAGACTGCCGGCGTTGTTTAAAAAGAATCGGTCTCCGAAGGCGGTTTTAAGCTTAACGGCCGCATCAAATCCAGTGCAATGAGAAACTCCTATATTTTGAACACCGATTTCTTTAAGGGCCTGAATTGTTTGTTCCACCTGCTGAGGTTTTTTCGGAAACAGATGGGTCCCGCCAATGACCGCCTGAACCTTCTTTTCCTCTGTGATTTCTTGAGCGTGCAGAATCGTATTTATGATCCCTCGATGAGCGCATCCCAGAATCACAACCAGTCCTTTTTTCGTGTTTAAAACAAGTGCAAGATCATCCGGGAAATCATCCTGCTTAAAGGAATTCCCGTCCTTTACGAGAAACGTGGATTCAATGGCTTCAAAATCCGTTCTTCGCGGGATCTCTCCGGTGGTCATGATGTTTTCCGAAATTTGAACAGGCTTTCTACTGAGGGTAAAGGTGGCATATCTTTCCAGCTCTTCCCTTGCGAACGGAATTCCCCTATAGGTAGGCGTTTTGTCTTTGTCCTCTTTTCTGTATTTGGATATCCACACAGCAGGGTGCGCTATCACTTCTTTAGACTCTGTTCTTTTAAGGATGTTTCGAAGCCCTCCGGTATGATCTCCATGGGCGTGACTTAAAACGATTTTGTCGATCTTTCTAAGGTCAACACCCAATAGGTCCGCATTGGCGGCCGCTGCGAAGCCGCCGCCGGTGTCGAACAAAATGTTCATACCGTTTGCTTGAATAAAAATACTCCATCCCCATTCGGCCACAATACCGGGTGCGGCTGCCGTATTCTCGCATAGCGTTGTTAACTTCACTTTCATGAAGACCCTCCTTTTAAAATTGAAGTGCCGGATTTTTAGCACAGAAAAGGGGAAAATTGAAGGGATTTATGCTTCACCGGGAGCAGCACTCATAACGAAATGGTTCAAAGGAGAATGATGTTTCGATTCAAACTGTTTTGTATCCAAAAATAAGGACATTTTAAATATATCCCCGTATCATATGAAAAAATAGGTTTGGATGCGCTTTGAATCAAATGGAGAGAAAATTATTTAACTATCTGTTATTTATGAATAAAAAAATTATAAATTTTTTGTTGACATTTATTGGTTTATACTTTAATCAAACCATCAAAAAATTTATCGTTTTTTATTGTATACAAAAATGCCAGCCTCTCAAACTAAAGTTAAAAGAAACGCGGGTCCGGCAAGACAGCGGACATATGAGTTATTGAAAGAAAGGCTTCTTTCCGGTTGCTTTGAGCCCGGAAATCGGCTCACAGAGGAACATCTGGCAGCAGAGCTGGGGGTGAGTCGGACTCCTGTAAGAGAGGCACTTCATAAACTGGAGCAGGAAGGTTTGGTAGCGCCTCTGGGTGCAAGAGGCTTTTGTGTTCCATCGGATTCCAAAGAAGAGATGGAAGAGCTTTTTGAAATCCGCTCCATACTGGAAGGATATGCACTGCAATGCACATGCACCTTGATCTCAATAAAAGATCTTGCTCGTCTAGAAGTCATTGTCAAAGAGGCTGAAGCGGCGCTGAAACGAAAAGAAGTCGATCGGATCTTTGAAATCAACACAAAATTTCATGACACGCTTAACAGTTTTGTTTCCCATAAATCCCGCCTGTACAGTTTGATCACGGATATGCGTAAATATGTATTGAGACACCGGAAAAATACGTTACATACTCTTGAAGGCGCAAAACGCGCCATCGAGGGGCATCGGAAAATCGTACTGGCACTTAAACTAAAGGATCCCGATCTTTGCGAGCGGATCATGCGAGCTCATATCCACGAATCTAAGGAAGATGCATTGCGGGTGGCTTTCGGGAAAAAATGATTTGTAGGTCCATGGTATTAAATCGAGCCCCTTAACTTTTTGATTTGTCAAGGAGGGTATAATGAGGGCGGATCCAGATAAGTGTATTGGATGCAAGAGATGTTTTGCATACTGTCCCATGGGAAGAATTCAATCGTTTCGACGCCATGACAGGATACCCGGAAGAGTGTTTATCGAGATCGATCAGGATGCTTGTACGGATTGTGGTTGTTGCCTGCGGGCTGATATATGTCCGGTAAACGCTTTGTATCAACCAAAGGAGAGCTGGCCAAGAGAGGTACGAGGCATATTGAGCAACCCGTTGATCGAATTCAAGGGATCCCAGGTTCCGGGCCGGGGCACAGAGGAGATGAAGACCAACGATGTAAAGGGAAGCTACCTGCCCGGGGAAGTAGGCGTGGGTGTGGAGCTAGGCCGGCCAGGAGTGGGGGCCTATTTTCGAGATGTTGAGATTGTAGCCATGGCGTTGATGGCAGCAGACATCGGTTATGAATTGGCCGAAGAAAATCCGGTAACACACTTTATGGCGGATAAGACAACCGGTAAGCTTCGGGACGATATTCTAAACGAAAAGGCGACCAGCGCCATTATTGAGGGGAAATGTAAGCTGGAGAAGCTGCCAGAAGCTCTGAGAGCGCTCAAGGAGGCTGCAAAAAAGGTAAACACGGTTTTTACCGTTGAGGTCATCACCAAGGTAACCCCTGAAGGAGAGGTTCCCATCAAAACCGTCCTTGACCAGATGGGCGTATGGTACTCCATCAACAGCAAAAATAACCTTGGAATCGGTGAGCCGGCATTTAATTTTTATCCAGATCGAGAAGAAAGGAGAAGCCCGTGACACACAGTTTGCATCGAAGAGGCGATTACGAGGATCTCAAGGACGATTTCGTGGTGTTGGGCTGTCCGGCAACCGGTGTCAATAAGAAGGGATCGGCACCCAAGACCCAGAAATTTTTGAGTATCTGTTACAAACACGGCCCGGTGAATCTGGGTGACATGAAAACCGGCAACATCCACAATACCACCATGGCGGATATCCTGGAGCGGGTAACCGATGGCACTATTGTGGAATGCACATTCGACAATCGGGATAAAATTGTTTCGCTTCTAAAAGACCTGAAAGAAAACAGACCGGGCATATCGGTGATCATATCTGGAGTGACCGATGTGGTACAGCAGTGTATGAAAGAGGCCGGGCTGGGTCCCATTCATTCTCTTGAATACTCCCTTGGCACCTGGGGGCAAACCGATCGGTTGCCCGAATATGAGGTTTTGAAAACCACCACAATGTGCGGACATGCCATGATAGCCACAGATCTGGTGGGAAAGATGGTTCGAGATGTGAAAAGGGGGCGCAGAACCGTGGAGGATTGCTGCAAGGAGATGGCAGAATGCTGCACGTGTGGGAACTATAATTTGACAAGGGGTGAAAAGTTATTCCGGGAATTACTTAAGCTTTATACGATAAAAAACCTTTATTGATTTGTTCTCATTAGGCGCTTAAAGGAGAGGAAGATGAAATACGTGATCATCGGTGGAAGCGCAGCCGCCATCAGCGCGGTTGAGGCGATTCGATCCGTTGATGAACATTCAACGATCGATTTATTCAGTGACGAGAAAATCCCCCTGTTCTCAAGAGTACTTCTTCCCTATTATGTCGCAGAGCAGCTTTCAAAACCGATGCTCAATTTTCGATCCGCTGATTTTTTTGACGAGTTTAAAGTAACTCCTCATATCGGTGTTCGGATCGAATCGGTTTCCCCCGATGCAAACACCGTGCAGACAGAAGATGGGAACACCTATAAATACGATAAACTGCTGCTTGCCACAGGTGGAGACGCGATTGTTCCGAAGATTCAAGGTGTCGATAAACAGGGGATAACACCGCTTAAAACCATTGCGGATGCCGATCGCGTGTTAAATATGAAAGCATCAAAGGCTGTAGTGATCGGAGCCGGCAGCATAGGGGTTGAATCGGCCATAAGTTTGTTGAAAAGAGGAATGAAAGTGACGCTGATAGAACAACTGGGCCAGATTTTACCAACTGTTTTTGATCAGGAGGCAGCCTCGATCATCCAGAAGGTAATTGAAGACATGGGAGTCGAGGTGATTACAGGTGAGCGGGCGGTGGAATTTAAGGGAAACAGCCGTGTGATGGCCGTTGCCACCAGGGATATTACTGTCGATTGCGATCTGGTTCTTCTGGCCGTGGGGATTAGACCGGCTGTTGGTCTTGCTAGGGCCGCCGGTGTTGAGATTGGAGAGCTGGGGGGGATCAAAACCGACAGCAGGATGCGAACCAGCATACAGAATATTTATGCTGCCGGGGATGTTTGTGAGACATTCGATATTGCTCGAAATACACACTATGTGAACGCGATATGGCCCATGGCCGTGGAGGAGGGGAGAGTCGCAGGGCTGAACATGGCGGGCCGAAAGGCGGTTTTCCCTGGATCGGTTCGAATGAACTCCATCGGAAACTTCGTTGGTTTTCCTGCCATGTCCGTTGGAGTTACCCATCCAGATGAATGTACCTATGCAGAGGAAGAATGTTATTTTGAAGAAATCAAAAATCGCACGAAAAACACCTACAAGAAAATCATTCTGAAAAATGGGTGTATCGTCGGCGGCATTTTTGTGGGCCAGACCCAAAAATCGGGTATTATCACCATGCTGATGCGAAAACAGGTGGATGTCAGCGAAGTGATTCCGGCACTGATGAGTCCAAACCTGAATTTCATGGATGTATTGCCGGTGTTAAGGCGCCATGGCGATATTTTCGCTGAACCTGAATTCAAGGAAATCATGGATACCGGACTTTAGGAGCTTCCGGCTCTTTGTTTCACGGGGCAGGATAATCGGTGCTGTTTGATTCAATCAAGGAGGAGACATTGCAAGTTATAAAGGTCGATCCGGAGAAATGCACGGGCTGCCATCAATGCGAGCTTTGGTGCGGCTCAGAAATCGCTTCGGTAGCCAAAGAGCTGCCGCGTTCCATAAACGAAGAGCCTCAGCCGATTCCGCGGGTATTTGTCGAGGGAAAACGGTTTGCCTTGCAGTGCCGGCATTGTGAGGAAGCCCCCTGCCTGTATGCATGCCCCAATGGAACCATGAAAAGAGATCCGGAAACGGGGCTTGTTTTTGTGCATGAACCCACCTGCATTGCGTGCTGGATGTGTGTCATGGTTTGTCCATTTGGAATCATCATGCCGTCTGCCACATTCAAGGTGGCCATTAAATGTGATCGGTGCCGTAACATGGGATTCCCCATTTGTGCCGAGGCCTGTCCCACCAATGCCATCAGGATCGAGGAAAGAAAAGATTACCGGAAAAAGAAGTTCTAGCTTCAAGGCCGCCGGGGGCAGCGGCCAATACATGTTAAAGCAGTTCTGATTTGTACCGGAAAGGAGAGGAAAAAGATGGACTATATCCAGAAAAAGACTGCCGATCGCGCAGTGGAGCATTTTTTATTGAAAGCCGCTGACCAGGAAGTTTCACTTGCCTGGGATCGTTACGAGGGGCAGCTTCCCGAATGTGGGTTTTGCGAATCGGGCTTAAGTTGCCGCGATTGCCTCCAGGGCCCCTGCATCAGCCATCCCTTCAGGGATACCAACAAAGTGGGTGTCTGCGGAAAAGACAAAGATACGCTCGCGGCTCAAACCCTTTTGCGGCTTGTGTTGAAAGGCTCCATGGCCTTTCTGGATCAGGCAAGCGAACTGGTTCGTGAAGTCACAACCGGTGCAGTTGAGCCGAAGGAAAAAGATCGGGCAGATCGAATCGTCAAAGATATTCAAGAACTGATCAGCCGCGGCGGCGGTGGTGCTGGTAGCTTGAACGAATTGCCCGAAGGGCTTGTTGACAGATGGTCGAATGTAGGTGTTTTTCCGGAAGGACTGGCACGGGATCTTCTGAAAGCTTCCCAGAAACTGGAGGGAGGAATTTGCAGTGTGGAGCAAACCCTGCTGTGGGCGTTTAAATCAGCTGTTTTCGGTTACTTGGTCCAATGGCTTAAGTTTAGACTGGAGCAGGCTGTTTTTGGACAGAACACTCCCACTTACGTGGATGTTAACCTCGGGGTGCTTCAAACGGACACACCCAATATTTTGCTTTGCGGTACCATTTCAGCGTCGTTGAAAAAACAGATCCTGGAAAAAGCGAAGGCTAATAATATCAATGTGATGGGAGTTTGTACGAACCCCTTGCTTACACCTTTTGCAATATCTCCTGTGAGCAATTACGGATCTCAGGAAATTCCCTTGATGACTGGTGCTGTTGACCTGGTGGTTGCGGCAGAGCATTATGTAAACCCCTCTTTGAAAGAAGTTGCAAAAGACTGGATCGTAAAGGTCATGAACGTCAATGGTTTGAAAGCAATGACGGATCTAAACGGTTTTGCCGAAGAGGTCGTCAAAAAGGCCCAGGAGGCTTTCGATTTAAGAAAGGATATTCCGCGTGACATTCCAGGGGTAAAAGAAACGGCCGTTTTCGGTTTTACTTCAGGAAATCTGGATGTTAAGAAAATAGCCGAAGCTTTGAGCAACGGCAGTATCAAAGGGATTGCGATCTTTGCCGGCAGCAATAACGTTAAGTTTACCCAGGACAGGGAGCTGACCACCATCGCTGAAATATTTCTGCAAAAGGATATTCTCTGTATTTCAAGCGGAGAGGCAAGCATCGGGCTGGCGAAATATGGATTCTTGAATCCCGGCAGGGAAAAAGCTTGCGGAGCCGGGATAAAGGACCTGTTTTCAGTAATCGGGGATCATCTTCCGGCTGTGATTGATTGCAGCAGCATCGTAGATTTTCTGTTTGCATTGTCCAAAGTCTGTGAAAAACCTTTAAGCGATTGTCCCATCGTGGCATATTTTGCGGAAGCCAATCGAAGCACAGAGGTGACAGAAGCGGTGGCACTGGTTGCGATGGGTGTATCAACATACTTCTGGCCGTATCTTCCGGTAACCGGAAGTCCTAAGACTGTTAAAGCATTGAGGGATTTCTGCAATGAAACATTCGGTGCAAGACTGAATGTGCAGACCGCAAGGATTGAGGCTGCGGCAAAGGCGGATCTTTTCCTAAAGACGATAGAGGCCCCTGCGCCTATGTCCGGTAAGGAGTGGTAACATCACCGACTGTGATCCTTTTGCTTTGAAGCGGAAAGGTCATGGCGCCTGCAACTGTTTTTCCGCCCATGCCGCCAGCTTTTCCCGCAAGATCCTGGTATCGTCCCGGGCATCGAGGGGAAACGATTTAGGGAATAGAATGGTTTGAATATGCCTGGTCTGCTCGTTTTTTCTGGAAAGCTGCAAGAGTTCTTCTCTGATTTTGTGCTTTTCTGTTTTCGATTTTTCACCTTCAAGCTCGATGCAGATCACCGGCGTTTGATTCTGTAATTCCCCGACTCCGACCAAGGCGCTGCGGTGGACCTCCGGATGGTTATTGAACACGGTCTCGCAGGGAATGGTAAAAAGAGTGCCTTTTTCGGTCTGTACACGATGGCTTTTTAGACCGCAGAACCAGAATCTACCCTTTGTGTCTTTCCAGCCAAGATCTCCCATCCGGTGCCAAATCCTGTCTGCGGCCCTTATTTTTGAAAAAGCTTCGTCTCGAGGCCGGTTATAGTATCGGCTGGTTACCAGATCTCCGCTTACAACAATCTCTCCGATATCGCCATCTGTGACCATGAGGTTTTCAGACCAGCTCAAGATGGGTTCATCTAAGATCCTTATGATACGCATCTCTATGCCCTTAAGCGGACGGCCGATGCAGATCCCGAATCCCTGTTCGCTTAATTTTTTTGTCTCCGACAGAATCTCCTTACTTCCAATGGAACTGACCGGAATCGCTTCGGTTGCACCATAGGGGGTGTGAATCTCCACATCGCTGCGTAACATCGTGGCGAATGCTTCGATGCTGGAAGCCGCCGAAGGAGCCCCGGTTGAAATCACGCGTTTCAAGGATGGAAGTTTGATTCCCCTCTCTTTTCCATAACATCCAACACGATGCAGCAGGCCGGGGGATACGAATATATTGGTGACACCCTGGTTTAGGATCGGTTCAATGATATCGTCAGGATCCACCTTGTCAGGCCTCGTTGGATCCATATCCGGTATGATAGCGGTCATTCCCAGGGCGGGATCAAACAAAGCAAAGAACGAAAACGTGGGAAGGTCGACCTCATCGGGTGTTATTAGAAAATGGGATTTGATATGGCGGAGCTGGGCTTCGAATATGCCATGGGTGTATATGGTACCTTTGGCGGTACCCGTTGTACCTGCGGTAAAAAGGATGGCAGCGATTTCATTTTTTCTGGTATTGGCAATCCGGTAGGGTCGCCAGGGGAGCTCCCGGATTTCATTCAGAGATCTGCCACCCCAAAACCAGCTATGCCCCACGGTCACACACGTTTTAACGCTCTTAAAATAGCCTGGATATAATTTTCTTAGAATATGAGCGCTGGGCATACCGATAAACGCTTCCGGTTCGCTCTCTTTAAGGCAACCGAGTATCCTTTTAAGGCCCATGGCAGGCTCAACAAGCACCGGCACCGCTCCGACTTTGAAAAGTGCAAATGTCAGCACGAAAAATTCAGGGCCAGGTTTTACCATCAGAAAGGCTCGTGTGCCGCGCAGTATGCCCGCCTTTTCCATACCGCGTGCCACACAGTCAGATTCTTGCTCAAGCTGAAGAAATGTCAGGTGGCTGTAAGCCAGCCGGCCCCGGGAGTCTCTTTTAACCGGATAGCATACGGCACGCTTAAACGGTTGCATTCTGGCCATACGTCTTAGGTGTGAAGAAAGGTTAACCTGGTCCTGGGTGTCTGTTTCTTTTAACGATGCCATATCAAGGCTGCTGCTCTTAAGATTAGGCGCTTAACAACATCATATCGACAATTTGTTGACGATATTGAATCATAATTGAACTAAGGAATTTGATCTATTTTAAAAAAGAAGGAGCGAAGTGACACCTTTTAAGCTAAATTTCACCGAAAGTTACCGTTGATAGTATCCGCTTCGAGTCGGGGTGTCAAATCCAATGTAAAAATTTAACAATATGCATCCAAACCGTGATGGAAGGGGGTATTTATCCGAAAAACTTTGCTTTAAACTTTTGGATAAATGATTTTTTCCGGTTCGGCTTCAGGCGCTGTGTATGGGCAGTGGAAGCTTTAAGGGTATTGTTTATCGAAGATAGGATGGTGTAGGCCTTTTCTTTAATCAGCACTTTTCCTTTCTGTTTGTTTACTAAATAGGTCACGTAAATTCTTTCAATGTCTTTTTCAACAACTGCAAGCTCATCAAACAGGTTTCGCTGGATCTTTTTCCAGTTTGCTTTTTCGACCGCCACAATCTTCTGCTGGCGAGGGTATGTGGTTTCAATCCCTTTAAGTCGTTCAAGTTCAGCATCGATCAACAATATCTCATGGTTTATCTTCACAAGACCCGAATAGATCCGCGGTGTGTTTTTAAAGGCAAAGGCGAGGATATCTTCGTTTAATTGAATTTTAGAAAGATCCTCTTGGGCAGGTGCGTCTTGAAAAAAATTGCAGCCGCTTAGCAATAAACCGAAAATACAGAGCCACAATGCAAGGACACGCGCGGTTGGCAGCCATTGGAAAAAAACTTTGAGCATCATCCTTCTTCCCGGTTGGTTCTTTATATCGAACACACATGCTAACTCGGCTCTGTTTCATACATCGGAATCTAATGAACAAACTTAAGAGCAGCGATTCTGTTTAACCGAGAGTCGCTGTAAGAATTGCCGGCCGGTTGCATTCCATTGCGTTACATTCTATGATTTTATACAAGAATATATGATATCAACAGGATCTTGCCTTGTAGGATTGATTTTCAACAGCTCAAACTTATTTGGAAACTCCCTGACGTCGGATTCATCTGCTGGTTTTATACAAACAGGGAACAGCCCGGGGCATCATCGCGTCTTAGGCAAAGGAGGAAAAAACAAATGAAACAGGATGAATACATTCGTCTGGAAGAAGAACTCGGTGCCCATAACTACAAGCCGTTGGATGTGGTATTGAGCCGGGGCAAAGGGGTGTGGGTGTGGGATGTGGATGGTAACAAGTATCTGGATTGCCTGTCGGCTTACTCTGCTGTCAACCAGGGTCATTGTCATCCCAGGCTTCTGGAAACTCTGATGGAACAGGCCAAAAAGCTCACCCTCACATCAAGGGCTTTTCGAAACGATCAACTGGGACCGTTTTACAAAGAACTATGCGAGTTAACCCGCTCCCATAAGGTTCTTCCCATGAACAGCGGGGCCGAGGCGGTGGAGACCGTGATCAAAACCGTTCGCAAATGGGGATATAGGGCCAAAGGCGTACCGAAAGACAAAGCTGAAATCATCGTTTGTGAAAACAACTTTCATGGACGGACCATTACCATCGTTGGTTTCAGCACGGATCAAGCTTCCCGGGATGGGTTCGGCCCGTTCACTCCGGGTTTCAAAATCATTCCGTATGGTGACCCCGGGGCCCTTGAGGCGGCCATCACCGAGAATACCGTCGGGTTTTTGGTTGAACCGATTCAGGGTGAAGCCGGTGTGATAATTCCGCCTGAAGGATACCTCAAGAAGGCAAAGGAAATCTGCGAGAAACACAACATTGTGCTGATCCTCGATGAGATTCAGACAGGACTTGGCCGCACAGGAAAGCTGCTGGCCGAGGAGCACGAGGGCATTGAATCGGATTTGTCACTTGTTGGAAAAGCGCTTTCCGGGGGGTTTTACCCCATCTCTGCGGTTCTCTCAAACACGGAGGTCATGAGTGTCCTGCAACCAGGGGAACACGGGAGCACTTTTGGGGGAAATCCCCTGGCCTGTGCCGTGGCTCGCACCGCGATCAAGGTTCTTATTGAAGAAGGTATGATTGAAAACGCTGCAACCATGGGCGCATATTTCCTGGAATGTTTGAAACAGATAAAAAATTCAAAAATAAAAGAAGTCCGCGGAAAGGGGCTGTTGATCGGAATGGAATTTCACGCCGAAGCGGGCGGGGCGCGACAATATTGTGAAAAGCTCAAAGAAAATGGGTTGCTATGTAAAGAAACCCACGACAACATCATACGATTCGCCCCACCTCTTATCATAACCAAAGACGTGATAGATTGGGCTGTCGAGCGGATTGAAACCACGATAAAAGCTTAGCTTGCTGCAAAAAGCAAAGCAACGGCTCTGCCGGGATATTTAGGCTTCCCCATCAAGGATTCGGCCTGATTTCCGTTCCAGCATCACCGCTTATAGCCGCTTCGATGCTGTCAATGGAGGTAATCACAGCTCTTTTTCCGCCACTCTGAACAAACTGGATGGCCGCTTCAACTTTTGGTCCCATGGAACCTGGAGGAAACTGGCCTTCTTTTAAATATTCAGTGGCCTGATCAACGGTAATTTCACGAAGAAATTCCTGCTCGGCGCTGCCGTAATGAATCGCAGCCCCCTTTTCATCGGTTGCTATCAGGAAAATGTCCACATCAACTTCTTCTGCCAGCTTGGAGCTGGCAAGATCTTTGTCGATCACCGCATCTACGCCACAGAAAGATCGGCCCTCTCTAACAACTGGAATTCCCCCTCCGCCGCAACAAATAACGATGAAGTCTTGCTCGATGAGTTTTTTAATTTCTCTTTTCTCAACGATCGTTACAGGTTTTGGGGAGACGACCACACGGCGAAATCCTTTCGGAGTTTTTCGAACCGGGTAGGGGGCGTTCATTGCCGTCTGTTCCTGTAGAACCGGGCCTATGGGTTTTGTTGGTTCTAAAAACGCGGGGTCGTTCTCGTCCACCACAACGTAGCTGATCAGACTGACAATAAACTGCTGATACTGAATTCCCAGCGCCATCAATTCACTGTCCAGAACCGATTCGATCATATATCCTATCTGCCCCTGGGTTTGTGCAACAAGTATTTCCAGTGGAAGCCGGGGAACTTCGCTGCAGCATTCCTGTTGCAACAGCAGGTTGCCCACCTGTGGGCCGTTTCCATGGGTGATGAGGATTTTAAATCTTCTTGAAAGCCTGGCAATCTGGCGAATTGGGACCTTCAGGTTTTCAAATTGCTCTTCCACCGTACCCACTTGACCTTTCCGGATAAGCGCATTTCCCCCCAGTGCAACAAGGAGCGATTGGGTTTTGCCCTTCTGTTTCATTTGCAATTCCCTCAGAGCGCAGTGTGCTCTACAGCCTTTTTAAAAGCACCTCTTTCAGGGCCGGGGTTCCGTGATCCTTGTACTCGTAGCGAACCCGAATCGTCGGCATATTTATCGAAACAATCCGGGTAAGCTGAATGGGAGTGGCAAAAAGAACCAAATCACAATCAGAAGCATCGATTGTCTGTTCCAGATCCCTGATCTGCTGCTGGCTGTATCCCATTGCAGGCAGCACTTTCCCTATATGAGGATATCGATCAAAGGCTTCTTTTATGGTTCCTTTAGCATAGATGCGAGGATCGATAATTTTTGCTGCACGATATGTTCTGGCAGCTATCATCCCTGCACCAAACGGCATCTCCCCGTGGGTAAGCGTTGGTCCGTCTTCAACAACCAGAACGCGTTTGCCCTCGATACGTTTAGGATCACTTACAAGAACTTGTGATTCCGCAAGCAGAATGTCGGCTTTCGGTGCATGGGCCGCAATGTTTTTCCGTACGGTTTCCACCTGATGGGGCTGGGCTGTATCGACTTTGTTAATGATGGCAATATCGGCCATGATCATATTGGTTTCACCGGGATAATATCGCAGTTCGTGGCCTGCACGGTGTGGGTCGAACAGTACTATATGCACATTCGGGTAATAGAAGGGGGTGTCGTTATTTCCTCCATCCCAGATAATGACATCGGCTTCTTTTTCTGCTGCTTTCAATATCATTCCATAATCGACACCCGCATAGACCGTTATACCGAGATCCACCAGAGGTTCGAATTCTTCTCTTTCTTCGATGGTACATTGGTGTTTTTCAAAGTCCTTATAGTTTGAAAACCGCTGGACCACCTGTTTTTTCAAATCTCCATAAGGCATGGGATGGCGAACTACCACAACCCTATGCCCGTATTCTGTCAATATTTCGGCCACCTTGCGGGTTGTTTGTGATTTTCCGCATCCGGTTCTAACGGCACATACCGCCACTGTCGGTTTCGCAGGTCGAAGCATGGTATAGGTGGCTCCCATCAAAATAAAGTCCGCCCCCTCTGACATCGCCAAAGAACCTTTATGCATGACCTCTTCATGGGGAACATCGCTGTAAGAGAATGCCACAAGATCGATATTGTGTTTGCGTATTAAACTGACCAGTTGTTCTTCGGGATAAATCGGGATGCCGTCGGGATAGTCTTCCCCGGCAAGCTCTTGAGGGTAAAGCCGATCATCTATATCCGGTATCTGCGCTGCCGTAAAGGCAACCACATGGTAACGGGGATTTCCCTTAAAATAAACATTGAAATTATGAAAGTCTCTTCCAGCTGCTCCCATGATGATGACTTTTTCCACCATAACTATTGCCTTTCAATTATGAGTTTCGCTCAACAGATGTGAAAGTATAAGGTAGCACCTGGTATGCGTCAATACAAAAGCCGATGCACATGGAGCAGAGCCGGTTTTCTCATATAACCTTTTGCCGGAATCGATTCTGTGATGTTGAAATCGACTGTCCATCATGATAATTATTTAAAAACATCATCGATTTTTATCAGGATTTTATCAGGGACCTAAGTTTAACAGAATGTTACTCATCTAAATCAGCAGACACAGACCCTTTTGCGGTTTCTATCAAGGTATGGGATAACCATGACACTTCCCACAATATCCATTCTGTTTGTTGGTGAAAAAAATCTATTGTCCCTTAAATCGTTTCTATCCTACTTGCGGTCCATCGGGTGCGTTCGGCTTAGCATGAAGCCCGGGCTGCATGTGGATTTAAGCGTATATGATGTTGTGATAACCGTAAATGGTTCAGATAAAAATGATATGTTGGGTATTTTGACTCGGTTTGTTGAATCCGGCGGTGGGTGGGTTGAAATTAATCAATCAGCGAAAAGCCCGTTACCTTTGCTTTTCGGTGTTCGGCCCCGGCCCCTTGCTGCAACCTCTGAGCTTCGGGTGATGTTTCGGAATAAAGACAACCCGCTGGCAGCTCGTATGCCCGAGGCAATTTACATCAAACAATGTTCTCACGGGCTGGAACGGTTAACGGATGAGGTTCAGACGATTCTATATGCCGATTGGCGGTATCAGCATATCGACATGCTGGTCAGCCGTGCTTTCGGGGATGGAAATTCGGCGGTTGCTGCATTCCAAGACCTGGATCATCCGGTTCTACACAGAGTTTTGTACCGGCTGATGCGTCAGATGGCCGGCCATTCCATCGATAGTAAACCGTTAGGCGTGGGAATCTTAGGATATGCACCATCGGTTGGTAGGTATCACGGCCTGGGAATCGAGTCCACCAGCGGGCTTTGGTTTCGTGGTGCATGCGATTCCAACCCCAAGCGGCAGGTACAGGCAAGAGAGGATTTTCCTCACATTACCACTTACAAAAGCGCAAAGGAACTTGCCAGCGACCCTGAGCTGGATGTGGTGATCATAGCAACCCCTCCCAATACTCATGCCAAATTGGCTTTGCAGATGATGGATTCAGGCAAACATGTTGTTTGTGAGAAGCCACTGGCGCTGAATCGGAAAGAAACGACCGCTTTGGTGGAGATGTCGAACATGCGATCTGTTCACTTAAGCTGTCATCAGAACCGGCGTTGGGACGTAGACTATATGGCCATCAAGCAGGCGATAGGGGATGGTCTTATCGGCGATCTTTTTTACATGGAGACTTTCGTAGGCGGGTTTAATCATCCCTGCGGGTACTGGCATTCCCATGACGTCGTTTCAGGAGGCACAGCATATGATTGGGGGGGCCATTACCTTGATTGGATTGTAAGCCTGATACCCGAACGCATCACTTCTGTTACGGGCACCCGTCAGAACCGGGTCTGGCATGATGTCACCAATGCGGATCAGGAGCGCGTTCAAATTCGATTTGAAAGCGGCAAGGAAGCCGAGTTTATCCACTCAGACATTGCAGCGGCACGAAAACCGAAATGGTATTTACTTGGAACCGAGGGTGCGATCGTCGGCCACTGGTGTGATGTTACGACCTACACCATCGATCCCGTGGTTTATTTTCACAGGCACGATATTCCTGCCACCGAAATGCCCCCCGATATAGTTTTGTATAGTCGCACGTCAAGCGGGCAGATAACAAAGCAAAACTTATGCCTACCGGATCGGCTTGATTATCCATTCCATGCGAACCTTGCCGATCATCTGCTGCTGGCAGAGCCCATCGAGGCTCCGCTTGCCGATTCGCTCAAGGTTGTCGCCATACTGGAAGCAGCGAGCAGATCGGCGGCAAAAGGCGGAAGTGTTGAGGTTCTTGATGGTTGAAATGCTCAAATGGGGTGTTTTGGGAAATGCCACAATCGCAAGGGTATGTATCATCCCGGCCATTCAAAAATCTAAAAACGGCAGGGTTCACGCGCTGGCAACCCGATTCCCGGCCGGTGCAGAAGAGGTGGCGGAGAAAAACAGCATTCATGCGGTATACGAGGGTTACGATGCCGTTTTGAATGACCCGCAGATTGGTGCGGTCTACATTCCCCTTCCCAATCATCTCCACAGGCCCTGGACATTGAAGGCGCTATGTGCAGGCAAACATGTTTTGTGTGAAAAACCCCTGGCCTGCACCGCCCGCGAGGCACAAGAGATGTTCGACACGGCGTCAAAGACGGGCATGCTGTTAATGGAAGCGTTCATGTATCGATTTCATCCAAGGAGTCTTCGAATCAAGCAGATGATAGCGGAAAGATTTATCGGAGAGCCCAGATTGCTTCGTTCCGCGTTCTGTTACCGTTTTCCCGAAAACGAATATAAAAGCGGGCAGAATGCCAGGTTAAAGCCTCAGACAGGGGGGGGAGCCCTTCTCGATGTTGGGTGTTACAGTGTGAGCGTTGCAAGGTGGCTTCTTGGGCAGGAACCGAAACAGGTTCAGGCCCAGGCCGTGTATCACCCCCGGGGGGTGGATGTCCACATCGTTGGTTTGATGCGGTTTTCTGACAGTTGCATCGCCACCCTGGAAGCCAGTTTCATATCGGCATTGCAGCAGACCTACACGGTTGTTGGAAGCAAGGGCGCGATCGAATTGCCTCACGATGCCTTTATTCCCTGGCAGAAGGATGCAAGATTCACCGTACGAGGTGTTGACAAAGAAACCGGGGATGAGTTTGTGGTTCCCGGTGCAGATGAGTATCAACTGATGCTCGAACATTTTGCAGATGCAGCTTTGGGCAAAAGGAAGTTGGCTTTTTCAGCTCAAGACAGCATCTTGAACATGCAGGTGCTTGATGCGCTGGCAGAGGCGGCCAAAACAGGAAAAACAGTTTTTCTGTGAGGGATGTGGAAGTTAACAAAGCCACAATCAACTCATCGGCACCTACAAATCAAGCGATTTTTACAAGAGAGGATGAACACACCAAGGATGATCGTTCGAAAAAAAAGCCGGGATTATATCATTTTAGACGACAGGCGCATAGAGGTGGCCTGGTTCGGGCCTTCACCCAGGGAAGCCCCCACTATCGTGTTTTTACATGAGGGCCTGGGGTGTGTTTCCATGTGGCGCGATTTTCCTGAGAAACTGTCCGCTGCCACCGGATGCGGTGCTTTTGTATACAGCAGACTAGGCTACGGGGGTTCAGATCCCTGTCGGCTGCCGCGCAGCATTCGATTTATGTTTCATGAAGGGCTTGTGGTTTTGCCCAGACTGCTTGAGGCTGCCGGAATCGGTGAAAGTATTATTATTGGTCATTCAGACGGAGGCTCCATTGCAATTATTTATGCCGGTGGTGGGGTTGCGTCTGGTTTGCGCGGACTCATAACAGAAGCTGCCCATGTGTTTTGTGGAAGGGTAACCCTTGATTCGATCCGGAAAGCCATGCAAGCATATGTCAATGGTGATTTGCGGGAAAAACTGGAAAAATATCACGGCAGAAACGTGGGTTGTGCCTTCTGGGGATGGAACGACACATGGCTTCACCCGGATTTTGTTTACTGGAACATAGAACGGTATTTACCACAAATCACCGTACCGACGCTCTTCATTCAGGGCCAGGAAGATGAGTACGGCACCCCTCTGCAGGCTGATGCCATATATCAGCAGGCAGGTGGAGAGAGCGAACTTTTAATGTTACCCAATTGCGGGCACGCTCCTCATATTCAACAGGAAATGCCGACATTAGAGGCGATGACTCGTTTTATTCTTGATGTGGTATAAGGATAAACATGCGGCTATTTAACTGGTAATAATTGATCGTTAACCTAATATTAACATTGATGGAGTTGAGAGAAGATGTTTAAAGAAGAAACTTATCATATGACACCAGAGGAATTCCGGCGATATGGCAAAGCGGTTGTGGACTGGATAGCCGACTACTATAGAAAGATCGAGTCCTATCCGGTTTTATCCAGGGTAAAACCAGGGGAAATTCGCTCAATGCTTCCTTCTGAGCCGCCCCAGCACAGTTCTGAGCCGCCCCAGCACAGCGAATCTTTCAAAGAGATCCTTAGGGATGTTGAAAAGTTGATTCTTCCAGGTATAACCCACTGGCAGTCGCCCAATTTCTTTGCATTCTTTCCTGCAAATGCATCGGGTCCGGCAATCTTAGGAGAGTTGATCTCTGCAGGGCTGGGAGTTCAGGGAATGCTGTGGACCACCAGCCCGGCCTGTACGGAGCTTGAAACCCATGTACTGGACTGGCTTGTGGATATGCTCGATTTACCGAAGAGGTTCAAATCAAATGGCCCCGGAGGCGGAGTGATCCAGGATTCCGCCTCAAGCGCTTCTCTTTGTGCGCTTCTGGCAGCAAGAGA